>NZ_JBHXLL010000027.1:0-118737 GCF_042721415.1 Kitasatospora sp. NPDC058444 | reverse complement strand
ATCGGCACGCCAGGCTCAACGACCGGCACCCCATCGGGATACCGGTCGCATCACCACATCATCCGAACTCGTTATGTGCGAAGGACGGGTCTAGGGTGACCGCCATGAGCGACCCGCTCCCCACTTCGCCCTTCCGCACCGCCAACATCGACCCGGCGCTCACCGACCGGCTGGTCGCCGTGCTGGACGCCCAGGCCGCCAACCCCGGGGTACGGCGGCTGCGCGCGTGGGCGCACGCGCGGCTCGCCGTACGCCCCGGGGAGCGGGCGCTGGACGTCGGCTCCGGCACCGGGTCGGAGACCCAGGTGCTCGCGACGGCGGTCGGCGCGCAGGGCCGTGCCCTCGGCATCGAACCCCACCCCGGGCTGCGGGCCGTCGCCGAGCAGCGGGCCACCGAGGCCGGCAGCGCGGCCCGGTTCCTGGACGGCGACGCGCTCGCCCTGCCCTTGCCCGACGGCGGGTCGGACGTCGTCCGGTGCGAGCGCGTCCTCCAGCACCTCGCCGACCCGGCGAAGGCCGTCGCCGAGATGGCCCGGGTGCTGCGCCCGGGCGGCCGGGTCGCCCTGCTGGACACCGACTGGGCCACCTTCGTGCTCCACCCGGTCGCCCCGGAGGTCCGCCCCGCGCTGGCCGCCGTCGCCGAGGGCACCGCCGCCACCCCGGACGCCGGACGCCGCCTCGCGGGCCTGCTGGTCGACGCCGGACTGACCGTCGACCACCTCGGCGCCGACGTCCTGCTGCACGACTCCCGTACGGTCAGCGAGCCGATCGTCCGCGGCATCGGCGCGGCGGCCGTCGGGCGCGGCCTGATCACCGAGGAGCAGTGCGACCGGCTCTACACCGACCTCGACACGGCCGCCGCGCACGGGACGTTCCACCTGTCGGTGGCGATGTTCGGCGCGGTCGCCCACCGGCCAGGCTGACCCGGCCTCGTCCTCGTCGGTCTGGTGCTCCGGCGCTTCGCTCAGGGGCGAATCTTCGCTCAGAGCCGGTGCAGCGCCGCCTCGCAGAGCCGGCACCGCTGCTGCTCCAGCTCGGGCGGGTACCACGGCTCGCCCGGCCGGGCGGGACGGTAGTGGGCGTGCTCCATCGGGGCGGTGTCCAGCCCGCAGAAGGTGCGCGCCTGCGGGTCCTCCGGGACGTCCGGGTCCTGGCCGGCGGCGTGCACCGCGACCACGCCCGGGCCGACGCCCTCGGGGCCGAGGGACTGGTCCGGGGCCATTTCGAAGAGGACGACGATCGCAGCCACGGTCCCACCGTGGCGGGCGGCGGCCGTCCGCGCATTTCGATCTTCACCCCACCGACGGGTCGGGCGGGGAGCGGAAGCAGGGCAGGGCAGGGCAGGGTCCGGGGCGGCTACCCGCGGTAGCAGAGGCCGCCCGGGTCCGCGTCCGGGGAGCCCATGACGAGATCGAACAGGATGAACAGCGCCACGGTCGCCACGATCAGCACCGCCCACTTGACCTCCGGCGCGAGCTTCTTCGGCAGCACCGCTGTCAGCGCGGCCTGGAAGACGATCAGCAGCACCGTCATGCCGAGCCAGGCCGTAGACAGGAGCACCCACGTCGCCGCATGGGTCGGCGATTCCCTCCCGACCGGGCAGTCCGCCCACCGCTGCGAGACCAAGACCGCCTCCGACAAGGTGATCACCAGCGCCAGCACCGGCCCGGCGAGGAGCCACCCGCAGCCGCCCGTTCTTCCGTCGTCCGTCGATGCCGCCATCCGTACTCGCCCCTCTCCTCCGCGCTCCCGTTCAGGACACACACGCCCCACGGGCCCGTCCGGTTCCCGCGCCCCGGGCAGCCCGGACCGACCGTCGCCCCGCCACGGAACGGGCGAATCGCCCCCACGCGTCGGGATCGTGGCGCCGCGGGCCTGTCGAAGCAGTGGCCGCGTGCGCCAGGATGGCAGCGCGCCTCGGACGACCGACCGGACCCCAAGGAGCCGCACCATGGGCATCGCACGTCGTGAACTTCTCAGGTGGGGCGCGGGATTGGGCGCCGCCACCGTCACAGGCCTCGCCCTGCCCGGCACCGCCTGGGCGGCCGCCGGCGCCACCACCCCGCGCGGCCTGCCGACGGACAGCTGGATGAGCCGCCTGGACGGCAGCCTCTCCCTGCTCGACCTCACCATCCCCGGCACCCACGACTCCTGCTGCGAGAACCCCGCCTACGGCACCGAGTGGTCGCACACCCAGAACTGGGGAATCCCCCAGCAGTTGACCGAGGGAGTCCGCTTCCTCGACATCCGCTGCAACGGCCTCCAGGGCGCGCCCGACGAGCTCGGGATCTACCACTCCGACGCCTACCAGCACATCCGGCTCCAGGACGTACTCGACCGGTGCCGGTCCTTCCTCCAGTCGCACCCCGGCGAGACCGTCCTGATGCGCCTGCGCAACGAGCGCTCCGGCGGCCAGTCGCTCGACGACACCGAGTTCATGCGGCGGGTCAACCACTACCTCGACGATCTGGGCTACCGCGGCCTGTTCCACTTCCACGGGTGGCCGACCCTCGCCACCGCCCGCGGAAAGGTCGTCCTGATCGCCGACTTCGCCAACCCGTGGGGCCTGATCGACTGGTCCAGCGGCGAGAACGGCTGGTTCGACACCCAGGACCTCTGGCAGACCGGCGGCCTCGACCCGCTGGGCACGAAGGGCCAACGCATCGTCGCCCAGTTCGACAAGGCCTTCCTCAACCCGGCCTACCCGAAGATGTTCGTCAACTTCCTTTCCTACGCCGGTGGTTACTGGCCAAAGACCAGCTCCCAGGCCCTGATGGACCGCACGGTCCACCCGTACCTGAGCGCCCGCACCCAGCAGCGCGCCCGGTTCGGCATCGTGCCGATGGACTTCCCGGACTTCCACGTCAACGTGCTGCAGATGCTGATCGACAAGAACTTCGTCTAAGCGGGGGCGAGCAACGGGCAGGCGGCAGGCGGAGAATCTCGCCCGGCCGCCTGCCGCATCAGCCCGGGGATGTACATCCCCGGGCCAATGCGACCTGACGGATGATCAATCCGTGGGCCGATGCCGCCCGCGCGCCCCACGTGACAGCGTTCCGCGCATGGACACCACGCCGACCGCCCGCCACACCGGACCGACCCGCCGCCGCATGCTGGGCACCGCGCTCGCCCTGGGCGCCGTCGCGCCGCTGGGCCTCGCCCGCACCGCCTCGGCCGCTCCCGTTCCTGCCCCCGTCCCTGCCCCCGTCCCTGCCTCTGCCTCGCCCGCCGCCGCCTCCCCCGCGCGGCTCACCCTGCCCGCACCCACCGGCCCCTTCCCGGTGGGGATGGTGCCGCTGCACCTGCGCGACGAGTCCCGGCTCGACCCGAACGCCCGGCCCGGAAAGTACCGCGAGCTGATGGCCACCGTCTGGTACCCGGCCAGGTACGCGCCCGCGGACGCCGACGCGTACCCGCTCGCCCCCTGGATGACCGACGGCGCCCTGAAGGCCTTCCTCGACGACGCCGGCTACCCGCTCCCCCTCGCGCTCGCGCCGCTCACCGCCGGCCACCAGGGCGCACCCGTCCACCGGTCCGGCCGGCCGCTGCCCGTCGTCCTCTACTCGCACGGCGCGGGCAGCCACCGCGCCGACCGCACCATCGTGGTCCAGGAGTTGGCCAGCCACGGCTTCGCCGTCGTCACCGTCGACCACACCCACGACGGAGTCACCGAGTTCCCCGACGGCACCGTCGTCACCCGGGACGGCGTCGCCCCGGGCCTGTACCCGAGGGACTACGCCGCCGACCTGCTCTTCCTGCTCGAACGGGTCACCGACCTCGCCAACGGCCGCAACCCCGACGTCGACGGCCGCACCCTGCCGAACGGCCTGCTCGGCGGCCTCGACGCACGGAACATCGGCGCCTGCGGCTGGTCCAAGGGAGGCACCGCCGTCGGCCTCGCCATGGTCGCCGACCAGCGCATCCGCGCCGGGCTCACCTTCGACGGCCGGATGGAGTCGAACCCCGCCATCACCACCGACATCGACCGTCCGTTCATGATGATGACCGCCCAGTACACCCGGGCCGCCAGTCCGTACGTCGAGACCTTCTGGGGCCACCTGCGCGGCTGGCGCCTCGACATCCAGGCCATCGGCGCCGTGCACAGCTCGTACGGCGACAACATGACGCTGATCCCCCAGGCGGGCCGGCTGCTCGGGATGACCGACCAGCAGATCCAGTCCGAGGTCGGCACCCTCGACCCCGCCCGCGGCGTCCTCATCCAACAGGCCTACCCGCGCGCCTTCTTCGACCTCCACCTGCGGGGCCGCCACTGCGGCAACCTGCTCGACGGCCCGTCGAAGGCCTTCCCCGAGGTCGTCTACCACCCCTGAGCCCACCGGGGGCGGCCGCCACGGGGGTGCGGCCGCCGTCCCCGACCGGGCCACCGCTCAACCCTCCACGATGTCACGATGACCGGATCGTTGCCGGACGAGCGGCGACCGTCGGCCATGAGGCGGTGCCCGCTTCCCTCGCGGGAGACGGGCACCGCACACGACTACACGGCGTAGGCCTTGTCCAGGTTGTCCGAGTGCGGGCCGGGTCAGACGGGCCGGCCGTCGGTGGGGGTGGCGGTGGGGGGTGTGGTGCTGCCGGCGTGGGTGCCGAGGGTGCGTTCGACCTTGGCGACGGCGGTGCGGTACTGCATGGAGGCGGTCTGCTCGGAGGTGCCCTGGCGTTCGAAGAAGCCGAAGGCCATGGCCACCGTGCCGAAGCGCTCGATGCCGACGTAGCCGTTGAGTTGGACGCCGGCCAGGCTGCCGTCGAGGTGGACGGCCGGGGCGTCCTTACGGTCGCCGAGGGTGACCGGGGTGACGGTGAAGGTGACCTCGTCGTCGGTGCCGCCGTTGAAGGTGATGCTGTGGCAGGTCTTGAGCGCGTCGGCGACGGTGTTGAAGTCGGCGGCGAGCCGGTCGGGCGCCTCGGTCGCGAGGACCTGGGTGGTCATCGGGTTGCCGTCCGGGCCGTCGAGTTCGACCGCGGCGTGCGCGACATCGGTGCCGGTCTGGGTGGCGCGCATGTTGATCAGGGCGCTGAGCGCCGCACAGCCCGCCACCGGGGTCGGGTTCTCACCGGGGCTGGGGCTCTGCGTCACCGGGATCTCGGTGTAGCCGGGGCCGAGGTCGGCCGCGGTCAGCAGGGCCGACTTCAGTTGGTCGGCGGAGGGCAGTGGCTGGGCGTCCTGGTCGGGTGCGGCCGACGCCGACAGGGCGGACGGGCCCAGGACGACCGCCACGGCGACGGCCGCGGCGGCGAGGGCGTGGATGGGCCTGGAACGAGGCATGCGGGCCCCCGGTCGAGAGTTCGGGCAGGGACAGCCACCAGTGTCCCACCGGGGGCCGGGCAGGGCGCGCGGGCTGGTGTCTCCGCAGGTCAGGAGCCGTTCGCGGGGTCGGCGGACGACGTGGGGGCCTGAGACGGAGAGGGAGGAAGGTCTTCGAGGGTCTCGGCGAGCCACTGCACCCAGAAGGTCTCCAGTCCGATGCCGGCCCGCAGCACCGCGTGCTGGAGCCGGGCCCCGGCGTCCGTCCGCTCGGCCGGGAAGTCGCGCCGCTCGATCTCCCGGTAGTCGGCCAACTGCTCGCGGTGCAGCACGAGATGGCGCTCCAGCTCGGCGGCCAACCCGTCCGTGCCGACCACCGCGGCCGCCCGCAGCCGCAGCAGCAGGGGCTCCCGGACGGCGCGCGGCGCGGCGCCCTCGGCGGTCCAGCGGGCGAGTTCGGCGCGGCCCTCCGGCAGGACCTCGTACTCCTTCTTCTGTCCGCGCACCGGCGCTTCCGGCTGGAGGGCCCGAATCTGTCCGGAGGCCTCCAGCCGGCCCAGCTCGCGGTAGATCTGCTGGTGGGTGGCGGGCCAGAAGAAGCCGATCGACTTGTCGAACCGCCTGGTCAGCTCCAGCCCCGAGGACGGTTTCTCCAGCAGGGCGGTGAGGATGGCGTGCGGCAGCGACATGGGGTCGATCGTACGGGCCACGACGCAGGCCCGGGCGCGGGACGGGTCAGAGCGCGGCGGCCAGTTCGGTGCCCTGCTTGATGGCCCGCTTGGCGTCCAGTTCGGCGGCCACGTCGGCGCCGCCGATCAGGTGCACCGGCAGGCCGCGCTCGCGCAGCGCCTCGTACAGGTCGCGGCGCGGCTCCTGGCCGGTGCAGAGCACGACGGTGTCGACGGGAAGCAGCTGGCGCTCGCCGTCCACGGTGAGGTGCAGGCCGGCGTCGTCGATCAGGTCGTAGGTGACGCCGGGGACCATCACCACGCCGCGGTGCTTGAGCTCGGTGCGGTGGATCCAGCCGGTGGTCTTGCCGAGGCCGGCGCCGACCTTGCTGGTCTTGCGCTGGAGCAGGTGGACGCTGCGCGGGGGCTTCGGCCGCTCCGGGGCGCGCAGGCCGCCGCGCTCGCGGTAGTCCGGGTCGATGCCCCACTTGGCCTGGAACACGGGAGGGTTGAGGCTGGCCGCGTCGCCCGGGTCGGTGAGGAACTCGGCCACGTCGAAGCCGATGCCGCCCGCGCCGAGGATGGCGACCCGCTCTCCGACCGGCGCGCCGTCCCGCAGCACGTCGAGGTAGCCGAGCACGCTGGGGTGGTCGATTCCCGGGATGTCGAGGGGAGTTCGGGGGGTGACGCCGGTGGCGAGGACGATCTCGTCGTGGCCCTGCTCGGCCAGCTGCTCGGCGGTGACGGTCGCGCCGAGCCGCAGTGTGACGGCCAACTCGGCCAGCCGGGTGCGGAAGTAGCGCACCGTCTCGTCGAACTCCTCCTTGCCGGGGATGCGCCGGGCGATGTTCAGCTGCCCGCCGATCGTCTCGGCGGCGTCGTACAGGGTGACGTCGTGGCCGCGTTCGGCGGCGGAGACGGCGAAGGCCAGGCCGGCCGGGCCGGCCCCGACGACGCCGATCCGCTTGCGCGACCGGGTGGGCCCGAGGACGAGTTCGGTCTCGTGGCAGGCGCGCGGGTTGACCAGGCAGGAGGTGATCTGGAGGCTGAAGGTGTGGTCGAGGCAGGCCTGGTTGCAGCCGATGCAGGTGTTGATGGCCTCGGCGCGGTCGTCCCGGGCCTTGGCGACGAAGTCGGCGTCGGCGAGCAGCGGGCGGGCCATCGAGACCAGGTCGGCGCTGCCCTCGGCGAGCAGGCTCTCGGCGATCTCGGGGGTGTTGATGCGGTTGCTGGTGACCAGCGGGATGCCGACGCGGCCCATCACCTTCTTCGTCACCCAGGCGAAGGCGCCGCGCGGCACCGAGGTGGCGATGGTGGGGATGCGGGCCTCGTGCCAGCCGATGCCGCTGTTGATGATGGTCGCCCCGGCGGCCTCGACGGCCTGGGCGAGCCGGACGACCTCGTCCAGGGTGGAGCCGCCGGGCACCAGGTCGAGCATGGAGAGGCGGTAGACGATGATGAAGTCCTCGCCGACCCGCTCGCGGACCCGGCGGACGATCTCCACCGGGAAGCGCATCCGCCGCTCGTACGTGCCGCCCCACTCGTCCTCGCGGCGGTTGGTCGCGGCGACGATGAACTCGTTGATCAGGTAGCCCTCGGAGCCCATGATCTCGACGCCGTCGTACCCGGCGCGGCGGGCGAGTTCGGCGCAGCGGGCGAAGTCCTCGATGGTCTGCTCGACCTGCTCGGCGGTGAGCGCGTTGGGCGTGAAGGGGCTGATCGGGGCCTGGATCGCGCTGGGGGCGACGAGGTCGGGGTGGTAGGCGTAGCGGCCGAAGTGCAGGATCTGGAGGGCGATCTTCCCGCCGGCGGCGTGCACCGCGTCGGTGACCGTCCGGTGCTTGTCGGCCTCCTCCTCGGTGGTCAGCATCGCGCCGCCCTCCCAGGGGCGCCCGGCCTCGTTGGGGGCGATGCCGCCGGTGACGATCAGGCCGACGCCGCCGCGGGCCCGTTCGGCGTAGAAGGCGGCCATCCGCTCGTAGCCGCCGGGGGCCTCCTCCAGGCCGACGTGCATGGATCCCATGATCACGCGGTTGGGCAGGGTGGTGAAGCCGAGGTCGAGCGGGCTGAGCAGGTGCGGGTAGCGGCTGCTGCCGGGGTGGGCGCTCATCGACGTCTCCTGGGGCGCGGGCTGGGGGTCGTTGTTACCGCAGGGTAGGGGACGGGCAGGAGGTATGCAACTAGTTGCATAAGGCCGGACGGGCACATCGGCCGGACGGGCACATCGGCCGGGCGCGCCGAACCCGCCGGACACACCGGCCGGCCCTGCCGCACCGGCCCGCCGGAAGACCCCCGGATGCTTCGAACACACCGCCGGAGCCCGCCCGGCGGCGTATCGTCGTGTCCCGGACATCTCAAGGGACATCGCGAGCTCGGGAGAGGAGCGACCGTGCGGGGTGGCTCGGTGGCCGTCGTCGGGGGCAGCATCGCCGGGAGCGCCTTCGCCGGCGCCGCGGCCCGGCTCGGCGCGGAACACGTGGTGGTGCTGGAACGCAGCCCCGGCCGGCTGGAGGACCGCGGCGTGGGGCTGTGCACCCACGACGACCGCTTCGACGAACTGGTCCGAACCGGGCACCTCGACGCGGACACCCGCCGGCACCGCCTCACCGTCCGCCGCTGGGTCACCCGGGGCGCGGCCGGCGAGGGCGACGGACCGGACGACTGCGGACGGCTGCTCTGGGCCCAGCCCTTCCCCTTCCACTCCCACCACTGGGGCGTGCTCTGGCAGGCGCTGCGCGAACGGACGCCCCCGCAGGTCGAGTTCCGGCTGGGCACCACCGTGACGGCCGTCGGCACCGGGCCGGACGGCGCCTGGGCCGAAGCGGACGGCGTCCGCGAGACGTACGACCTGGTGATCGGCGCCGACGGCTACCGCTCGGTGGTCCGCGCCGCCGTCTGCCCCCAGGCCGAACCCGGGTACGCCGGGTACGTGTGCTGGCGCGGCAGCTACGACGCCGCCCTGCTCGCCGAGCTGCCCGGCGGTGCGGCGCCCTGGCCGGAGGAGCAGGCCATCACCGCCTGCTACCCCGGCGGCCAGGTGGTGATCTACCGCATCCCCGGGGTCGAGCCCGGCCGCACCCAGGTGAACTGGGTGTTCTACGCGCCCACCCCCGCCTGGCTGCGACTGGACGGCCCGACCAGCATCCCGGCGGGCAGCCTCGGCGACGGACAGCTGGACGAACTGCGGCAGCTCGCCGAGCGGCACCTGCCGCCGTACTGGGCCGCGCTGGTCACCCTGACCCCGCGCGAACGGACCTTCCTGCAGCCGATCTACGACCTGGCGGCCCCGTGCCGCACGGCCGGCCGACTGCTGATCGGCGGGGACGCGGCCACCGTGGTGCGCCCGCACAACACCAGCGGCGTGGTGAAGGCGGTGCAGGACGCCCACGCCTTCGAACTGGCGGGACGGGAAGCCGACTTCTGGGCGGCCCTGCTGGCCGCCTACGACCGCGAACGGACGGCGTCGGGGCGGGAGTTGGTGGAGCTGGGCCGCACCCTCGGCCGGTCCCAGGTCACCGGGGCGCCGGACTGGTCACGGATGGACGAGCCGGCCATGACCGCCTGGTGGCAGCACCAGTTCACCACCGGCGGGGGTTTCGGCGGCCACGCGCTCGGCCGCACCGGCTGAGCGGGCCGGACGGCCGGTGCGCCCGGGCCGCCCGATTCCGCCGAAACCCCGTCAACTCACGCCGGAACGTCAGACGTTGACGCCGTAGTCGGTCGCGATGCCGCGCAGGCCGGAGGCGTAGCCCTGGCCGATGGCGCGGAACTTCCACTCGTTGCCGTTGCGGTACAGCTCGCCGAAGACCATCGCGGTCTCGGTCGAGGCGTCCTCGGTCAGGTCGTAGCGCGCGATCTCCAGGCCGTTGGCCTGGTTGACGATCCGGATGAACGCGTTGCGCACCTGGCCGAAGTTCTGCAGCCGGGCGTCGGCGTCGTAGATCGACACCGGGAAGACCACCTTGGCCACGTCGACCGGGACGCGGTCCAGGTCGACCTTGATCTGCTCGTCGTCCCCGTCCCCGCCGCCGGTCAGGTTGTCGCCGCTGTGCTCGACCGAACCCTCGGGGCTGCGGAGGTTGTTGAAGAAGACGAAGTGCTGGTCCGAGACCACCTTGCCCAGCGCGTTGCACAGCAGCGCGCTGGCGTCCAGGTCGTAGTCGGCCCCGGTGGTGGTGCGCACGTCCCAGCCGAGACCGACGATCACGGCGCTCAGTCCGGGCGCCTCCTTGCTCAGCGAGACGTTGCCGCCCTTGGCCAGCGAAACTCCCACAATGCCCTCCTCGGATCTCTCCCTGTGGACGAATCTACAACACTGTAGAGATCACGAGAATCCGTCGGAAGGTGGGGCCGCCCCGGGAATTTCTCCGGGTCGCGTCCGGGAACCCGGCCGGTCACCGCCGTCACTGCACGGCGTCGATCTCGATCCGCAGCGCGCCGTTCTCGGCCGCCGCCCTGCGGCCCCAGTCCAGCAGCAGGCGCAGCACCTCGCGCTCGGCGGCCGGGAGCCGGGCCAGGTCCACCTGCTCGATCTCCCGGACCAGCGCGGCCGTCGACGGCTGCCGGATCCGGCTGCTGAAGTCGAGGTCGGGCTCGTGGCGGGCGAGGGTGGGCAGGGTCCGCGCGCCCAGGCGGCGCAGGACGGCCCGCAGCGCGCCGCCGTCCGCCCAGGCCTCCAGCCGCCCGAGCCGCGGCGCCGGGCCGGCCTTGCGGCCCGTCCTCGCCTTGACCGGCACCCGGTACAGCCCGAGGACGTACTCGTCCTCGGCCACCTCGTCGTCCGGCCCGTACGGCCGCAGGCCACCCGCTGTGCTGCGCATGTCGAGCACCCTAACGACCACCCGCCCTAGACTGGCAGTGGCTTTCCCCGCCTCCGCCCTTCCCCCGTTCCCCCCTCGTCGCAGGCCCTGTCGCCGGAGGTCCCGATGCGCCAGCGGTACAGCTTCCACCTCGACCAGGGCGGGCACTCGGTGACCGTCAACGTCCGGTCCGGCTGGATCACCGAGACCGAGCTGCTGGTCGACGGCAAGGAGTGCGCCTTCCACCGCGTCCATGGGCACGGCGAGTACCCGCTGACCCTCGCCGCGCAGGTCGCCGAGGAGCCGCCGAAGCCGCTCGCGGTCCGACTGGACCGCACCGGGCGGGCCGAGCACCCGCTCGCCTGCGTCCTGGAGCTGTCCGGCGCCGAGCACCCGATGCCCGAGCGCACCGCGCGCTGAAACACCCCGTTCGGGTGGTTTGCCCGCAAATAGCAGGAAACCGTACGATCGCGGGTCGGACTCCATCGAACCGACCCCCACGACGAAGGCCTGCGCATGACCACCCTCGCGACCCCCGACACCTTCGACGAACTGCTGCGCGAGGTGATGGCCGACGCCGAGCGCTTCGGCCACCGCCAGCACGTCCGGCTCACCTGGCTCGCCGTGCGCCGCCACGGCGCCACCGCCGCGCTCGACCTGATCGGCGAGGGCATCCTGCGCACCGCCACCAAGGCCGGCGCGCCGCAGAAGTTCCACGTCACCATGACCCGGGCCTGGGTCGAGCTGGTGGCCCTCCACGCCCACGACGACGCGACGGACACGGACTTCGAGCGGTTCGCCGCCCGGCACCCGGACCTGCTCGACAAGGACCTGCTCAGCCGCCACTACCGTCCGCAGACGCTCGCGAGCGAGCAGGCCCGGACCGCCTGGGTGGAGCCGGACCTCGCCCCCTTCCCCCGGGCCGCGGCCTGACGGGTCGGGGCCCCCTGACGGGCCGGCCCGCCCGGCGCGTCAGCCCTCCCGGACCTCCCCGAGGCTCTCGGCCACGATCTCCTCGACCGCCTTCCGGGCCCGCTCCGCGTCGTCCGCGACCAGCCCGATCCTGGTGCGGCGGTCGAGCACGTCGGCCGCGTCCAGCGCGCCCTCGTGGCTGACGGCGTAGGCGATCTCGGCGCGGGTCACGTCCAGGCCCTCCGCGATCGGCGTCAACTCCCCCGCCGCCAACACCTCGTGGGCCGCGCCGCCGTGGCGGGCGAGCAGCGAGGCGGGCACCTCCCCGCCGACCGCCCGATCGGCCGTCCCCTCCCCGGCCGGCAGCGGGCGGCTGTCCCGGTGTCCGGGGGCACCGATCAGCGGCAGCCGGACCGTCCAGCAGGCGCGGGCGGGCAGGCCGCGCAGCCGGACGGCGGTGTCCACCGCGTCCTCGGCCATCCTGCGGTAGGTGGTGAGCTTGCCGCCGACCACGGTGATCACCCCGGACGGGCTCTCCAGCACGGCGTGCTCGCGGGAGATGTCGGCGGTGCTGCCGTCCCCGGTGTCGATCAGCGGGCGCAGCCCGGCGTACGCGCCGCGCACGTCCGCCGTGGTCAGGGCGGTGGCGAGGGCGGCGTTGACGGTGTCGAGGAGGAAGGTGCGCTCGGCCTCGGTGGGCTGCGGCTCGTCCGGGATCGGGCCCGGGGCGTCCTCGTCGGTCAGGCCGATCGCGACCCGGCCGAGCTGCTGCGGCAGGGCGAAGACGAACCGGCTGGTGGAGCCGGGCACCGGCACGGTGAGGGCGGCGGTCGGGTTGCCGAGCGCCGCCGCGTCCACCAGCAGGTGGGTGCCCCGGCTGGGCCGGAGCCTGATCGAGGTGTCCACCTCGCCCGCCCAGACGCCGGTGGCGTTGACCACCGCGCCGGCCCGGACGGCCAGCTCCTGCCCGGTCAGGGTGTCGACCAGCCGGGCCGAGGTGCCGGTGACCTGCTCGGCGCGCACCCTGGTCAGCACGCTCGCCCCGTACTGCGCGGCGGTCCGGGCCAGCGCGACCACCAGCCGGGCGTCGTCGACGAGTTGGCCGTCGTGGGCGACCAGCGAACCGCGCAGCCCGTCCGTCCGCACGCCCGGCACCAGCCGGCGGGTCCGGTCGGCGTCGACCCGGCGCATCCGGGGCAGCAGCGCGCCCGGGGTGCCGGCCGTCAGGCGCAGCGCGTCCCCGGCGTGGAAGCCCGTGCGGATCAGCGCGGCCTGGCCCGGGCGCAGCAGGTCCGGGAGCAGCGGCACCAGTTGGGGCAGCGCCCGGATCAGGTGCGGGGCGGTGCGGGTCATCAGCACGCCGCGCTCGACGGCGCTCTCCCGGGCCACCTTGATCCGCCCGGAGGCGAGGTAGCGCAGGCCGCCGTGCACCAGCTTGGAGCTCCAGCGGCTCGTCCCGAAGGCGAGGTCGCGGGACTCGACCAGCACCGTGCGCAGGCCGCGCGCGGCCGCGTCCAGGGCCACTCCGGCACCGGTGACGCCGCCGCCGATGACCAGGAGGTCGATCCGGGGGTCGTCGCCGAGCGCTTCGAGTTCCAGCGTGCGGCGGGCGGCGTCGAGCCGGCCGGTGCCGGCGTACGGGCTCGCGTACGGGCCCTGGTTCGGGCCGTGGTTCGGGCCGTGGTTCGATCCCTGGTGCGGGCCTGCGGTGGAGGTCATGGCGCGAGGTATCCGTTCAGCGCTCTGGCCAGTTCGCGCCGCCAGGCCGCCTCGGGCAGCAGGGAGGCGACCATGCGGTGCGACTGGACTGTGGACTGGGCGATCAGCAGGACCATGGCGGCCAGTTCGAGCGGCTCGCCGGCCCGGATCGAGCCGTGCGCCTGCCCCTGCTCGATGCCGGCGCGCAGCGCCTCCAGCAGGCCGCGCTGGCTGGTGCCGAGCCGCTCGACGACGTACTGGAGCAGCAGGTCGGAGTCGTCGGAGTGCAGCAGCGCGCCGAGCACCGGGTGGTCGCGCAGCCGGACGGCGATCTCCACGACCCGCTCGACGAGGGTCTCCCGGTCGTGGACGTCCAGCCCGGCGCCGTCCAGCGTGGTCAGGATCTCCCGGGTGAGCAGCGCGCCGATCACCGCCCGGACGTCCGACCAGCGGCGGTAGACGGTGGGGCGGCTGACCCCGGCGCGGCGGGCGATCTCGGACAACTGGGTCCGGCGCACGCCGAGGTGGACGATCAGGTCGGCGGCGGCGTCCAGGATCGCGTCGTCGGTGCTGCGCTCCCCGGGGGTCGGGGACGGCGTCTCGGGCTCGGCGTTACTACTTGACATGATGTGTGAAACTGTAACGCATGGCACCTGAGACGCAAGCGGGACCGGCCGGCGCCGCACTTCCGCTCCCCCCGATGAAGTGGGACGCCTGGGGCGACCCGGCCCTGGCGAAGGAACTGTCCGCCGACATCAAGGGACTGCTCGCCGCCGCCCTCGGCGTCACCGGCGACGCCGCCCCCGGCCCGAGCGCCGACGAGGTCGTGCTGCACCCGTCCCGGATCTCCGCCGAGGACCTCAAGGCGCTGGCCGCCACCGTCGGCGAGGCGCACGTCAGCGCCGCCGACGCCGACCGGCTGCCGCGCGCCGGCGGCAAGTCCACCCCCGACCTGCTGCGCCGCCGCAGCCGCGAGGCGCAGGACGCCCCCGACGCCGTCGTGCTGCCCGGCAGCGAGCAGGAGGTCGCCGCCGTCCTCGCGGTGTGCGCCGAACGCCGCATCGCCGTCGTCCCCTTCGGCGGCGGCACCAGCGTGGTCGGCGGCCTCGACCCCGAGCGCGGAGCCTTCGACGTCGTCGTCTCCCTCGACCTGCGCCGCCTCGACCAGCTGCTCGACCTCGACGAGACCTCCGGCGAAGCCGTCCTCGGCGCGGGCCTCACCGGCCCGGCCGCCGAAGCCCTGCTCGCCGAACGCGGCTGGGAACTCGGCCACTACCCGCAGAGCTTCCGCTACGCCACCATCGGCGGCTTCGCGGCCACCCGCTCCTCCGGCCAGGACTCCGCCGGGTACGGGCGCTTCGACGAGATGGTGCGCGGACTGCGCGTCGTCACCCCCGCCGGGATCCTCGACCTCGGCCGCGCCCCCGCCTCCGCCGCCGGACCCGACCTGCGCCAGCTCTTCCTCGGCTCCGAAGGCACCCTCGGCGTGATCACCGCCGTGCGGCTGCGCGTCCACCCGCTGCCCGCCGTCAAGGCGTACGAGGCGTGGAGCTTCCCCGACTTCGCCACCGGCACCGCCGCGCTGCGCGCCGTCGAGCAGCAGGGCACCGGCCCGACCGTGATCCGGCTCTCCGACGAGGCCGAGACCATGATCAACCTGGCCATGACCGAGCAGATCGGCGGCGCCCCGGCGGTCACCGGCTGCCTGGCCGTCACCGTCTTCGAGGGCAGCGCCGCCCAGGTCGCCGCCCGGCAGCAGCTCACCCGCGACACCCTGCTCGCCGCCGGCGCCACCTCGCTCGGCGAGGCCCCCGCCCGGGCCTGGGAGCACGGCCGGTTCAACGCCCCCTACCTGCGCGACTCGCTGCTCAGCGCGGGCGCGCTGTGCGAGACCCTGGAGACCGCGACCAGCTGGAGCCGGCTGCCGGCCCTGCGCACCGCCGTCACCGAGGCGCTCACCGGCGCCCTGCCCGGCTCCCTCGTGCTCTGCCACATCTCGCACGTCTACCCGACCGGCGCCTCGCTCTACTTCACCGTCGTCGCCGCGCTCGGCGACGAGCCGCTCGCCCGCTGGGGCACCGCCAAGCGCGCCGCCGGGGACGCCATCCTCGGCGCCGGCGGCACCATCAGCCACCACCACGCCGTCGGCGCCGACCACCGGCCCTGGATGACCGAGGAGATCGGCGACCTCGGCGTGCGCATCCTGCGCGCCGTCAAGGCCGAGCTCGACCCGGCGGGCATCCTCAACCCCGGCAAGTTGATCCCTTGACATCCTCCCTGCCCTCAGGGGCAGGGATTCCTCGCGCGCCTGCGGCACGGATTTCCGTGGACCGCCGGCCGCCGAGGCGGGTTCCCCGTTCATCGGGCCGTGCCCGGCGTGGGATCGCCACGCCGGGACTGACCGGCCCTCCAGGGGCGTTTAACCTGTCCGCCTGCCCGGCGGCCAGAATGTTGCGAGCAGCGTTGAGGTCACGGTCATGCAGGACACCGCACGCGCCACAGGTCCACTCGCGCACCGCGAGGGGTTTGGGTCCGTCCCGGTACCCGCATTCCGAGCAGACCTGGGACGAGGGGAACGCCCGGTGCACGATGCCGACGGTGCGCCCGTACCGGACTGCCTTCTCTTCCAGCAGGCGCCGGAAGGCGGCCCATCCTGCATCGTGGACGGACTTGGCCAGACGACCCCGCGCCAGGCCGCGAACGTTCAGGTCCTCCAGGTACACCGCTTGGTTCTCGCGGACGATCCTGGTGGTCTGCTTGTGCGCCCAGTCCCTGCGGGTGTCGGCCACCTTGGCGTGCGCCTTGGCGACCTTCCGGCGGGCCTTGGCCCGGTTCTTCGACCCCTTGGCCTTGCGGGACGCTTCCCGCTGCGCGGCCTTGAGCCTCCTCTCCGCCTTGCGCAGGAAACGCGGGTTGTCGATCACGCTGCCGTCGGACAGGACGGCGTAGGTGACCAGACCGAGGTCGATGCCGACCTCAGCGCCCGCCTCGGGCAGAGGATCGGGTTCCACGTCCACCACGAACGAGGCGTGGTACCGGCCGGCCGCATCGAGCACGATCGTCACCGACGAGGGATCCGCCGGAAGGTCCCGAGACCACTTCACCCGTACGTCGCCGATCTTCGCCAAGTTCAACTTCCCGTTCCCCTGGATCCGGAACCCGTTGCGAGTGAACCGCAACGACTGCCGGCCGTCCTTGCGGGACTTGAACCGGGGAAGGCCCACCGGGCGACCGGCACGCTTGCCGGAGACAGAGTCGAAGAAGTTCCGGTAAGCGGTATCCAGATCCCGCAGCGACTGGATCAGCGGGTCCACAGCGACCGAGGCAAGCCACCCGCGCTCAGCCGTCTTCTTCGCCGCCGTGATGACGTGCTTCTGCACCTCAGTGGCCCTGGGATACGGAAGACCAGCCTTGCGAGCCGCCTTCCGCACTGCGAGAGCGTCGTTGTGAACCACTCGCGCACACCCAAAAGTTCGGGTCAGCGCAGCGCGCTGACCAACTGTCGGATAGAGGCGATAGGAGTACCTCAGGTGCACACGACCAAACTACCGAAGGCCAATGACAACGGCCTCCGTCCGGACCTACACCGGTCGCCCCGCCGCTTCACCACTCTGAGCCGAAGCCCC
Organism: Kitasatospora sp. NPDC058444; assembly: GCF_042721415.1. Classification (NCBI taxonomy): domain Bacteria; kingdom Bacillati; phylum Actinomycetota; class Actinomycetes; order Kitasatosporales; family Streptomycetaceae; genus Kitasatospora; species Kitasatospora sp. NPDC058444. The sequence goes on along the minus strand of NZ_JBHXLL010000027.1, from coordinate 101,774 downwards.
CTGGAGACCGCGTCCCAGGCAGGGGGACCGCCTCCTGCCCGACCTCAGGGCCCTCGCCTCCGGGGAGCACGAAGGTGAACGAGGTGAGAACCGTCCGCAGGGTCGCCGTTCTCACCAACCCGGCGGCGGGTGTCGGCCACGCCGAACCCGCCGCCCACCGGGCCACCGCCCGGCTGCGGGCCCTCGGCATCCAGGTCGAACCGCAGGCCGGGGACTCCCCCGAGGACGCCGTACGCCTCGCCCGCGAGGCGGTGGCCGGCGGGGTGGACGCGGTGGCCGTCGTCGGCGGCGACGGCATGATCAACCTCGCCCTCCAGGCCCTGGCCGGGACCCCCGTCCCGCTCGGCGTGATACCCGCCGGCACCGGCAACGACCACGCCCGCGAGTACGGCCTGCCGCTCGGCGCCCCCGAAGCCGCCGCCGACGTCATCGCCGCCGGACGCACCCGCGGCATCGACCTCGGCCGGATCACCGGCCCCGACGGCGCCGTCCGCTGGTACGGCTCCGTCCTCGCCACCGGCTTCGACTCCCTGGTCAGCGACCGCGCCAACCGGCTGCGCTGGCCGCGCGGCCGGATGCGCTACAACCTGGCCATCCTCGCCGAGTTCGCCAACCTGCGGGCACTGCCGTTCCGCATCACCCTCGCCGACGGCACCGTCATCGAACGCGACCTCACCCTGGCCGCCGTCGGGAACACCCGCAGCTACGGCGGCGGCATGCTGATGTGCCCCGGCGCCCTGCCCGACGACGGCCTGCTCGACGTCACCCTCGTCGACGCCATGCCCCGCCTGCGCATCGCCCGGTTCTTCCCGACCGTCTTCAAGGGCACCCACACCAGCTACCCGGAGGTCACCACCCTCCGCACCGAGTCCCTGCGGATCGAGTCCCCCGGCATCACCGCCTACGCCGACGGGGAGTTCATCAACCGGCTCCCGGTGGACGTCACGGTGGCGAAGGACGCCCTGCGCATCCTGGTGCCGTGAGAAGCTGACGCCGTGGTCCGGCCCGACCGGCCGGACCACGGCGACGGGAGGGGTCGGACCACCATGCAGCTGGCACTGAACGCGACACCGCAGGGCATGCCCGTCCTCTCCTTCCTCATGCTCCTCACCCTCCCGGCCGCGGCCCTCCTCGACGCCCTCCGCCGCCCCCGGGCCCCGTGGTTCCGCTGGCTCCTGCCCCTCGGCGCCCTGACACTCGTCGTCGCCGTCGCCACCCGCTCGCTGCCCCTCGTCATCGCCGCCGCCACCCTCCTGGGCGCCGGCCTCGGCCTCACCAACCACTGGCGCTGGACCCGCCGGCCCTGACCGCCCGGCCCCAGGCCGCGCGTCCCCGCGGCCGGTCCCGCGGTTCAGGCCCGGCGCTCCCGCACCCGGCCGGCCAGCAAGGCCACGGCCTCCGCCACGTCCGCCGTTTCCAGCAGCACGCGGTTCTCCCGCCCCAGCCCCTCCACGACCGTGAACTCACCCTTCCAGGCCACGACGGAGGGGAACCCCTCGATGCCCCAGACCCGGAAGTCCGTCGAGGTGGACACGTTCAGGCCGGTCATGGACAGCCATGGGCACAGCACCCGCAGCACCGGCTCGTCGGCGGCCGCCTCGATCAGGCGTCGCAGCGCCCGCTCGGTCTCCTCGGCGGGCTCGGGTCCCCGACACCAGCCCAGCAGCACCGCCCACGCCGCCGCGGCCTCGGCGGCGAACGTCCCGTCGTCCGTGGCATCGTTCATGCTCAGGCCCCCTGGACGACGGACTTCAGCTCGCCGACGCTCTCGATCAGCGTCGGTTCGCCGGAACCCGGGTCGACGGCGAAGACGCGGTGGCCGGCGTCGGTGGTGACGCGGACCCGGCCGGCGTCGGACCACTGCGCCGAGACGAACTCGCCCTGCCCCGGGAACTCCTGCTGGACGGTGAGGACGTGCCAGCGCCGGGCCGAGAGGCCGGTGCCGGTCTCCAGGCCGATGTCGAAGGTGTTGCTCTCCTGCTCCGAGTCGCCCCGGTTGACCACGGTCAGGACGTGATCCGCCCGGTCGGGGGAGCTCGTGCGGGCGTCCCAGCGGACGGGCTCCCGGAACGAGGCGAGGAAGAACGCACCCGCCGCGAACAGCAGCCCGAGCACCCCGACCGCCGTCGCCACCCCGCCGAGCGTGTCCCGGCGGCCGCGGACCAGACGCGCGGCCAGCAGCAGGACGGCGGCGGTGCCGACCAGCAGCACCGGCCGGTTCAGGGTGTCGGCCACCACGGCCCGCCCGCCGCTGCGGGACTCCAGCCGCCCCACTGCGCACACGGCCAACGGCAGCAGCGCGCCGGCGGCCAGGACCCCGCCGATTCTCACACGATTCATCGAACCCCCTTGCGGGACACCCTAGAAGAGGTGATCCTCCCGTCGCAGCCGGAAGACCACGTTGCGGCTCAGCGGGCCCTCCGGGACGGTGGGGTCGTCGAAGTCCTCGGCGGGGTCGTGGGTCATCCCGAGGCGGCGCATCACCGCCTGGGAGCGCAGGTTGCCGACGGTGGTGATGGCGAGGACCTCGGGCAGGCCCAGGGTGTCGAAGCCGTGACCGAGGACGGCGCGGGCCGCTTCGGTGGCGTATCCGTGGCCCCAGGCGGAGCGGGCCAGGCGCCAGCCGGTCTCGACGCCGTCGACCGGATCCTTCTCCTCGATGTCGTCCAGGCCCACGAAGCCGGCGAACTCGCCGTTCTCCCGCACCTCGACGGCCAGCCAGCCGTACCCGCGCCGGTCGATCGCCGCCTCGAAGCGCGCCACCGAGGCATCGCTCTGCTCACGGGTGAGGGGGCCGCCGAGGTGCTCGCGGATCTCCGGGTCGGCGTTCATCGCGGCCCACGGGGCGAGATCGGACTCCCGCCAGCGGCGGATCAGCAGGCGTTCGGTGCGCAGTTCGTTCATGCGCTCCACCCAAGGTCATCCGCCCCCGCCGGGGCAACCGGAAAACCGGGTGCTTCGACGGCGGACGGTCGGGTAGCCTGCGGGCATGTCGAGCCCTGAGGCATCCAGGGTGGGGGCTTTCGGTCACGCACCGTCAGCCCCCTGAACCCCGGGAACCCTTGCACCACCGAGGTCCGAGCGAGCGCCGCACCTGCGCCGCCCGGCGGCTGAACGTGCGGTGACGAGACGTCCGTCCTTCTCGTTCCCCCCGCCCCGCTTCGGAGCCTCTCGATGCCTCTCCCCCTCTACCTGCTCGCCCTGGCCGTGTTCGCCATGGGCACCTCGGAGTTCATGCTCGCCGGGCTGCTGCCCGGCCTCGCCGCCGACCTCGGTGTCACCGTCGGCACGGCCGGCGGGCTGACCTCGGCCTTCGCGGTCGGGATGGCCGTCGGCGCGCCGCTGATGGCGGCCCTCGCCCGCAACCGGCCGGGGCGCGGCAGCCTGCTCGGGTTCGTGCTGGCGTTCGCGGCGGCGCACGCCGTCGGGGCGCTCACCGCGAGCTTCCCGGTGCTGCTCGCCACCCGGGTGGTGGCCGCGCTCGCCAATGCCGGGTTCCTGGCGGTGGCCCTGAGCACCGCCGCCGCCCTGGTCCCCGCGGACCGCAAGGGGCGGGCGCTCGCCGTGCTGCTGTCGGGGACGACGGTGGCCACGGTGGCCGGCGTCCCGGGCGGGGCGGTGCTGGGCGCGCTGTTCGGGTGGCGCGCCGCGTTCTGGGCCGTCGCCCTGCTCTGCCTGCCGGCCGCCGCAGGGATCGCCAAGTACCTTCCGCCCCTGGTTACTTCGGACGAGCGGTGCGACGCCCTGGCTCCGGCCCTGCGCTCGGAGCTCGCGGAGTTGGGCCGCCCCCGGTTGCTCCGCGCGATGCTGCTCGCCGCGCTGGTCAACGCGGCGACCTTCGGCGGCTTCACCTTCCTCTCCCCCGTGGTGACCGGCCGTGCCGGGCTGGGCGAGCTGTGGGTGCCGGTCGCGCTGGTGCTGTTCGGGGCCGGGTCGTTCGCCGGGGTCACCGTCGCCGGACGGCTCGCGGACCGGCGCCCCGGTCTGGTCCTCGCCGTCGGCGGCCCGCTGCTGCTGGTGGGCTGGCCCGCGCTCGCCGTCCTGGCGGGCCGTCCGGGCGCGCTGTTCCCGCTGGTGTTCCTGCTGGGCGCGCTGTCGTTCGCGGTCGGCGGCACGCTGATCACCCGGGTGCTGTACGAGGCGGCCGGCGCCCCCGCCCTGGCCGGCGCCTATGCCACCGCCGCCCTCAACCTCGGCGCCACCACCGGCCCGCTGCTCGCCGCCGCCGCCCTCGGCACGGCGGCCGGCGCCCTCGGCCCGTTCTACGCGGGCGGCCTGCTGCTCGCCGCCGCCCTGGCGGTCGCGGCGGTGCGGCCGCGGGTCGGCTGACCGCGAGCGGCGGATCACGGCGCCGGTCTCCGGGACCGCCGCACGGCCTGCGGAGCACCCGCGCGGGTGGCGCCCCACCGCGTCCGCACCGGTCTCACCCGACGCGGCGGCCACCGCGTCGGGTCGTCCGGCCGATCGCGGCGCGAACACCGCACCCCACGACCCCAGTTCACACGCCCGGCGTCGCCGCCAGTCGGCCGGCCGCGATCGCCGCCACCAGCCGGCCGTGGTCGGCCACCGTCTGTTCCGCGTAGCGGACGGCGAACTCGGCGATGGCCTCGGCGAAGGTGTCGGCGCTGCCGAGGTAGCCGGCGATGGCGAGGCGGTCGCCGGTGCGGGCGTGGGCGCGGGCGAGGGTGCGGCCGCAGAGGTCGGCGTAGGCGCGCAGGCCGGGGGGCTTCAGGTCGGCGATCTCGACCGAGCCCTTCATGTCGCGCAGTTGGCGGCCGTAGAAGTGGCGTCCGGCCGGGCCGGTGGTCCAGCCGAGGAAGATGTCGCTGGCGGCCTGCATCAGGTGCTGGCCGGTGACCACCCGGCGGCCGCCGTGGTGGGCGGCGACCTCGGCATCCACCCGCGACGGCGGCAGGTGGTCCTCCAGGACCGACCGGCCGGCCTCCTTGATCTGGAGGAACAGCGGGTCGCGGCCGTTCCCGCCCTCCAGCAGCACGATGAAGCAGCGGGTGCCGACGCTGCCGACGCCGACCACCTTGGTCGCCGCGTCGACGAGCCGGAAGCGGTCCAGCAGCACCCGGCGGTCCTCCGCGAGGGTGGCCCGGTAGTCGCTGAACACCTTGCCGACGCTGCGCAGTTCGTCCTTCTTCAGCGGCTCGATCAGCGGCGGCGAACTGATGATCCGGCGCTGCCCGTCCCGTTCCTCGGTGAGCTTGCCCATGGCCTGCAGGCTGGTGCGGCGCCGGGCGCGCGCGAGCTCGGCCTCGACGCGCCGGCGCTGCCGGGGCTTGGTCAGCAGCGGCAGCAGCTGCGCGGTGTCCACCCGGGCGTACCAGACGTCGAGTTCACCCTGGCCCGCCAGCCGTCGCATGGCGCTCGCGTACCCTTCGACGGCGGCCCGGGCGGCACGGCGCGCGCGTTCCTCGTCCTGGCCGTTGTCCCGGGCGGCGACGGCGACGCTGGCGGCGAGCCGCTTGACGTCCCATTCGAAGGGGCCGGGGTACGTCTCGTCGAAGTCGTTGACGTCGAAGAGCAGTGCGCGTTCCGGCGAGGCGTACAGGCCGAAGTTCAACAGGTGGGCGTCGCCGCAGAGTTGGACGGTGAGGCCGGTGTCGGGAAGGGCACCGAGGTCGGCCGCCATGACGGCGGCGGCGCCGCGCAGGTAGGCGAACGGGCTGTCCGCCATCCGCCCGCGGCGGATCGGCAGCAGCGAGGCGACCCGGCCCTCGCACTGCCGCTCCAGCACGTCGAGCGGGTCGGGCCGGTCGGCGGAGGGGATCCACCGGCCGTGGGCGGAGCGGGAGACCCGCTCCCGGGCGGCCCGGCCGTGCCGGCGGCGTTCGGCGGGGGTGGTCATGCGGCGGCTCCGGGCGTCGGCGGGATCCTCTTCCGGCGACGCTAGGGCAGGAGTGCCGGAGGGCGCAGCGCACGCCCTCCGGCACTCCACCGTCCGGGTGAAGCAGACGGCTCGGCGCGCCCCTGGGGTCCGCGCCGTGCTCACGAGCACCCCCGCTCGGCCCGCTACTGCCGCGCCGCGCCCAGGGCCGCCGGCCGGGTCCGCAGCAGCGCCCGGACCGGCACCCCGGTCGCGGCGAGGCAGAGCAGCACGGCTCCGGCGGCCAGCGGCAGGGCGAGCATCGGCGGCACGTACGGGGCGGAGCCGGCCACGCCCCGGGCGACCGGCACCAGGGTGACCGCGGCGATGGCGGTGCCGACCGCCAGTCCGGTCGAGGCCACCAGCAGCGCCTCCCAGCGCATCATGCCGCGCACCTGGCGCCGGGTGGTGCCGGCCAGTCGCAGCAGCGCGACCTCGCGGCGCCGGTCCAGCACCGTCATCACCAGGGTGTTGGCCGCGCTGACGGCGGCGAACCCGCCGAGCACGGCGGCCATCACGGTGTTGGCCCAGCCGCTGAGCTCCAGGTCCTTGTCGGACTGGGCGGCGAACCCGGCCCGGTCGGTCACGGCGGCCCCGGCCAGTCCGCCCAGCCCGGCGGCCACCGCCGCGGGGTCGGCGCCCGGCGCGTCGGCGACCAGCACCTGGCTGTCGTACCCGGCGGTGACGTGCGCGGCCACCGCGTCCCGGGGCAGCAGCGCCTGGCCGACGCCGAGTCCGCGGTCGTACACCGCGACCACGGCGGGCCGGGCGGCGGTGCCGTCGCCGAGCCAGAGCGGGACCCGGTCGCCGACCTTGGCGCCGAACGCGTCGGCCAGGGTGGCGCTCAGCGCGATGGTGTCGGGGGCGCGGCCGAGGTCGGCGAGCGTGCCGCTGCGCACGCCCAGGTCGAGCACCTTCGGCAGCCGGGCCGGGTCGCCGTCGACGCCGAGCGCGGGGGCGGTGCCCAGCTGGCCGGCGTTCTCGTAGACGACTCCGGTGCGCAGCAGGCCGACGACGGCGTCCACGCCGGGCACCCGGGCCGCCCGCTCGGCCGTTCCGGCGGGCAGGCCGGGGCCGGTGGCGCCGATCACGTGGTCGGCGGTGACGCCGGCCCGGACGTTCTCGCCGGTGGTGTGGCGCACGGTGCTCTGCAGGACCAGCAGGGTGCCGCAGAAGGCGGTGACCAGGACGATCGGGGTGATCGCGGAGGCCAGCCGGCGGGCGTTGGCGCGGGTGTTGTCGGCGGCCAGCGAGCCGGGCGCGCCGCCGGCCCGCAGCGGGGCCCCGAGGACCACGGCGGCGGCCCGGGCCAGCCAGGGGCCGAGCAGGGCGACGGCCGTCATGAAGCACATCACCACGCCGAGCGCGGTCTGGGCGGCCTTGTCGCCGTCGAGGGAGTTGGCGACGGCGGCTGCGGCCGTGCCGCCGGCGGCGAAGACCAGTCCGAGGACGGTGCGCACCTTTCCGGGGCGGGGCGGTTCGGCGGAGGCCTCGCCGAGCGCCTGGGCGGCCCGCATCCGGGACGGCCTGCGGGCGGCCAGGAAGCCGGCGGTCAGCGCGGCGAGGGTGCAGGCGAGGACGGCGGCGAGCATCGGCAGCGGGCCGACGTCCGGGCGGATGCCCGCGGGGACGGCGCCGCGCTCGACCAGCTGGCCGAACCACCAGCGGGCGAGGGCGATTCCGGGCAGGATGCCGAGCGCCGCGGCGAGCGGCGCGACCAGCATCGCCTCGGTGGCGATGGTGCGGCGGATCTGGCGCGGGGTGGCGCCGATGGCGCGCAGCAGGGCGAACTCGCGGGCGCGCTGGCCGGTGGCGAGCGCGACGGTGCTCATCACCACGAAGACCGCGGTCATGGTGGCGTAGCCGCCGAAGGTGCCGCCGAGGGCCATCAGCATGGTGCGGGCGCCGCCGAGGGCGGGGTGCTCGACGGTGCCGCGGCCGTCCCCGGTGAAGGTCCGGGCGTCGCCGCCGACCGCCTGGCGGACCTGCGCGGCGAGCGCGGCGGCGGTCACGCCCTCGCGGGGCTGGACGGCGATGGCGTCGACGCGGCCGGGGTGGCCGGAGAGGCGGTCGGCGGTGGCGTCGGCGAACCAGGCGGTGGGGCCCGCCTGCTGGGCGGCGGCCAGGCCGGAGACCCGGTAGTTCGCGGTGCCGCCGGGCGCGGTGAGTGCGAGGCTCGCGCCGGGCGCGAGGTGGGCAGCACGCGCCGTCTCGGCGTCCAGCACGACTTCGTTCGCGCCGGGCGCGCGGCCCTCCACCAGCGTGTCGCCGGGGCCGGCGATGCCGAGCGCCGCGAAGCCCCGGCCGGTCAGGGCCGGCGCCCGGCCGGTGGCGGGCAGCGGGAAGGCGGTGTCCGGGCGGGCGGCCGCGACCCCGGGCAGCGCGGCCAGCCGGCCGACCAGCGCGGCGTCCGTCCGGGCCCGCTCCGGGGTGTCCTGCTCGACGGTCTCGACGTCGTCGGCGATCTTCTTCTGGACCTTCACCGCCTGATCGGCCGCGACCACCACCGGGGTGTGCGCGTACCGGGCGGGCTTCAGGCTCGCGGTCAGGCCGGTCTGCAGCAGCACGCCACAGGCCACCACCACCGCGGCGCCCAGCACCAGGGCGACCAGGGTGCCCACGAAGGACGCGGGCCGGAAGCGCACCGAGGAGCGCGCGAGTCCGTTCGTCATGCCGCCGCCCCCACCGGGTGGGCGGTCAGCGCGACCATCCGGTCCGCTACGGTCTGCGGGCTCGGGTGCGGCAGGTCGTCCACGATCGCGCCGCCGGCCAGGAACAGCACCCGGTCGGCGAAGGAGGCGGCCACCGGGTCGTGGGTCACCATCACCACGGTCGCGCCGAGCGAGTCCACGGCCTGGCGCAGCAGGGCGAGCACCTCGTGCGCGGTCCGGGTGTCCAGCGCGCCGGTCGGCTCGTCGGCGAACACCACATCGGGGCGGGTGATCAGCGCGCGGGCGATCGCCACCCGCTGCTGCTGGCCGCCGGACAGCTGGCCGGGCCGGCGCCTGCCGTGCTCACCGAGACCCACCCGGCCCAGCAACTCCCGTGCCCGACCACGGTCCTGGCGCTCCCCGGCGAGACGCAGCGGAAGCAGCACGTTCTGCTCGACGGTCAGCGAGGGCAGCAGGTTGAAGGACTGGAAGACGAAGCCGATCCGGCTGCGGCGCAGCTCGGTGAGCCGGTTCTCGCTCAGCGCGGTGATGTCCTCGCCGCCGAGCCGGACCTGCCCGGAGTCCGGGCGGTCCAGGCCCGCCGCGCACTGGAGGAAGGTGGACTTGCCGGAGCCGGACGGGCCCATCACCGCGGTGAAGCTGCCGCGTGCCAGCGCCAGGTCGATCCCGCGCAGCGCCTGCACCGCCGCCTCGCCGCGCCCGTAGCCGCGGCTCACCCCGCGCAGCTCGATCGCGGGGGCCGCGTGCGGGGCCGAGTGCGGGGCCGGGGCGTGCGGGGAGGCGCCGTATCCGTCGGGGCCGTAGGCGTCGGTGCCGTACTGGTCCGTCCCGAACTCGTCGGTCCTGCGGCGGTCTTGGCGGCGTGCCATGGGTGGGCCTTCCTTCGGTTCCGCGTCCTCGCGGCGCTCGTCGTCAACGTTCTCCAACCTAGGGAGGACGCGCTCCGCGAACCATGCGGGCCACCGGCGGACCGGAGGTGGGGTTATCCCCCCACCGGTTCGGCGGGAACCCCCCGGTAGACGGCGCGCAGCTCGGCCAGCACCGGGTGGGCGGGGTCGAAGGCGGTGCCGTCCACGGCCGCCAGCGGACGCACCCCGACGCCCGCGTTCACCGCGAAGGCGGCGGTGAAGCGGTCCAGCCCGTCGGCGGGCACCGGCTCGCGGGACTGCGGGCCCCGGTACGCGCCCGACAGCAGGGCCTCGGTGACGCCCGGCAGGCTCGGGCCCTGCGGCCAGACCAGCTTCCCCTCGGCCAGGAATCCGACGTTCCAGGTCGCGCCCTCGACCACCAGGCCGTCCTCGTCCACCAGCAACACGTCGTCGAAGCCCGCCAGTTGGGCCTGCCGGCGGTGGTGGACCAGGCCGAACAGGCCGACGTGCTTCACCTCCGGCAGCTCCCGCCGGTACGCCGCGGTGCGGACCCGCAGCGGGGCGGGCCCGGCCGCCGCGGCCGGGCGGGTGGTCACCAGCACGGCGGGTACGGCCGGGGCCCCGGGGCGCTCCAGGCCGAGCGCCGGGTCGTACACGGTGACCCGGACGATCACCGGCACGCCGTCGGCGGGCAGCACCGCGCCGATCCGCTCCCGCACCGCCGCCCGGTCCAGCTCGGCGCCGAACAGCACCCGGCAGTCCCGGACCAGCCGGTCCAGGTGCAGCGCCAGGCCGCGCACCTGGCCCGCCTCGGCGCGCAGGGTGGTGAAGTGCCCGTAGTTGAGCAGCCCCAGCGCGGCCAGCCGCGCCGGGTCGGCGGGGGCGCCGTCGATCTCGATCTCAGCCATCCCCCGAGTCTGCCAGCTGCGGGGACGCCGACGGGGCCCGCTCCGACCGCCCGGGCTCCGGCGCGGCCTGCTCCGACGCCCCGGACCCCGGCAGCCCGGACTCCGACCGCGCGGACCCCGGCACCGGCAGCGGCACCGGGCGGTACGGGCTCACCAGCTGCCGGCCCGCCGTGCGGGCCGCCCGCTCGAACTCCTCGATCCGGTACGCCAGGCCCTCCGGCTCCCCCGCGTCCGACCAGCGCCACGCCTCCGCCCACCACTGCGGGCCGCGCACCAGCGGACGGCCGGCCAGCGCCAGGCACAGGGCCAGCGTGGAGCGGGCGTACTCGTGCACCCAGCCGTCGCAGCCCCGGTAGTCCGCCGTCTCGTCCAGCCGCAACCAGCGGCCCTCCTGCCCGGCGGCCAGTATCGGCACCCAGCCGCGCAGCCGGTCGGCGACCAGCAGGAGCAGCCGGCCGTCCTCCTCCCGCACCCGGTGCAGGGGGAGTTGGGGCATCCGGGCGAAGGACAGCGAATGCTTCCAGCCCACCACCCACAGGCCCCGGCGCAGGTAGTAGCGGACCGCCGGCTGCCAGGTCCAGTGCGCCTCCAGCCGGAACCCCGGCAGGCCCTCGGCGGTGGCCGCCGCGTACACCTCGTCCAGCGCGGCGGCGGCCAGGCCCCGCCCGCGCGCGGCCGGCGTCACGTAGAGGGAGGAGACGGCGAGCTGGCTCGGGCCCTTGGTCCAGTTGTCCACCGCGACGGTGCCCACCACCGTGCCCGTGTCGTCCCGGATCCAGTAGCGCCGCCGGTACAGCTCCCCGCCCGGCCACTCCCGCCCGCTCTCCCCCAGCCGCTCCCGCCACCCGCGCTCCGCCTGCGGCGACAGCCCGTCCGGGTCCACCGGCTCGCCCAGCTCGCCCTCCACCAGGGACGCCAAGTCCCAGCGCGCGAACCGGCGTTCCTCCCCCGACCCGACCGCCCGCAGCCGCGGCCCCGCCGCCAGCCGGTCCTGCGCCCGCTCCACCGCCGCACCCCACGACCTCCGCACAGGGCGAGGATAGCGGTGCGCCGGGGACGATCAGTAATCCACCGGCCACCGAACGTCAGCGCGGGGCCGGGAGGAGGAAGCGGCTCCACACCACCGGCGGCCGCACGCGCGCCGCCGGCCGGGCGGCGCCGTCCCCGCACCACCGCTGCCCTGCCCTCCGGCCCGAGGTGGGGGAAACCCCACCACAGGAGTCGACTTGGCCGTGATGACCCCGCCGAGCTGCGTCGATGCAATGAAGGGGTGACGAAACGGGCGTGGTGGTGGTGCGGCGGGTGGGTGGTCGCGGCCGGGTGGGCGGGGGCGTTTCCGGTGCTGTCCGGGCTCGGGCCGCACCGGAGTTGGGGGGCCGTCGCGGCCTGCGGGTACCTGGCGGCGGCACTGGCCGTGGCGCTGGTGCGGAGGCGCGGGAGTGAGGTGTCGGTGGCGGTCGCGGCCGTCGGGGCGGTGCTGGTGCCGCTGCTGGTGCTGCTGCTGGACGGACGGGCGCAGAGCGAGGTCGGAGTGATCGAGCGCTCCGGGGAGCTGCTGCTGCGCACCGGCACGCCGTACCTGGCCGACCCGCTGACCGTCACGGAGTACACCCCGTACCTCCCCGGGATGGCCCTGCTGGGCCTGCCCCGGGCGCTGCTGGGCGGCTCGCCGCTGGGCGACGCCCGGCTGTGGTGTGCGGCGGTGTTCCTGCTCTGCGTGCTGCGGACGGTACCGGCCGGGCGCCGGCTCGGTGCCGCCGCGCTCACCGTCTCGCCGGTGGTCGCGCTGCCGCTCTGCGTCAGCGGGGTCGACCTGCCGCTCATCGGCCTCTGCCGGCTCGCCCTGGTCCGCGCCGCCGAACGGCGGCCGGTGGCGGCCGGGTTGGCGCTGGCCGCCGCCTGCTCGCTGAAGTGGACGGCCTGGCCCGCGCTCGCCGTGGTGACGGCCCTGCTGGCGGTCACGGCCGGACGTCGCGCGGCGCTGCGCGGGGTGGCCGTCGCGGTGGGGGCGGCGGCGGTGGCCGTGCTGCCGGTGGCGCTGCGCGCGCCCGGTCCGCTGGTGGAGCAGGTGTTCGCCTTCCCCACCGGACGCGGCCGGCTGCCGACCCCGGCCGCCAGCCCGCTGCCCGGGCGGCTGCTCGCCGACCTCGGCCCGCCCGGCTGGTGCGCCGCCGTCGGCCTGCTGCTGCTCGCCGGGCTCGCCGTCGGCGCCTCGCTGGTCGCCCGCCCGCCCCGCACCGCGGCCGCGGCGGCGCACCGGCTGGCCCTGGGGCTGTCGGCGGCCTTCCTGCTGGCGCCCGCCGGGCGGTTCGGCTACCTCGCGCTGCCGCTCGTCCTCGTCCTGCTCTCCCTCTCGCCCTCGACTTCGAACGCTCCGAGCACTGCGAGCACTGCGAGCACTGCGAACGCTCCGAGCGCTCCATGCACCCCGAAAGCTCCGAACACTCCGAAAGGCCTGCCATGGGCACCACCCTCGTCGTCACCAACGACTTCCCGCCGCGCCAGGGCGGCATCGAGACCTTCGTCCGGGCCCTGGCCGACCGCGTCCCCGGCCACGACGTCGTGGTCTACACCTCGGCCGAACCGGGCGCGGAGCGCCACGACGCCGCTCTCCCGTACCCGGTGATCCGCGACCGCGCCCGCACCTTGCTGCCGACCCCGCGGGTCACCCGCCGGGCCGCCGACATAGCCCGCGCGCACGGCTGCGACCGGGTCTGGTTCGGCGCCGCCGCTCCGCTCGCCGCGATGGCGCCCGGCCTGCGGCGGCTGGCGCCCGGCATCGGCCGGACGGTCGCCACCACGCACGGCCACGAGATCTGGTGGGCCCGCACCCCGGGCGCCCGCGGCCTGCTGCGCCGGATCGGCCGCGGTACGGACGTGGTGACCTACCTCGGCGCCTACACCCGCGCCCGGATCGCCCCCGCGCTCGGGCCGGACGCCCGGCTGGTGCGCCTGGTGCCGGGGGTCGACCCGTCGGTCTTCCGGCCGGCCTCCGACGTCCGGCCTGCCTCCGACGTCCGGCGGTCACCGTCCGACATCGGGCCGGCCTTCGAGGACCCCGCCCCGGACGCGTTCGCCGCCCCGGTGGTGCTCTGCGTGGCGCGGCTGGTCCCGCGCAAGGGGCAGGACGTGCTGATCCGCGCGCTGCCCGCGGTCCGCCGGGCCGTGCCGGGGACCACCCTGGTCCTGGTCGGCCGGGGCCCGGACGAGGACCGGCTGCGGGGCCTGGCCCGCCGGCTGACCGAGCCGGGCAGCGTGGTGTTCACCGGCGGCCTGGACCACTCCGCCACGGCCGTCCACTACGCCGGGGCGGACGTCTTCGCGATGCCGTGCCGCACCCGTCGGCTGGGCCTGGAGGCCGAGGGCCTGGGCATCGTCTTCCTGGAGGCGGCCGCGGCCGGCCTCCCGGTGGTGGCCGGCCGCTCCGGCGGCGCCCCGGACACCGTTCTCGACGGCGTCACCGGCACGGTCGTCGACGGCCGGGCCCCCGCCGAGGTGGCCGCCGCCCTGACCCGCCTCCTGCTGGCCCCGCCCGCCGAGCGGGCCCGGATGGGGGCGGCGGGGCGGCGCTGGGTGGAGGAGCACTGGACCTGGGAGGCCTCGGCGCGCCGGCTCACGGAGTTGCTCGACCCGGCCGTGCCGCTGCCCGACGCGGTTGCCGGAGTCAGTCCGGCTGCCCCCGCAGGTGCCTGACCAGCCGGGCGATCGCGGCCGCCCCGCCGTTGGCGCGCACCGCCGCCACCCAGTTCCGCGCCTGCCCCGACAGGTCGTCGCGGCTCGGGCAGGAGAAGCTGAACAGCCAGACGTGGGCGGACAGATCGCGCTCCGGCATTCCGCGCCACTCCTCACCCCCGGCCGCCGTCAGCACGCTCTGGCACTCCGCCAGCGCCAAGTCCCCGTCCCCGGCCCACTCCTGTCGCAGCCACAGCAGGAAGTTGGTCTGGGCGGTCGTGGTGTCGTCCCTGGTCGCCTCGCCCTTGAGCAGTCGGTTGACGAGCGCGCTCTGCGGTTCCCGTGTCCTTGCCATGACGCCATCGTTCCGGCACCGCGACCGCCGTGACAAGGGGGTCGATCGTCCGCGGGCCCCGGCCCTGCGGTCACTGCCCGCGCAGGTGTGCCAGCACCGCGAGCACCCGCCGGTTGCCCTCGGTCGGGTCCAGGTCCAGCTTCATGAAGATGTTCCCGCAGTGCTTCACCACCGAGGCCTCGGTGATGCTCAACCGGCCTGCCACGGCCTGGTTGTTGAGGCCCTCGGCCATCAGCGCGAGCACCTCGCGCTCGCGCGGGGTGAGGCGGGCCAGCGGGCGGTCGGCCGACTGGGCGCGCAGCAGTACCCGGACCACCTCGGGGTCGATCACCGTCTCCCCGTCGGCGACCCGCCGCAGCGCGTCCAGGAAGTCCGCGACGTCACCGACCCGGTCCTTCAACAGGTAGCCCAGACCGGCTGGTTGGGCACCGGCGGCGGCGAGCAGCCGGGTCGCGTACGGGGTGGCCACGTACTGGGACAGGACCAGGACGGGCAGGCCCGCGTGGCGCTCGCGCAGGGCGAGGGCGGCGCGCAGGCCCTCGTCGGTGTGGTCGGGGGGCATCCGGACGTCGGTGACCACGATGTCCGGCCGGTCGGCGTCGACGGCGGCGACCAGCGCCTCGGCGTCGCCGACGGCGGCGGTCACCCGGTGGCCGCCCAGGGCGAGGAGTTCGACCAGTCCGGCGCGCAGCAGCACCGCGTCCTCGGCGATCACGACCCGGAGCACGGGACCTCCAGCCGCAGCGTCGTCGGGCCGCCCGTCGGGCTCGTCACCATCAGCCGTCCTCTCAGCAGTGCCACCCGGTCGGCGAGTCCCGCCAGTCCGGCCCCGGCGGCCGGGTCCGCCCCGCCGCGGCCGTCGTCGGTCACCTGGACGACCAGCCGGCCGCCCGCGACCCGCCCGTGGACGGTGATCGCGGTGGCGCCGCTGTGCTTGGCGGCGTTGGTGAGCGCCTCGGTGACGGTGAAGTAGGCGGTGGTCTCCACGGCGGGGTGCAGCCGCTCCGGGAGTTCGATGTCGGCGGCCACCGGGATCGGGTGCCGCAGCGCGACCTCGGCGACGGCGGCGGCGAGCCCGTGGTCGGTGAGCACCTGCGGGTGGATGCCGCGCACCAGTGCGCGCAGCTGCTCCAGCGCCTCCCGGGCCTCGCCGCGCGCCCGGGTGACGAGTTCGGCGGCCCGGCCCTCCTGCTCGCGCAGCTCGTACGCGGCGAGCCCGAGGGTCATGCTGAGCACGACCAGCTGCTGCTGCGCCCCGTCGTGCAGGTCGCGCTCGATCCGGCGCCGCTCGGCCTCGAAGGCGTCGGCCAACCTGGCCCGGGAGCGGGTGAGTTCGAGCACCTGACGCCCGAGGTCGTCGTCCCGGGGGCCGAGCAGGAGGCGGGCCAGCGCGACCTCGGCGGCGGTCAGCAGCGCCCCGGCGTACGCGCAGAGCAGCAGGCCGGCCAGCCCGGCGGCGCTGAACGGCAGGGCGGCGAGCGGCCCGGGGACGGCGTGCCCGGGGATCAGCATCACGGTCTCCGGCGCCAGCGCCCAGACCACCAGGGGGGAGAGCACGTACAGTCCGGAGAGCACCAGCAGCGCGGTGAAGCCGAGTGAGGCGGCGGCCAGCACCGTGGCGGCGAGTGCGGCGTGGGCGAGTTCGCGCCAGGTGGCCCGCTCGCGCAGCCGGGTGCGGACCCGGGCGCGGCGGCCGGCCCCGGGCAGGCCGCGGTGCGGGTCGGGCAGCGGGACCGGCTCGACCAGTCGCAGCCGCCACCGGGTGACGGCGGCGGCCGGGATGCCCGCGAACGCCAGTGCGAGCAGCACCGGCAGGCCGACGCCGACCACCGACAGGCCCGCACCGAGCACCAGTAGCACCGCGAGGACTGCCAGCAGCAGCGGCCCGAGCAGTGCGCCGCTCAGCAGGTACGCCCAGCAGCGCGGCACCCAGCGGGTGAACGGGAAGCGCAGCGGGTGCGCCCACAGCGCCTCGCGGACGGCCGTCGGCTGCGGTTCCCCCGGACGGCTCCCCTCGACGGCGCCCTCGCCGCCCCCGGGCCCGTCGCTGGGCCCCTGGCCACCGCTCCCCTCGCTCACCCGGTCCACCCTAACCGACCGGCTGACGGCCCTTCGGGGGCTGCGTCGGTCCCTCCGTCGGCCCCTCCGTCGGTCCCTCGACCGGGGCCGCCACCGGGGCCCGGCGCGGCCTGGTGAGCGCGACGGCGGCGATCACCAGCGCGCCGCCGGCCAGGGCGTTCCAGCCGACCGGCTCGGCGAGGAGGGCGGCGCCGAACGCGGTGGACCACAGCGGCGTCACATAGGTGACCGCGGAGGCGACCGTCGCGCCGGCCGCCCGGACCAGGCCCAGGTTGAGCAGGTAGGCCAGGCCCGTGCCGAGCGCGCCGAGCACCAGCAGGGCGGCGGCCGCGGCCCGGCCGGGCCAGTGCGGGGCGCCCGCGGCGAGCGGGGCGATCAGGGCCAGCTCGGCCGCGGCGCAGCCGATCTGGAGCGCCGAGAGGGTGGTCACCGACTCCGGGCGGCCGGACAGGAAGCGGCGCAGGTAGGCGAAGCCGGCGCCGTAGCAGCAGGTGGCGGCCAGGCAGGCCAGCGCGCCGGTGGTCGCCCCGGCGCCGAGGCCGCGCCAGACCCCGAGCACGACGAGCACGCCGACGAAGCCGAGCGCGAGACCGGAGAGCCGGCGGGCGTCCGGACGGCGCTCCTCGGGGACGGTCAGCACCGCGAACAGCAGGGTGAACAGCGGGGTGGTCGCGTTCATCACCCCGGCCAGCACCGAGCTGACCCTGGTCTCGCCGAAGGAGAACAGGGTGAACGGCACGGTGTTGAGCAGCACCGCGACCACCGCCGAATGTCCCCACAGTGCCCGGTCGCACGGGGCCCGCTCGCCCCGCAGCAGCAGGACCGCCCAGAGCGTGACGGCACCGAGCAGGCAGCGCCACAGTGCCACCCACACGGGCGGCGTCCCCGCGTCGACCGCCACCTTGATCAGGGCGAAGCTCGCGCCCCAGATCGCCGACAGCGCCACGAAGCCCGGCAACCAGCGCCGCACCCCGACCACCTCCGTACTCCTGTGCTCCCGTCGCGGTTCCTGGACAGAGGGTCGCCCCGCGGCGCAGCATGAGTCCAACAAGTGGCAGTGCACTCGCGATGAGGAAGTCTCATGACCTCGGACGTCAACCTGGCCCAGCTCAGGGCGCTGGTCGCGGTCGCCGACACCGGCGGCTTCGGCGCGGCCGCCGACGAGCTGGGCATCAGCCAGTCCGCCGTCTCGCACGCCGTCGCCGCACTGGAGCGCAGCCTCGGCGCACCCGTGCTGCGGCGCGGCAGTCCGTGCCGCCCCACCCCGCTCGGCGAGCAGGTCCTCCCGCACGCCCGGACGGCCGTCGCCTCGGCCCTCGCCGTCCGCGCGATCGCCGCCCGGCACTCGGGCGGCCTGACCGGCACCGTGCGGCTGGCGGCGCCGACCACCGTCTGCCAGGCACTGCTGCCCGGGCTGCTGAAGGACTGGCGGGCGGCCCACCCGCAGCTGACCGTCCGGGTCTTCGAGGGCGAGGACGAGGAGCTGGCGGCCTGGCTGGAGGCGGGCACGGTGGACGCCGCCGTCCTGGTGGACGCCGGTCCGCTGCCGCCCGGGGCGGTCGCGCTCGGCGCCGACTCGATGCACGCACTGCTCCGCCGCGACCATCCGCTCGCCGGTCAACCGACCATCCACGTGGCCGAGTTGGAGGACGACGACTTCCTGCTCTCGGAGGGCGGCTGCGAGCGTCAGATCCGTGAGGCATACCGGCGGGCCGGCACCCGCTTCACGCCCCGGCACCGCATCCGCGACCTGAACACGCTGATCGGCATGGTGCACGCGGGCGTCGGCGTCTCGGTGATGCCCGCGCTGGCGCTGACCATGCTCCCGGCCGACTGCGTGCTGGTCCCGATCCGGCCCGCCGTCCACCGGACGCTGTCACTGACCGGACCGACCGGCCGCCCCTGGTCCCCCGCCGTCAGCGGACTGCTGGCGGGGGTGGCGGCCGGGGCGGGAGTCGGGACGGGGGTGGTGGCCAGGGCGACCGGGACCGGTGCGGGCACCGTCGTCGGGGCCTGACCTGCCGCGATGCCTCCGGAGTCGATCACGTAGATTCGGATGCGGCTGACGGGGCGTCCGGCGAGGGGGAGAGCGGTGGGGCGGAGTTCGCTGATCCACGCCGTTTCCGCGCCCCGGCCGTTACCATCGCCCCTATGCCTCCGCAGGACCACCCCGACCACGCCGAGCCGGTGCCGCCGCACCCTCGACGGGGGGTGCTGAGGTGTGCTACGGGACCCTTGGTCCAGCCAGCCAGCCAGCCAGCCAGCCAGCCAGCCAGCCAGCCAGCCAGCCAGCCAGCCACGCCTGCGCGCGGGCCGGACGCCCCCGCCGAGGTGCTGTTCGCCGTGCGCTCGGCCGCCGCGCTGCACCGGCTGCTCGACCTGCTGCCCGTCTTCGAGGGTGACGACCGGGTCCGCTGCCGCTTCACCCTGGTGCCCGGCTCCGACTTCGCCGCCGACGCGCTCGCGGCCGTGGACGCCGCCGGGGCCCGCACCATCCCGTGGACCGAGGCCCTCGCCACCGCGCACGACCTGATCCTCACCGCCAGCCCCAAGGGCGCCCTGGACGGCCTGCGCGGCCGCCAGGTGCTGCTCCCGCACGGCGCGGGCTTCAACAAGGCGCTGGCCCGGGAGGGCTCGCCCGGGCTCCCGTCCGGCCTCGACCCGGCGTTCCTGCTCAGCGACGGCCGCCCCACCGCCGCCCTGCACGCCCTCGCCCACCCCGACCAGGTCGAGCAGCTCGCCGCCCGGGTGCCCGGTGCCCGGCGGCACGCCGTCGTCGCCGGGGATCCGACGCTCGACCGGATCCTGGAGTCCCTGGACCGGCGCGACGCCGTCCGCTCCGCGCTCGGCACCGGCGGCCGACGGCTGGTGGTGCTGTCCTCCACCTGGGGTCCGCAGTCGCTGCTCTCCCGCCGCCCCGACCTGCCAGCCGAGCTCGCCGCCCGGCTGCCGTACGACGGGTACCAGCTGGCGCTGATCGTCCACCCCAACGAGTACAGCCGGACCGGCGCCTTCGACCTGGCCCGGCGGCTGCGCCCCGCACTGGACGCGGGTCTGCTGCTCGCGGCGCCCTACGAGGAGTGGGCGGCGCTGCTGGTCGCGGCGGACGCGCTGGTCACCGACCACGGCTCGGTGGCGCTCTACGCCGCCGCCCTGGACCTGCCGGTGGTCGCGGCCTGCGACGGCGCGGACGAACTGATCCCCGGCAGCCCGATGGCCCGCCTGCTGGCCGCCGTACCGCGCCTGGACCCGGCGGCGCCGGTCCTGCCGGAGCGCCCGGGCGGCACCCGCCGGTTCGCCGAGCAGGCCTTCGCGCTCACCGGGCGGAGCCTGGAGACGCTGCGGCCGGAGCTGTACAAGCTGCTCGACCTCGTCCCACCGCCGTACCCCGTACGGCCGCGCCCGCTGCCACTGCCACTGCCCGAACGCGCCCCGTACGCCCCGGCCGCGTTCGCCGTCCGGGCGTCGGTGACCGCCGGGGAGGTCACCGTCGAGCGGCTCCCGCCCTGGACGGAGCCGCCCTTCCACCACCTCGCCGCCGAGTTCGGCCGGGCCGGCACCCGCGCGCTCCGGAGCTCCGCCCTGCTCTACCACCGCGCCGGCACCCCGGCGGCGGCGACCGGCTGGCACCACGAGTGCCGGACCGCCGCCGACTGGACGGCCGAGGCCTTCGAGGAGTACCCGAACTGCCGCACGGCCGCGGTGGTCCTCTCCCCCACCACCGCCCTGCTGCGCCGCTACGGCGGCGCCCCGGTCGCCGTGCGCGTCGCCCCCGACCGCTCCGGCGGGCGGGTCCGGCGCACCGACCCGGCCGCCGCCCTGTCCGCCGTGCACGCCTGGCTCGCCGCCCACCCGGACGCCCTGGGCGCGCTCCCCACCACGCTGACCGCCCGGCTCGGCGGCACCGCCCACCGCATCCAGCTGGCCCGTCCCACCGAGGCCGAGGCGGAGGTCCCGGTCTGACCGGCTCGGCTCCGCCGGACGGGCCCTACCGCCCTACCCCCGCAGGCGGTCCGCCTCCGCCCGGTAGCCGGCCGCCGCGTCGTCCTCGCCGAGCTCCTGGTGGAAGTCCGCCAGGGCGTCCAGGACCCGCAGCTCGTCGGCGGCCGACTTCCGCGCCCGGGCGCCGTCGAGGGCGGCCCGGTACAGCGGCGCGGCCTCGTCCGTCCGGTCGGCGGCGCGCAGGGCGGAGGCGAGTTCGAAGGCGGTGCGGGAGATCATGCGCTCACGGCCGAGGTCGGCGGCGACCCGATGCGCCTCGGTGAGCAGCGCGATGGCGCGGCCCGGGTCGCCGAGGGCGAGGGCGGCGCGGCCGAGCAGGTAGGTCTGGAGCATCGCGCCGTAGGTGTTGCCGATCGCGAGGTGCTCGGCCCGGGCCGCCTCGAAGTCGGGCACGGCGGCGGCCCAGTCGCCCTGGATGGAGGCCAGCTTGCCGCGGAACTCGACGGCGGAGGCGCGCAGTTTGCGCTCCAGTTCGGTGCTGCCGAGCAGTTCGGCCCGGTTCACGGCGACCCGCAGCTCCTCGGCGGCCTCCGCGTAGCGGCGCTGCTCCCAGAGCGGGCGGGCGAGCTGGCAGCGCATCCGGACGACGGCGAGCGGGTCCTCGGAGCGGCCGGCACCGGCGACGCCGAGGCCGAAGGCGTCGATCACGTCGGTGTAGTGCTGGTGGTCGAGGAAGTGCGTCCAGAGCGGTTCGCACAGGGCGACGGCGTCGGCGTCCAGGCCGTCCTCGTACGCGATCCGCACGCAGCCGTAGAGGGCGAGGTGCTCGCGCTCCAGCCAGTGCAGGGCCTCGTGCGCGGAGGCGAACAGCAGGTCGGGCGCCTCCGCCAGCCCCGGCTCCTCGACGGCCGGCCGGGCCACCACCAGGCGCGGCCCGGCCGCGACCAGGTCCGCGCGGGCGGCCTGCCGGCGGTACCAGCGGACCAGCCGCCGCCGGGCGGCCGGGACGTCCTCGGCGGCGCCCTCCGCCCGCCGCGACGCGTGCCCGCGGATCAGGTCGTGCAGCCCCCGCCCGTCCGGCCGCGGCAGCAGCAGCCCCGCCTCGTCCAGCTCCTCCAGCGCGTCCTCGGCGGCGCTCGCACCGCCGCCCAGCAGCGCGGCGGCGGCCCCGCTTGTGACCCTCGGCCCGGGGAGGTGCGGCAGCAGCCGGTACAGTCGGGCCGCTCCGGGGCTCAGGCTCGCGTACGCGGCGTCCCAGACGGCCTCCACCACGGGCACCCCCTCCCGATCCAGCTCGACGGTCAACTCGTCGATGAGCCTGCGCAGTTCGCGGTGACGGTAGCGGCGCAGCCAGCGCCCGGCGACGTGCAGCGCCGCGGGCAGCCCGGCGCAGCGGCGGGCGAGTTCGGCGGCGGCCTCCGGGTCGGCGGCGAGCCGGGGATCGGCGGCGAGGCGGCCGGAGACGGTGGCACGCAGCAGACCGGTGGCGTCCTCGCCGTCGAGCGGGCCGAGCGGCAGTTCGACGGCGCGGGCGGTGTCGAGGTCGTGGAGGGGGCCGCGGCTGGTGACGATGACGATGCCGCCGGCCGAGGAGGGCAGCAGCGGCAGCACCTCGGCGCCGGTGCGGGCGTTGTCCAGGACGAGCACCAGGCGCTTGTCCTGGCTGGCGGTCCAGTAGCGGCGCTGCCGGTCGGCGTAGCCGGGCGGGAGCACCGCGTCGGGGTCCAGGCCCAGGGTCAGCTCGCCGAGGGCGTCGGCGGGGTCGGCGGTGCCCTCGCGCCGCAGGTCGTCCAGGTCGAGGTGGAGGATGCCGTCCGGGCAGCGGCCGAGCCGGCGCAGGGAGCGGGCGAGCTGGAAGCCGAGGGCGGTCTTGCCGATGCCGCCCATGCCGATGAGGGTGATCACCAGCGGGCCGCCGGCCGTCGGCTCCTCGGAGGTGGCGACGAGGACCTGTTGCTGCTCATCGGTCCGGTCGGCGAAGTAGGGAAGTTCGGGCGGCAGCTGCCAGGGGACGGCGGGCGGCGCCTGCTGGGTCAGGTTCAACTGCTCGATGGTATGCGCCTGAACGATGGCGCCGGCGCGCACCTGCCCGTCCACACGGTTCGTGTTCTCCTTGGCCACCCGTCAACTCTAGGGGGTGTCGGTGCGGCTGCGCGGGAGCTTGCCCCCACCGGGGCTGCGGCCCATCGGGTCTGCGGCAGCGCCCAGGCGCGCGGGGGCACTCGTGGCGCCCCCGCGCGCGGGCACGGCGCGGGTCACTCCCCGGCGAACCGCTCCCGCAGCTCCACCAGCACCTCCGCCGCCTCCGGCAGCCCGGCCGCCTCGCAGCGCGCGATGGCGGCGGTCAGCCGGGCCACCGCCGCCTCGGGGCGGCCGAGGTCGCTGCCCTCGATCAGCGCGGCCAGCCGGACGGACTCCGCCCGCGGCGACTCGGCCCGCTCACCGCCCGCCTCGTACTCCGGGACGGCCCGCTCGGCCTCGGCCAGCGCCTCCTCGTGCCGCCCGGCGACGGCCAGCGAGCGCGCCCGCTCGTAGTGCGAACCGCCGCGCAGGTACCAGGAGTTGTATTCGTCGCCGCACTGCTCGGCCGCGTCGCCGACCGCGTCCGCCTCGGCCAGCAGGGCGAGCGCCGCCGCCAGCCCCTCCTCGCCCTGCTCCCGCATCGTCAGCCGGGCCAGCTCCCGCAGGGTGGCGGCCAGCTGGTCCACCTGCGGGGCCTTGCCGTGCGCCTCGCGGGCGCGGGCCAGCGCCGCCTCGGCGGCGTCCCAGCGGTCCGCCCGGGCGAGCGCCAGGGTGGCCTCGCAGGCGACCATGGTGTGGGTCTGCTGGTCCTCCCAGCCGGCCACCAGGTCGGCCAGCCGCAGGTACTCCTCGGCGGCGTCCCGGTGCTCCTCCAGCTCGGACAGGCCCCGGGCGAGGTCCAGCCGGGTCTGGGCGAGCATCCGGACGTCCAGCCGGGCCGCCGACGCGTCCAGCAGCACCGACTCCAGCACGGCCACCGCGTCCGCCGCCCGCCCGGTGTCGCGCAGCACGTCGGCCAGCTGCAGGCGCACCTGGGCGGCCTCCCCGACCGCCTCGGCGCCCTTGCGGTCGTAGCGCGCGGCAGCCTCCGACAACGCGCGGACGGCGCCGCCGAGGTCCCCCACCTGGAGGCAGGAGTGGCCGAGCATCATGTACGTCGGCGCGTAAGGGTAGGAGTCGTCGCCCCAGCGCACGGCCTCGGCCAGCGCCCGGTGGAACACCTCGACCGCCTGGCCCGGCTCGCGGCCCTGCAGCAGCACCTGGCCCAGCAGCCCGAGCACCCGCGGGGTGTGCCAGGCCAGCTCGGCGGCGTCCAACCGGGCCAGCACCTCGCGCAGTTCGGCCTCCGCCTCGGCCAGCAGCCCCTTCCGGGCGGCGACGTCGGCGGTGTACTGGCGGGAGGTGGCGGCCCGTCGCTCGGAGCCGAGTTCCACGGCCGTCCGGTGGTAGGCCCCGACGACCGCCTCGAAGCGCTCGGCCACCTCGTCGGCGGGCTCGGGCAGCGCCTCGGCCAGGTCGTGGTGGGCGGCGTAGGCGCGGGTCTGCAGCACGATCAGGTAGTCGTCGTCGGTCAGTTCGCCGCCGGCGCGCAGCTCCTCGGCCCGGGCCAGCGCCGCGTCGAGCGCCGCCCAGTCGGGCCGCCGGCCACCGGACCCGCCGGCCGCGGCGTCCTCGTCGGCGGAACGCTCGTCGGCGGCACCCTCGTCGCCGGCGCCGTCGTCCAGGTCCGCGATGAGGGTCCGGGTGCGGCACATCAGCGCCGCCCCGGCCAGCCCCGCCTGCTCGAACAGCTCGGCGGCGGCCAGCAGCCCGGCCTTGCCCTCGGCGTACGCGTCCCGCTGGAGCGCCTCGTGGGCGCGCTGCTCGGCGAGTTCGGCGCGCAGCCGCTCCGGGCCGCCCAGCTCGGCGCTCCGCGGGTGGACGAAGTCGGCGGCGCCGGCGCGCTCGGCGACCCGCTTCCACAGCCGGTCGGCGTCCGGGTGGCCGAGCACCTCCAGCTCGCGGGCCCGCAGCACCAGGGCGGTGAAGTCCTCCGGCTCCGGCTCGGCCGCCCGGCGCGGCGCGGGCGCGACGGCCGGGGCGGCGGACAGCCCGGGCGCGGCGACGGCCCGCACACCCAGCGCCAGCGGCTCGGCGAGCAGCGGCTCGACGGCCAGCCGGGCGCGCCGCTCGGCGCCGACCGCGTCGGTGCCGTTGCGGGCGTCGAAACGGGCGGCCAGCGCGTCGGCCTCGGCGCGGACGTGGCCGAGCAGGGAGTCCACCGTCCAGGCGGTGCCGGCCGGGCCGCTGACCGCGAGTTCGCCGTGGCCGGCCCGGGCGAGCAGGGCCAGCAGCACCTCGGCACCGGTCAGGAAGCCGAGCCGGCCGGCGGGTTCGCCGGTGACCGCGAACAGGTCCCGGTTCTCGGCGAGCAGCTCCAGGCCGCGCGGCTCGTTGCCGGACAGCGCGCAGAACTCGATGTGCAGACCGACGGCGTTCAGCATCGCGGCCTTGCCGCGGGCGTAGCGGTAGCCGGACAGGTGGCCGGAGCGGGCGTCGTCCGGCCGGCCCTGGCGCAGCTGCGCGAGCAGGGCGGTGGCCTGGCTGAGGTGGGGCTCCTGCTCGCAGCCGCTGCGGCCGTCCAGCACCGGGGCGAGCACCTCCAGCGCCCGGGCGTCGTCCCCGGCGGCGATGAAGTGCCGGGCGCGGGCGCGGGTCTCGCAGGCGTGGCAGTCGCTCAGTTCGGAGCGCGGGCGGGCCGCCCACAGCTCGTAGGCGTCCTGCACGTCGATGCCGGTCTGCACGGCCAGGTGGTAGCGCTGGGCGTAGTAGGGCTGGAGGTCGTGGCCGGCCGCGCGGTAGCGGTCGCGCAGTTCGGTGTGCCAGCGCCGGATCGCCGCGAGCGGGACGTCCGGGGTGTCCTTGAGCGCGTCGGCGACCCACTTGAACCGCCAGAGCACCTGGTGCCGGGCCCATTCGCCGAAGCCGTCCGGGTCGGTGTCCCAGAGCCTGAGGATGCGGGCGAAGACGACCGGGCTCTTGCTGCGCTCGCCGTCGTACTCGTAGGCCTCCATCAGCTCCAGCAGGGCCATCGAGCGGACCCCGGTGTCGTCGAACTGCTCGGCGGCGTCGACGAGTTCCTCGGCCGTTACGGTCCTGGTCCGGCCGTACGGGCGGGCGTCGTTCTCGCGCAGCCCGGCCATCACCGCGTCGGGGGTGTCCAGCATCACGCCTCCTGGTCGCCGTCGGGGGAGCCCGCCGCCTCGTGCCCGAGCATGGCGTGGTCCAGCAGGCTGAGGAACGAGCGGTTGAGCAGGGCGGACTCGCTGGCCTTGAGCGGGCGGCGGGTCATCAGCACGGCCTGCCCGTACAGCGCCTCGACGGCGGTGACGGCCAGCTCGCGGCTGGTGATGGTGGCGGCCCTGCGCACCAGCGGGTTGAGGTGGTTGAGCACCAGCTGGGCGCGGGGCACCTCGGCGCGCAGCGAGCCGAGGATGTCCGCCCACAGCCCGTCGGCCTCGTCGGCGAGTTGGGCCCTGGTGCGCTCGTGCCGGGCCTCCCGGTTGTCGAGCAGCAGGGCGGGCGCGTTGGTCGGGTGGAAGCTGCGCAGCGCGACGTCGCAGTCGAACCGGCCGACCACCTCGCGGGCGGTCGCCAGGAAGGCGTTGGCGGCCAGCTCGACGGCCGGGTCCACGGTGTCCAGGTGCGCGGTGACGGTGCCCGGGTCGAGGTCGGAGACCGAGACGCCGGGGCGGATCTCGGGCAGCCGGTGGACCAGGTCATGGTCGTAGGTGTAGCCGCCGTTGACCACGCCGAGTCCGGCCGCGCCGGCGATCGGGGCGACCTGGCGGAACTCCTCGACCGTGCGGGTCACCAGCACCGTCGCGTGGCTGCGGGCGAACTCGTCCAGGGTGACGTTGCCGTCGGTCGTCTCGAAGGGCAGCCAGGGCAGCATCATCCGCAGCAACTCGTCGTCGTAGCGGGCGAGTTCCTTGACGGCCAGGTGGTGGACGGACAGGAAGCGGTGCAGCAGCGCCGGGTCGCTCGCGGACAGGCCGGTCAGCCAGTCGCGGATCCGGGCACCGAGCGCGTCCCGGACGGCGGCGAGCGTCTCGTCGGCGTACAGGCCCTCGCGGGAGGCGGTGGGGCGCAGCCCGTCGGTGTCGACGACGCAGCGGACGAAGAAGGCCCAGTCCGGCAGCAGTTCGTCGGCCTGGTCGGAGAGCAGCATGCCCTTGAGGTGCACCCGGTGGCCGTTGCGGCGCGAGGGCGGGGCGGCGTCCGGCAGCACGTACGCGACGCCGCGCAGGCCGACCAGCGGGAGGTCCAGCTCGATGGTGTCGAGCGGGGTGAAGTCGAAGGCGGCGCGGCAGTACTCGGCGAGCGCGTCGCGCCTGGCCAGCGGGGAGGCGTGGCGCTCGGCCCACGGCGGGGTGCGGTTGACCCGGTGCTCGGTGCCGGCGGCGTCGATCACCGTGACGTCGTGGCGCAGCAGGCTGCCGAAGTCCCGGGCGAGGGTGAGGACCCGGCCGGGGCGGGTCCACTCGGCGGCGTCGGCGCGCGGGGTCAGCGTGACGGTGGTGCCCGGTTCGGGCTTGGCCGAGGCGGGCAGCGTGCGGATGGTGTAGCTGCCGTCGGAGCTGCCGCGCCACTCGATCACCGGGGCGTCCGGGGTGGCGGCGGAGCGGGTGACCACGGTGATCTCGTCGGCGACCACGAAGCAGGCGAGCAGGCCGATGCCGAACTGGCCGATGAAGTCGCCGCGGGCCTTGGCCAGTCCGGCGCCGTCGAGCCGACCGTCCGCGTCGCGCTTGGAGCTTCGGCCGATGGTGGCGAGGAAGGTGTGGACGTCCTTCTCGGTCAGGCCGATGCCGGTGTCGGTGACGGACAGCTCGTCGTCGGCGCGGACGGTGATCCTGGCCGGCGCCTCGGGGTCGAGGGCGCGGCGGGCGGAGATCGCGTCCACCGCGTTCTGCAGCAGCTCGCGCAGGTAGACCCGCGGGCTGGAGTAGAGGTGGTGGGAGAGCAGGTCCACCAGGCCGCGCAGGTCCACCTGGAAGGTGTGCGCACTCGTCGGGTTGTCGGTAGGGGACACCGGAGGCTCTTTCGATCGCGGGGTGGATGACGGTGGTGGGGTACGGCTCGGCACAGCTGGAGGCAGCCTCGTTGCGAGTCGGCTACGCCTCGGCGCCGTCGCGCCTCAGCGCCGGTACGAGGCGCAGCGGTCGCGGTGGGCCCGGAAGGCCTTGACCGGATCGCCCGACAGGTAGTGCCAGGGCGACTCGGTCACGAAGCCGTCCAGCGCGTCGAACAGCAGGCGCGCGGTCTTGGGCTGGTCGGCGAGGGAGAAGGCCATCGCGAAGGTGTTGAAGGCGCCCTGCCAGCCGCGCGCCGGCTCGAAGGCCGGGTGCAGGACGGACCGGAAGGCCGCCTCCTGCAGCCCGGCCACCACGGCGGGACTGGTCAGGTAGGCGCGGTCCTCGCCGTCCGGGAGGGCCAGCCAGTGCTCCAGGTGCGCGACCGCGACCAGCTCACCGAGGCGGCTGCCCTCCGGGGCGGCGAGCATCACGGAGCGGGCGAACCCGTGCATCTCCTCGTGCGAACCGCCCCACTTGGCGCTCAGCTGCTGCAGCCGGACCCAGTGCGAGGCGGAGTTCCCGGGTGCCCGGCGCACCGCGGCCTCGAAGCGGGTGGTGGCGACGTCCGGGCCGAGCGAGGCTCCGAGGGCGCTGGTCTGCAGGAACCGCCAGGGGGCGTGCCAGGACGGCTCGCGCTCGGCGACCTCCAGCAGCTGCTCCTCGGCGACGTCCAGCCGCTGGTGGAACACCTTCCACCGCTCCTCGGTGACGTCCTTGGCCCGGGCATCCGTGCGGGCCTCCCAGCCCCAGTCGATGTGCCGGGCGCCGGACAGCAACAGCAGCAGCGTGTCGTCCGGGGTGTCGGCCAGCGCACGCGACGTCCACTGCTCGACCCGGGGCACGTCGGCTATCGCCCCGACCAGGAAGGTCAGGTTCTCGCCCTCGGCGGCGGCCAGCGCGGGGCGCAGCGCGGCCCAGTCCCCGGCGGCGGCCTGGCGGAGCGCCAGCCGCACCGACAGGTCCCCGTACGTCGGGTCGAGCCGCGGCTCGCCGCCACCGGTCGGCGCGGGCGATCCGGCGCCGCGCCGGCCGAAGCCGAACCCGAACCCCCGCCGCCCGGCCCGGTCCTCCGCGCCCTCCCCGCCGGAGCGGCGTCGGAACAGCGGCATGTCTGGCCCCCTCGAACGTCGTCAGTATCTTTCACATGGCCGCACTGTGGCCCCGCGATAGGTAGATATCACGGTCGACTGACATCCGTTTGCCCAGTCCAGCGCCCTGCCCGTGCGAGGAGGGCTGCCTCAGCCCACGCCGAGGCCCGCGTCCGGCGTCTGCCCGGCCTGCGCCTGCTCGATCCGCTTGACCAGCATCACCGCGAGCCTGCGCGTCGCGGCCACGTCCACCGGCCCGCCCTCGCTGGTCACGCCGGCCACCACGGTGCCCGAGCGCACCACGATGCCGACGCCCTCGCCCTCGGCCAGCGGCCCCTGGAAGGCCTGGCTCTCGCTGCCCAGCGCCGGGGTGTCGACCTTCTTGAACGGCCCGGCGGCGTACGAGGCGTAGCTCTCCTTCAGCCGCTGCGCCGCCGCGTCCCGGCTGGGCAGGGTGTCCACCAGGAAGCGGACGACCACGTCCCCGGAGGAGAACCGGACCGACCCGCTCAGCGGCTTGCCCGCGCAGGATGCGGCCGCGGCACCGGTGCAGGTGACCTGGTGGTCGGCGGTGTCGACCTTGCGCTTCTCCTCCACCCAGCCGGCCATCGCCTTGGCGTCCGGCAGTACCTGCCCGACCACCTTGTCGTCCAGCAGCGCCGCCTCCAGGTCTCCGTGCGGCGCCTCCACCGCGGCGGGGGCCGGCGCGGAGGCGGGCGCCGAGGCCGCGCCGTTCGCCCCGGCGGCCGCCGTGGTCGGCGCGGGAGCGGCCGTGGGCGCACCCGTCGTCCCCGTCGACGCCGCCGCCGGACCCGGGGCGGACGCGGCCGAAGCCGGCGCCGCCGTTCCGCCGGCGTTCTTCGATCCCCCGGAGGAGCACCCGGCCAGCACGCCCGTCAGCACCCCGGCCGCCGCCACCGCGGCGAGCACCCGCCGACCACCCATCCCCATCACTCTCCCTGGACCTGACACCTGTCAGTGACCCCTCAAGATAGCGACCGCCCCGACCCGGGTACGCCGGCGGGGCGGCGACCGACCGGTCACCGCCCCGCCGTACTGCTCCGTCGTCCTGGCCCGGGGGCCTGCCCTACCGGTGGATCAGACCGCCGGAACCGGGTAGGTCGGGTACTCGACGCCCGAGATGTACTGGACGACCCGGATCACCTGGCACGAGTAGCCGAACTCGTTGTCGTACCACAGGTAGAGGATCGCGTTGTCGCCGTCGACCTTGGTCGCGCCGGCGTCCACGATCGAGGCGTGGCGCGAGCCGATGAAGTCGCTGGAGACAGCGTCGGGCGAGTCGATGAAGTCGATCTGGCGCTTCAGCGGCGAGGTCAGCGAGACGTTCCGCAGGTACTCCAGGACGTCCTCGCGGTTGGTCTCCCGCTTCAGCTGGAGGTTGAGGATCGCGATGGAGACGTCCGGCACCGGGACGCGGATCGAGCTGCCGGTGATCTTCGCCTCGAGGTCCGGCAGGGCCTTGGCGACGGCCGAGGCGGCACCGGTCTCGGTGATCACCATGTTCAGCGGCGCCGAGCGGCCGCGGCGGTCGGCCTTGTGGTAGTTGTCCAGCAGGTTCTGGTCGTTGGTGAACGAGTGGACGGTCTCCACGTGGCCGCGGACCACGCCGTACTCGTCCTCCATCGCCTTCAGCGGCGGGACGATGGCGTTGGTGGTGCAGGAGGCGCAGGAGAGGATCTGCTCGTCCGGCTTGATCGTGTCGTGGTTCACGCCGTGCACGATGTTCGGGACGTCGCCCTTGCCCGGCGCGGTCAGCACGACCTTGGCGATGCCGGGGCGCAGGTGCTTCGACAGGCCCTCGCGGTCGCGCCAGCGGCCGGTGTTGTCGATCAGGATCGCGTCCTTGATCCCGTACTCCGTGTAGTCGACCTTGGTCGGGTCGTCGGAGTAGATCACCGTGATCTCGTTGCCGTTGGCGATGATCTTGTTGTTCGCCTCGTCGACGGTGATCGTGCCCTGGAACTGGCCGTGGATGGAGTCACGGCGCAGCAGCGAGGCGCGCTTGACCAGGTCGTCGCCGCCGCTGTTGCGCACGACGATGGCCTTCAGCCGCAGGCCGTTGCCCGAGGCCTTCTCGACCAGCAGACGGGCGACCAGCCGGCCGATGCGGCCGAACCCGTACAGCACGACGTCCTGCCCGGACCGGCGCTCCAGCTTGTTCTCACCGGTGGCGCCGGCGACGGCCTGGGCGGTGAACTCCGCCACCGACAGGCCGCGGTCGTCCGCCCGGTACGTCGCGGCGAGCATGCCGAGGTCGATCTGCGAGGGGCCGAGGTCCAGGGCGGTCAGGGCCTCAAGGAACGGCATCGTCTCGGTGACCGAGAGCTCCTCGCCGGCTATCTGCCGGGCGAAGCGGTGCGTCTTGAGGATGCTGACCACCGACTTGTTCACCAGGGAACGGCTGTGCAGCAGGACGGTGACGTCCCGCTCCCGGTGCAGCCGCCCGATGATCGGGATCATCGACTCCGCGATCTCCTCGCGGTTCTTCCAGTCCGTGAACACGTCGTCGTTGACAGTCACAAGTCCATCTTTCGAGCTGAGGGTGTTGCCCACATGGTAGCTTCGCCCGCCCGCGCCCCCGACCGCCGGTCCCTCCCCGGCCCTCCCCGCCCGGGCCCCCGACCTGCGCGTTCACCCCGCCCCCGGCCCCGAAGGTGATCACCGCCACCCTCGGTCCGACCGTCCGCCGGGCGGCCGCCGGGAGTGATCATCCGGGCCAGTACAGTGAAACGCACTGCCCGGGCGGACCGACGGACGGGCACGGGCGCGAGGGGGCCGGGGTGGCGACGCTGGGCATGCACCGGGACTTCCTGATGGAGTTCGCGGCGCTGGAGAAGCCGGTGCAGCGGCGGGTGTTCGAGACCTTCGAGAAGTTCACCGAGGCCACGCACAGCGGCGTGCACCTGGAGAAGCTCACCAACCAGCGTGACCCCCGGATCCGGACCATCCGGATCACCGACTTCTGGCGCGGGGTCGTCCTCAAGGCCGACCGGGGCGACGGCTACCTCCTGCTGAAGGTCCTTCCGCACGACAAGGCCAACGACTGGGCCTGCAAGCACCGCGCGTCGGTCAACGCCGCCACCCAGGGCGTCGAGATCCGCAACGACGTCGCGCTGGAGCGGGTCTCCCGGTCGCTGAAGGCCCTGGCCGCCGACGAGCCCCGGCGGCTGTTCGCCGACCGCTCCGACAAGGTCCTGCGCAGTCTGGGCGTCGACGAGGAGATCCTGCCGATCATCCGGCTGCTCCCGGACGAGGCCCATCTGGAGGCGCTCCACCGGGTGCTGCCGGAGCAGCAGTTCGACGTCCTGGTCGGCCTGGCGAGCGGGATGGAGCCGGCCGAGATCGACCGTGAGATCGTCCGGGCGTACGCGGGGGCGGCCGCCCCCGCGAGCGTCGAGCAGCCCGCCGACGGCCTGGTCTCGGCGATGGCCCGGGCCCGCGGCCGGGTCGCCCTGGTGTCCGGCCCCGACGAGCTGCTGGAGATCCTGGAACGCCCCTTCGACGCCTGGCGGATCTTCCTGCACCCGGCCCAGTACCGGGTCGCCTACCGGGAGTCGTACAACGGTCCGGCCCGGGTGACCGGTGGTCCCGGCACGGGGAAGACGGTGGTGGCCCTGCACCGGGCCTACCACCTGGCCCGTCGGCTGCCCGCGGACGCGCCTGACGGATCGATTCTGCTGACCACCTTCTCCGGGGACCTCGCCGCGGAGCTGGAACGCTGCCTGGCACTGCTCGTCACGGACGGGCGGATCCGGGCGAAGGTCCGGGTGGTCACCGTCGACGCCCTGGCCGACGAGGTCCTCCGCCGTTCCGGCGGCGGCGCCCCGGCGAAGGTCCTCTTCCAGCAGGCCGCCGTCCTCGCCCGCTGGGGCCGGGTCGCCCGCCGACTCGGTGTCGGGTTCACCGACCTGTTCCTCGACCAGGAGTGGCGACAGGTCGTCCTGGCCCAGGCGATCGAGAGCCGGGAGCAGTACCTGAAGGCGCCGCGGACCGGCCGGGGCAAGGCCCTCGGGACACCGGAGCGGGCCGAACTGTGGCGCGCGGTGGCCGCGTTCGAGGCGGAGCTGGGCCGGGCCGGGGAGCTGACGCCCCTCCAGGTCTGCGCGCGGGCCGCGCGGGCCCTCGACGACGGGGAGGACCGCCCGTTCCGCCACGTGGTGATCGACGAGGCGCAGGACCTGCACCCCGTCCAGTGGCGCTTCCTGCGCGCCCTCGTGGCCGCCGGACCGGACGACCTGTTCCTCGCCGGCGATCCGCACCAGCGGATCTACGGGAACAAGGTCTCGCTGCGCTCGCTCGGCATCCACGTGGTCGGCCGTTCCTCCCGGCTCCGGGTCAACTACCGGACGACGCAGGAGATCCTCAGCTGGTCCGCGTCCCTGCTGACCGGCGAGCGCCCGGACGACATGGACGGCGGCGAGGAGTCGCTGGCCGGCTACCACTCGACCCTGCACGGCGCGCACCCCGACGTCCGCGGCCACCGCGACCAGGCCGAGGAGATCCGCGCCCTCGTCGCCCGCGTCGAGGAGTGGACCGCCTCCGGCGTGAGCCCCGAGGACATCGGGGTCGCCGTACGGACCGTCCGGTTCGGCCGCGACATCGCCGAGGCCCTGGAGCGGGCCGGGACACCCTCCTACCAGCTCGGCGACGCGCCGTCCCCCGGCATACGGATCGGCACCATGCACCGGATGAAGGGGCTGGAGTTCCGCTGCGTCGCCGTGGTCGGCGTCAGCGACGGCCTGGTGCCCATGCGCAGCGCGCTCACCCCCGTGGACACCGACCCGCAGCAGCACCAGGAGGACCTCGACGGCGAGTTGAGCCTGCTCTTCGTGGCCTGCACCCGGGCGCGGGAGGCCCTGCACGTGTCCTGGCACGGCACGCCGAGCGCCTTCCTCGGACCGGCCGTCCCGGCGCGGCAGGCGCGGCCCCGGCCGGTCCCGATCCTCACCTCGTGACCGGCGGAACCGCCGGGTAGGTCGGCGGGCAGCCGGCCCGGGGCCGGTTCCTCCTCGACGTCGGCCGGCCGCGAGCGGTGCCGGGCTCGGATCCGGACGCCCCGGCCGGAGTTCGCGTCGGGGCGGCCTCCGCCGCGAAGTTGCCCGGGGCCGCGGGCGGTGGGGTAATGGGAGGCGGCCGGTGTTCGAGCGTGTGACGAGCAGCCCCGGGAGCTTGGGATGAGCGGTGGGCCGGAACCGATCAGTGCCGAGGGCCTGCGTGCGGTGCAGGAGGAGTTGGCACAGCTGCGGGCGGATCGCGGGAAGGTGGCCGCGACGCTGCGCGGCGTGGAGCCGACGGGGGACCGGGCGGATGCGGCGGACGAATTGCAGCGGGCCTCGGAGGTGACCCGGCTGGACCGGCGGATCACCGAGCTGGAGGCGCGGCTGCGGGAGGCCGAGGTGGCCGGGAAGCCGTCCGCGCGCGTGGTCGGGGTGGGATCGACGGTGACCGTGCGGTTCGACGACGGCACGGAGGAGACCGTCGAGATCTCCGAGGTGGCGGAGGAGCGCGACCTCACCCTGGTGACCTACGACAGCCCGCTCGGGAAGGCGCTGCTGGGCCGCCACGCCGGGGAGACGGTGGACTACGAGACACCGGCCGGCGCGGCCAGCGCGACGGTGCTGTCGGTGGGCGGTACGGAATAGCCGGAGCGGAATGGCCGTCGCGAAACGGCCGGAGCGAAATAGCCGGAGCGGAATCCCCGATCGCGATATCGGGGATTTCCGGCGTTCTGCGGAATATTCGGGACGGGCGCACCCGTCGATTCGATGACAGGCTGCGATAGGCGCCGCTTATCGACTCACAGGAATGGCCTCTTTGACGCCCCGCGACGGCGGCCCGCACACTGGAACGCGGAAATCCAGGAATGGCCGAAAAGCCGGAAACGGGGCAGGAAAGCGCATGGGCAGCACTGAGGAAATGCCCGTGCCCGGTACCGCCCGCTGGCTTCCGGCGGCCGCCGCCGTCGCCGTCGCCGCCTGGGGCGCCAACCAGTTCACCGCTCTGGCCACCGTGTACCGGGCGCGCACCGACTGGTCGGCGCTCTCGCTGGCCGCGATGTTCTCGGTCTACCTGGTCGGCCTGGTGCCCGGGCTGCTGCTGGG
Organism: Kitasatospora sp. NPDC058444; assembly: GCF_042721415.1. Taxonomy (NCBI): domain Bacteria; kingdom Bacillati; phylum Actinomycetota; class Actinomycetes; order Kitasatosporales; family Streptomycetaceae; genus Kitasatospora; species Kitasatospora sp. NPDC058444. The sequence continues at coordinate 67,053 of NZ_JBHXLL010000027.1, read as the reverse complement.
CGGGCCCGCCGCCGAGCGGTACGGCCGGCGGCGGACGGTGCGCGGCGCGCTGGGCCTGTCCGCCGCCGCCAGCGTGCTGCTGGCCCTGCCCCACGAGCCGTCGGTGTACGCCGCCCGGCTGGCCACCGGCTTCGCCGCCGGGCTGGTCTTCCTGGCCGGGACGGCCTGGCTGCGCGAGCTCTCCGGGCCCGCCGTCCCGCCCGAGCGGGGAGCCCGCCGGGCGATGTACGCCACCGGTACGGGCTTCGCGGCGGGCGCGCTGGCCTCCGGGGTGATCGCCGAGTGGCTGCCCGGCCCCATGGTGCTGCCCGGTCTGGTCCACGCCCTGGGCTGTCTGCTGGTGCTGCGGGCCACCCGGGAGCTCCCGGAGACCGCCCGGAGCCGCGCCGTCGAACCGGCGCACACCGCGCAGAAGCGGGAGCACGGGCGGGAGCAAGGGCGGGAGCAAGGGCAGGAGCAGAGGCAGGACACGCCAGCGCCCGGCACGGCGGCCGTCCGCCACCCCCGGTTCCGCTACGTCGTCCTGCCCGCCAGCCCGGCCGTGCTCGGCGCCGCCACCGTGGCGTACGTGGTGCTGCCCCCGCTGGTCGCCGACCGGGTGCCCGGCTACGCCCCGTTGTTCAGCGGCCTGGTCGCGGCGCTGACCCTGGCCACGGGCGTGGTCACCCAGCCCTTCGCCGCCCGGCTGGACGACGCGGGCAGCGCCCGGGCCACCCTCACCGCGATGGCCACCGTGATCGCCGGGCTGCTGCTCGGCTCCCTCGCCGCCGCCCGCGACTCGGTGGGCCTGGTGGTGGTGGCCGCCGTCGTCCTCGGCACCGGGTACGGGCTGACGCTCGGCGCGGGGCTGCACGAGGTGGAGCGGCTCACCCCCCGCGCCGGCGGGCCGGTCTCCGCGTCGCTCTACCAGAGCACCACCTCCAGCGGTTTCCTCACCCCGCTGCTGCTCGCCGGCACCGCCGGCCACGCCTCGTACCCGGCGCTGCTGGCGGGCATGGCGGCCGTCGGCCTGCTCTGCCTGGCGGTCACCGCCGCGCACAGCCGCCGCCACCTGCCCGGCCCAGCGCGCGGCCCTCTGCCCAGCCCTCTGCCCAGTCCCCTGCCCGGCCCAGCGCGCGGCCCGCTGACCGGCCCGGTGACCGACCCCCCGTCCGGCCCGCCCGCCCCGCACACCGCCGCGAGGAGGGAGGATTCATCCGTACAGACCTGACCGACACCACCGAGGAGCCGACGACCATGGGCCGAGTGACCGTCCCCCGCAGAGTGCTGCGCCTGCGCCAGGGCGCGCCCTCGTACCGTCCCGACACCCTGGCGGCCGAGGAGCCGATGGAGATCCGGGTCGGCGGGCGCCCGCTGACGGTGACCATGCGCACCCCGGGCAACGACTTCGACCTGGCCGCCGGGTTCCTGGTCAGCGAGGGCGTGGTGCACGCCGCCGGGCAGGTGGCCGGCATCCGCTACTGCGCCGGTGCCACCGCCGACGGCGGCAACACCTACAACGTGGTGGACGTCCTGCTCGCCCCCGGTGTGCCCGCCCCCGACGCCTCGCTGGAGCGCAACTTCTACACCACCTCCTCCTGCGGCCTGTGCGGCAAGGCCAGCCTGGACGCGGTGCGCACCACCGCTTCGTGGAGCGTCGCCGAGGACGGGCTGCGCGTGACCCCCGCCCTGCTCTCCGCGCTGCCCGACCGGTTGCGCGCCGCCCAGAAGGTCTTCGACAGCACCGGCGGCCTGCACGCGGCCGGGCTGTTCGACGCCGAGGGGCGGCTGCTCTGCCTGCGCGAGGACGTGGGCCGGCACAACGCCGTGGACAAGGTGGTCGGCCACGCGCTGCGCGAGGGGCTGCTGCCGGCCCGCGGCACCGTGCTGATGGTCAGCGGCCGGGCCTCCTTCGAGCTGGTGCAGAAGGCCGTGATGGCGGGCGTCCCGGTGCTGGCGGCGGTCTCCGCGCCGTCCTCGCTGGCCGTGGACCTCGCCGAGGAGAGCGGGCTGACCCTGGTCGGCTTCCTGCGCGGCGACTCGATGAACGTCTACACCCGCACCGACCGCGTCGACACCACCACCTCGGCCGCCACCGCGGACGCCCCCGCGGCCGCCTCCCCGTCCGCCGCCACCGGGGCCGAGTAGGAAGATGCTGTTCCGCCAGCTCGAGTACCTCGTGGCGCTCGCCCGGGAGCGCCACTTCGCCCGCGCCGCCCAGGCCTGCCACGTCTCCCAGCCCGCCCTCTCCGAGGCGCTGCGCAAGCTGGAGGACGAGCTGAAGGTGCTGCTGGTGCGGCGCGGCCGCGCCTTCGAGGGCCTGACCCCCGAGGGCGAGCGGATCGTGCGGTGGGCGCAGCGCATCCTGGCCGACCGGGACGCCCTGCGGGACGAGGTGGACGCGCTGCGCACCGGTCTGAGCGGACGGCTGCGGATCGGCTCGGTGCCGACCGCCTCGGGCGCCGTGTCGCTGCTCACCGGGCCGTTCTGCGCCGCCCACCCGCTGGCCGCCGTGGAGCTCTCCACGGACCTGCGCTCCGAGGAACTCCTGCGCCAGGTGCGGAACTTCGAGATCGACGCGGGCATCACCTACCTGCCCGGGCCGGGCCACGACGACCTGCGCGCGCTCCCGCTGTACGAGGAGCGGTACGTCCTGCTGACCGGTCTGACCGGTCCGGCCGAGGAGCCGGCCCGGCGCCCGCGGGCGACCTGGGCGGAGGCCTCCCGGCTGCCGCTGTGCCTGCTGCACCCGGGCATGCAGGGCCGCCGGGTGCTGGACGAGGTGTTCGCGGGCCTCGGGCTGGAGCCGGCGCCGCGGGTCGAGACCGACTCGGTGGCCTCGCTCTTCGCCCACGTCCGCACCGGGCACTGGGCGAGCGTCGTGCCGTACGCGTGGCTGCACGTGTTCGGGGTGCCGCACGGGATGCGGGCCGTCCCGCTGACGGAGCCGGTGCACAGCGCGCCGGTCGCCCTGGTGATCGCCGCCCGGGAGCCCGGCTCGGTGATGGCCCGCGCGCTGCTGGAGGTCGCCCGGCGCACGGAGCTGGCCTCCGTGCTCGACCGCCTGCCGGGGGCGTGACCGCTCGACGCGCGGAGCCCGGCGCGCGGACATAGCCTCGACCCGAACCCGACTGTCCGACCAGTACGACGGACGTGCGACGGAAGGCGAGCACCATGACCACCTCCGACAACACCGAGACCACTCCCTCGGAAGAACCATCGGAGGAGGTCGGCCCCTCCCCCGCCGGCCCGCCCCACGCCGCGGCGTACCACCACCCGGCCGCCGGCTGGGGCGCCGCCAAGAGCGTCACCCGCTTCCTGGTCCGCGAGGGCGCGTACCTGGACGGGCCGCGCGCGGTGATGCGGATGAACCACGAGCGGACCGGCTTCGACTGCCCCGGCTGCGCCTGGCCCGACGACACCAAGGGCCTGCACCTGGACATCTGCGAGAACGGCATCAAGCACGTCACCTGGGAGATGACCCGCAAGCGGGTCGGCCGGGAGTTCTTCGCCGCCCACACGGTGACCGAGCTGTCCGGGTGGAGCGACTTCGCGCTGGAGGACCAGGGCCGGCTCACCGAGCCGATGGTCTACGACCCGGGCACCGACCGCTACGTCCCGATCACCTGGAAGGACGCCTTCGCGCTGGTCGGCCGCACCCTGCGCGGGCTGGACGACCCCAACCGGGCCGCGTTCTACACCTCCGGCCGGCTCGGCAACGAGGCGACCTTCCTCTACCAGCTGCTGGCCCGCGAGCTGGGCACCAACAACCTGCCCGACTGCTCCAACATGTGCCACGAGGCCAGCGGCCGGGCCCTGCAGGCCGCGCTCGGCACCGGGAAGGGGACGGTCGACCTCAAGGACTGGGAGGTCACCGACGCACTGTTCATCCTGGGCGTCAACGCGGCCTCCAACGCGCCCCGGATGCTCACCTCGCTCGCCGAGGCGTACAAGCGCGGCGCGCAGATCGTGCACGTCAACCCGCTGGTCGAGGCGGCGGCGACCCGCACGATCATCCCGCACGACTTCACCGACATGGCGCTGAACCGGTCCACCCGCACCAGCACGATGAACCTCCAGCCGCGGATCGGCGGCGACATGGCGCTGCTGCGCGGCATGGCGAAGGCGATCCTGGAGCAGTCCGCGACCGACGAACGGGCGCTGGACCGGCTGTTCATCGACCGCCACACCGCCGGCTTCGAGGCCTACCGCGACCTCTGCGCGGCCACGCCCTGGGAGGAGATCGAGCGGCAGAGCGGACTGGACCGGGCCGCCGTCCTCAAGGCGGCGCGGGTCTACCGGGAAGCCGACCGCTCGATCTTCAGCTGGTGCCTGGGCGTCACCCAGCACGAGCACGGGGTGGACACCGTCCGCGAGATCGTCAACCTCCTTCTGCTGCGCGGGAACCTGGGCCGCGAGGGGGCCGGCCCCTCCCCGGTGCGCGGGCACAGCAACGTCCAGGGCAACCGCACCTGCGGCATCGACCACCGTCCCGCCACCGCGTTCCTGGACCGGCTCGCCGAGGTGTGCGGGATCGAGCCGCCGCGCGCGCACGGGCTGGACACCGTCGGCACGATCGAGGCGATGCGGCGCGGCGACGTCACGGTGTTCGTCGGCATGGGCGGCAACTTCGCGCTCGCCGCGCCCGACAGCCCGTACACCTACCAGGCGCTGGAATCCTGCGAGTTGACCGTCCAGGTGAGCACCAAGCTGAACCGCAGCCACCTGGTGCACGGGCGGGCCGCGCTGATCCTGCCGTGTCTGGGACGGACCGAGAAGGACCACCAGCGGGCCGGGGTGCAGTCCACCTCGGTCGAGGACTCGATGAGCATGGTGCACCTGTCGGTGGGCATGAAGCGCCCGGCCTCGCCGCACCTGCTCTCCGAGCCCGCGATCGTCGCCGGGATGGCCCGCGCGGCACTGCCGGACAGCTCCACCCCCTGGGAGTGGTACATCGAGGACTACGACCGCATCCGCGACACCATGGCCCAGGTCCTGGACGGCTTCGAGGACTTCAACCGCCGGGTGCGGCTGCCGCTGGGCTTCCGGATCAAGCAGCCGGCCCGCGAGCTGGTCTTCGGCACCCCCTCCGGCAAGGCCGAGTTCTCCACCGCCCCGCTGCCCGACGTCGTCCCCGCACCGGGCACCCTGGCGCTGGGCACGATGCGCTCGCACGACCAGTGGAACACCACCATCTACTCGGACAACGACCGCTACCGGGGCATCAGGAACCTGCGCACCCTGGTCTTCATGAACAAGGACGACATGCGCGAGCGCGGCCTGTCCGAGTTCGACCGGGTGGACGTCACCAGCACCGCCCGGGACGGCTCCACCCGTTCGGTGCACGGCTACCTGGCCGTCCCGTACGACATCCCGCGCGGCTGCGCGGCCGGGTACATGCCGGAGCTGAACGTGCTGTGCGCGATCGGCGACTACAGCACCCAGAGCGACCAGCCGATCATGAAGCACCTGAAGGTGACCGTCACCAAGGCCGGGGCCGAGGCGTAGACGGGGCCCGGACCTAGTCGGAGGGCTGGGGCGTCCAGCGGTGCAGGCCCTTGCGGTCGTAGTAGCGGGTCATCCCGAAGCCGAACAGCAGGGCCAGCGCCACGCCGACGCCGATCATGACCCAGCCGCGGGTCAGCCCGGCGTCGGCCCGGGCGTCGAAGAAGAGGATCGCCCGGATGCCGTCGCTGAGCTGGCGCATCGGCTCGAAGAGGCTCAGGAAGCGGTAGAAGCCGGGGACCGCCTGGAGCGGGACGGTGGCGCCGGAGGAGGGCAGCGCCAGCGCGATGAAGACGAACATCGACACCAGCTGCCCGATCCCGCCGAACGCGGCGTTGATCGCCTGCACCCCGAGGCCCACGGCGAGGCTCGCGCAGTAGGCGAAGACCCACAGCAGTGCCGGGTGCGGGGCGTCCATGCCGAGGACGCCGACCGAGCAGAGCAGCACCAGCGAGGTGGTGAGCAGCATGATCCCGGCCGTCATGACCATCTTGAGCAGCAGGGTCTGGGTGCGGTCGATCGGGACGGTCGGGCGGCGGGTGTGCCAGGGGCCGATCTCGCTGTCGCTGTAGCCGAGCGCGCCGTCGACGCCGTTGTGGATGATGTTGCCGCCGATGAAGCCGGTCAGCACGGCCAGCAGGGTGAAGTAGAAGGCGCTCAGGCCGAGCCCGCTGTGGCTGCCGATCGGGTGGCCGACCCGCATGGTGACGGCGATCGGGTCGGCGAGCAGCAGCCGGGCGGTGGCGCCGGTGTCCGGGCCGGGGGCGCCGGAGGCGGGCACGGCGGCCAGCAGCTGCCCGCCGACCGCCTGCGAGGCCTGGTGGACGGCGTTCTGACTGATCTGCGCGGCGATCGAGGAGCCGAGGCTGCCCAGGCCGGGGTTGGTCAGCACGGTCACGGTCGGCCGCTCGGTGGCGCCGCCGGCGACCAGCGCGGTGACGTCGCGGCTGAAGCCCTGCGGGACGACCAGTGCGCCGTAGACCTTGCCGGAGGCGAGCTGCTCGCTCAGCCCGGCCGCGTCCACCTGCCGCCACTCGACGGTGCTGCCGGGGGTGCCGGCCACCACCGCGGCGGCCAGCCGGGCGCCGAGGGGCTCCGCCTGGCCGGGCGGCGGCGGGCCCTGGTCCTCGTTCACCAGGGCGATCGGCAGCCGGTGCAGATGGCCGCTCGGGTTGAGGATGCCCCCCATGTAGAGCAGCGAGAGGAGTACGGCCAGCAGGCCGCACAGGACGGCCGGGAAGAGCCACAGTTTCGGCTTCCGGGCGAGCGTCAGCGCCCTCGCCTGCCGGGGGGACCCCTGGGTGTCCGCGGTCGCCATGCCACCCCTCGGATTCGGGCACGACCTGGTGCCGCTGCCGGTACGGCGGGAAGTCGTTCCGTGGCGGCCGGGTGGCCAAACCCCCGTCACCCGGGTGGCCGATCCCCCGTCACCCGGGCGGCCGCCGCCCGTCCGGGAGCACCGGCATCCCCCCGGCATGAGGTAAAGGTTTTACCAAGTACGCAAGTATCGCCTCCGGACGGGACTAAGCTCTGACGAGTTGGGGTGAACCGGCGGTCGCGTCGCGCGGGCCGGTGAACTCCTTGCCGCGTCGATGACTCGCACCACGGGGTGCGCCGGCCGGGAGGAGGCGAGAGACATGGATTGCAGTAGTCCGGGCCACAGTCGCCCCTGCCCCCGCCTGCCCTCGCACACCTCCGGCACGCGGTAACACCCTTCCCCGCAACACGTCCTGACGCCCCCTCAGCATCCGTCGGCAGCTGGCCGGCGCTGCCCGGTCCGCCGTCGGCGACGACGACACGCCACGTCCGCACGCGGCTCCGCCGTGCCCGCACGCCTGCCACCGTACGGGCCGCGCCGCCGCGCGCCGGTGCGCCGTGCCCGCTCGCGGGGAGCGCCACCGCCTGCCTCCGACCCGCCCCTCCGGGGCCCCGGGAGGAAACCCATGACGATCCACACCACCCACCCCACCCTCGACTCCGCTCCGCCCGAGCCGCGTTCGGCCGTCCTGGACGACGCGCACCTCGGCGACATCAAGGGCGCGCTCGGCACCATCCGGCTCGACGACACCACGCCCCGCCACGGCCTGTCGGCGCGGCTGAAGACCCTGCTCGCGATCGTCGGGCCCGGCCTGATCGTGATGGTCGGCGACAACGACGCCGGCGCCTTCTCCACCTACGGCCAGGCCGGGCAGAACTACGGCACCCGGCTGCTGTGGACCCTGCTGATGCTGGTCCCGGTGCTCTACGTCAACCAGGAGATGGTGCTGCGGCTGGGCGCCGTCACCGGCGTCGGCCACGCCCGGCTGATCCTGGAGCGCTTCGGGAGGTTCTGGGGGGCGTTCAGCGTGATCGACCTGTTCCTGCTGAACGCGCTGACGCTGATCACCGAGTTCATCGGGGTCACGCTCGCCGCCGGGTACCTCGGCCTGCCGAAGGCGGCCGCGGTGGTGCCGGCGGCCGGGATCATCATCGCCTCGGCCTTCACCGGCTCGTTCCGGCGCTTCGAGCGGGTCGCCGTGACGCTCTGCCTGGGCTCGCTGCTGCTGGTGCCGGTCTACTTCCTGGTCCACCCCCGCACCTCGCAGATGGCGCACGACTTCGTCGTCCCGAGCATGCCGGGCGGGTCCGGGCAGCTCGCCGCCGTGATGCTGGTGATCATCTCCATCGTCGGCACCACCGTGGCGCCCTGGCAGCTCTTCTTCCAGCAGTCGTACGTCATCGACAAGCGGATCACCCCGCGCTTCATGAGGTACGAGAAGGCCGACCTCTGGATCGGCATCGTGATCGTGATCGTCGGCGCCGCCGCCGTGATGGGCCTCACCGCCGCCGCCTTCGCGGGCACCGACGGCGCCGGCCGGTTCTCCGACGCGGCCGCCGTCGCCCGGGGCATCGAGGACCGGGCCGGGCACCTGGCCGGCGTGCTGTTCGCCGTCGCGCTGCTGGACGCCTCGATCATCGGCGCCTTCGCGGTGTCCCTGTCCACCGCGTACGCGATCGGCGACGTCTTCGGCATCAGGCACTCGCTGCACCGCGGGGTCAAGGGCGCCAAGGGCTTCTACGGGATCTACGCGGGCCTGGTGGTCGCGGCGGCGGCGATCACCCTGCTCTCCACCGACTACACCCAGGGCCTGATCACCCAGTTCGTCCAGGTGCTGGCCGGGGTGCTGCTGCCCTCCGCGACCGTCTTCCTGCTGCTGCTCTGCAACGACCGCGCGGTGCTGGGGCCCTGGACGAACGGGCCGCGGACCAACGCCTTCACCTCGGCGGTGGTCGGGGTGCTGGTGACGCTCTCGCTGATCCTCACCGCCGCCGTGGTCTGGCCGGACATCGGCTCGGAGGCGATCCTGCGGATCATGGCCGGCTGCGGCATCGCCGGGGTGCTCGTCGCCGGGTACTCCTTCACCTCCGGGCGCCGCGGCACCAAGGAGGACCCCGTCGACCGCACCGGCCGGGAGAACTGGCGGATGCCCCCGCTGGAGACCCTCGACAAGCCGGTGCTGTCCACCGCCCGCAAGGTCGGCATGGGCGCGCTGCGCGCCTACCTGCTGGTCGCGACGGCCATGGTCGTCGTCAAGATCGTCCAGACCGCGCTGGACCACTGAGCCGGCCGGCTCCCGCGCCGGCCGTCCCGCCCGACGACCACCGGAGGCCTCCGGAGGCGGACCCGCCGGGCGGGACGGGTTTGCGTACGGACGCACCGGGGGAGCAGACTGCCCGGGTTTGCCCCGGAGGTACCGACATGACCCTGCAGAAGCCCGCCCCGGGCCGGTCCCGGAGCCCGCTGCCGGGCCTGTACCCGGGCTCGGGACGCGCCCGGCCGGCGAGCCGCCTCGGCGGGCGGGTCTGGACGGACCTGGTCGTCGCGGCGGCCGTCCTGGTGCTGCTCTACCTCGTGCTGCGGCTCGGCCGGGACGGCGCCGTCCGGTTCTCCACCGCCCCGGGCGCGGCCGTCGACACCGACCCGGCCCGGCTGCCGTACGACGCGGCGCGCTCGCTGCTGCGGATGTTCGCCGCGCTCGTCCTCTCGGTCGTCTTCACCTTCGGCTACGCCTACGCGGCGGCCCGCAGCCGCCGGCTGGAACGGGTGCTGATCCCGGCGCTCGACATCCTCCAGTCGGTGCCGGTGCTCGCCTTCCTGAGCCTCGCGGCCTCCGGATTCCTCGCCCTCTTCCCCGGCTCGGCGCTCGGCCTCGAATGCGCCGCCGTGTTCGCCGTCTTCACCTCCCAGGCGTGGAACATGACCTTCGCCTTCTACCAGGCGCTGGTCTCGCTGCCCCGCGAACTCGACGAACTGTCCCGCTCGTTCGGGTTCAGCCGGTGGACGAGGTTCTGGAAGGTCGAGCTGCCCTCCGGCATGATCGGCCTGGTCTGGAACGGCATGCTCGGCTTCGGCGGCGGCTGGTTCTTCCTGGTCGCCTCCGAGGCGATCACCGTGGACGGCCGGCGGTACGCACTGCCTGGGGTCGGCTCGTACGCGGGCGCGGCCGTCGCCGCCGGGGACCTCGGGCGGGTCGGCTGGGCGATCGCCACCATGGTGGTGCTGGTCGTCGGCGTGAACTTCCTGTTCTGGCGGCCGCTCACCGCCTGGGCCGAACGCTTCAAGAACGAGCAGTCCGAGGCCACCGAGGTGCAGCGCTCGGTCGTGCTGGACCTGCTGCGCCGCTCCCGGGTGCCCGCCGCGCTCGGCCGCGCGCTGCGCCCCGCCGGACGGGCCCTGAACCGGGCCGGGCGGGTGTTCGGCACCGCCGACCGCCCGCCGGCCGTCCACCCCGGCCGGCGGCGGGCCGGGGACCTGGCCTTCGCCCTCGTCGCGGGCGGCATCGTGCTGTGGGGCCTCGTCGACCTCGGCCGCTACCTCGCCGACCGCACCGGCCTCGGCGTCTTCGGCGAGCCGCTGCTGCTCGGGCTCGCCACCCTCGCCCGGGTGGTCGTGCTGGTCGCGGTGGCCACCGTGGTCTGGGTGCCGATCGGCGTGCGGATCGGCTTCTCGCCCCGGCTGACCAGGATCGCCCAGCCCGTCGTCCAGGTGCTGGCCGGCTTCCCCGCCAACTTCCTCTTCCCCCTGGTGATCTGGCTGCTGCTGCGCACCGGGGTGTCGATCGACCTCGGCGGCATCCTGCTGATGGCCCTCGGCTCCCAGTGGTACATCCTGTTCAACGCCATCGCCGGCGCCATGGCCGTCCCCGCCGACCTGCGCGAGGCCATGGACGACCTCGGCGTCCGCGGTCGGCAGCGCTGGCGGCGGCTGATCATCCCCGGCGTCTTCCCGGCGTACGTCACCGGCGGCATCACCGCCTCCGGCGGCGCCTGGAACGCCTCCATCGTCGCCGAGGTGGTCACCTTCGGCGGCACCACGCTGACCGCGACCGGCCTCGGCGCGTACATCGCCCGGGCCGCCGAACGCGGCGACCACCCGCACCTGCTCGCCGGGGTCGCGGTAATGAGCCTGTACGTCGTCGCCCTCAACCGCCTGCTCTGGCGCCGGCTGTACCGGCTGGCCGAGCGCCGCTACTCGCTGTAGTCCGGAGTCCGCCGATGCGCTTCCCGTTCCGCAACCGTGCCGTCGAACCCGCCCCCGCGCCCGCCCCCGCGCCCGCGCCCGCCCCCCACGAGGACGGGGAGGCGCTGCTGGAGGCCGTCGGCCTGACCAAGACCTACGCCGGGGCCGCCGGCGAACTGCCGGTGCTCTCCGGCATCGACCTCACCGTGCGGGCCGGCGAGATCGTCGCCGTGCTCGGCCGCTCCGGTTCCGGCAAGTCCACCCTGCTGCGCTGCCTGGCCGGCCTGATCCCGCCCAGCTCCGGCACCGTCCGCTACCGCGGCACCCCGCTCACCGGCGCCAACCCCGGCACCGCGCTGGTCTTCCAGACCTTCGCGCTGCTGCCCTGGCTGACCGTCCGGCAGAACGTCGAACTCGGCCTGGAGGCCCGCGGCGTCCCGCCCCGGGAGCGCGCCCGGGCCGCCGGCCAGGCCATCGACCTGATCGGCCTGACCGGCTTCGCGTCCGCCTACCCCAAGGAGCTCTCCGGCGGCATGCGCCAGCGGGTCGGCTTCGCCCGGGCGCTGGTCGTCGAACCGGACGTGCTGATGATGGACGAGCCGTTCTCCGCCCTCGACGTGCTCACCGCCGAGAACCTGCGCGGCGAGCTGCTGGAACTGTGGGAGTCCGGCCAGTTCCCCACCCGGGCCGTCGTCCTGGTCACCCACACCATCGAGGAGGCGGTACTGATGGCCGATCGCGTCGTCGTCCTCGGCACCCGTCCGAACGGGACCATCCGGGAGACCGTCGAAGTCGCCCTGGAACGGCCGCGCGACCGCGACTCGGCCGCCTTCGACGAGCTGGTGGACCGGGTGTACCGGATCATGACCGGCCGCCCCAAGGACACCCGCCCGCACGGCCGCACCGCACCCGGCCCCGGCCCCGGCCCCGGCCCCGAACGGCGCACCGTCGCCGGCACCCCGCTGCCCACCGCCGGCGTCGACGGCCTCTCCGGTCTCGCCGAGACGATCGCCCACCGGGGCGGCGGCTGCGATCTGGCCGGCCTCGCCGACGAACTCGGCCTGGACATCGACGACCTGCTCCCCCAGGTCGACGCCCTCGACCTGCTCGGCTTCGCCGAGGTCCACGGCGACGACCTGCTGCTCACCGGGACGGGCACCGCCTACACCGGGGCCGACGCCCAGGAGTCCCGCGCCCTCTTCGCCGCCGCGGCCCTGGAGGTCCCGCTGATCAAGCTGATCGCCAACAGCCTCGGCGACCGGCCCGGCGCCACCGTCCGCACCGGCTTCCTGCGCGACCTGCTCGGCCGCCACTACACCGTCGAACAGACCGACCGGCAGCTGGAGACCGCGACCGACTGGGGCCGCTACGCGGGGCTCTTCGCGTTCGACGCCGACCGGCAGGAGTACCGGCCGCACACCCCGGGCCCCGGGCGCTGACCGGCGACATCGCCCGTTCGCCGGTGCGCGGCGCTCCGCCGCGCACCGAATGCGATCCAACAACCGGCAACCTTCAACTGGCACCGGGACCGGGATCGGGACCGGGACCGGGAGCGGCACCGGGACGGCCTGACGCCAGGTGGGCCGGGCCCGCCGCGCGGCTTGTCGTACGGCCGGTCCAACCCGCGCGGCCGGTTCAGCCCGCCTGGCCGGTCGCCGGGCGGCGGCGCACCGCGCGGACCGCGCGGGCGAAGGGCTGCGGCGCGGTGGCGCCGGCCGGGGCGGCACCGTCGTCGTCGCCGTCGCGGCGGGCGGGCAGGTCGTGGGCGATCAGCGCGGCCTCGGTGAGCAGCCCCCGCACCTCGGTGGCCCGGTAGTAGATCCGCGTCCCCTCCCGGCGCGCCACCACCAGCCCGGCCGCGCGCAGCTTCGCCAGGTGCTGCGAGGTCGCCGACACGTGCGCCCCCAGCAGTTCGGCCAGCTCGCTCACCGGCAGCTCCCGGCAGCTCAGCGCCCACAGCAGCCGGTAGCGCGAGGGGTCCGCCACCGCCTTCAGCACCGCCACCGCCCGCTCCGCCGCCTCGGCGTCCCAGGCCTCTTCCCGCGCACCACCACCCATACAGGGATCGTACCGAGGTGCGCCCGGCGCCCGGCCCGGGGCGACCGGGGGTGCGGGGGAGGCTGGGCGGGAGGGTCGGCGGGCGCACGGCGGGGCCGCGAAGGGAGCCCTGGAGAGCCCTGGAACGTTCCCGCAGACCGTTCCAGGGCGCAGCGAAACCGCAGGTCAGAGGGGTGGAACCGTTCCAGCGTCCCGGCTTGGCCGGGAAGCCTGGCGCACCGCTCGGACGGCGGACCAGAGTTCTGCCCAGCGGTCGGCGCCGATGGCCCGCCGCCCGGTCCACTCCTTCATCCGCGTCTCTTACGGGGGAACCTCCATGTCCGCTCGCCGTGCCGTGCCCGCTCGCCGCGCCCTGTTCGTCCCGGCCGCCCTCGCCCTGGGCGCCGCCCTCACCCTGACCGCCTGCGGCTCGGACGGCGGCGACCCGGCCCAGCCCGCGAAGCCCGCCCAGACCACCCCGGCCGCCCCCGCCGCCCCCGCCGCCCAGCCGACCGCCGGCGCACCGGCCCCGGCGGCCCCGGCGGCCCCGGCCGCCGCGACGCCCGCCGGAGGCAGCTCCGCCCGCCCCAAGACCCCCGTGGTGCCCGCCACGGGCGGCGCGGCCACGGCCGGTGGCGATGAGGCGTACGCCTACACCCACCCCTGCAAGGCCGACAAGCTGACGGTCAAGGTGACCACCCGGGCCGGGTCGCCCGACCAGCGGGTGATCGAGGTGCACAACCAGGCCGCCACCTACTGCGGCCTCAGCTACTACCCGCTCGTCAGCCTCGGCAGCTCGAAGGCGCCCGACCACGGCGGCGACCTCAGCCCGCTGGTTCCGGGCGGGCTGGGCGGCCCGCCGGCCTACCCGCTGGCTCCCGGCAAGAGCACCTACGCGGTGGTCGACCTCAACCCGGGCAGCGGCGGCGTGGCCGACGTGGACCAGCTGAACGTCCTGCCCGACGACCAGCTGCCCAACGCCGACACCCGGAACTTCCCGCTCGGCGCCGGCGCGAAGGTCGGCAAGCAGCCGAAGCTCGGCCTGTACCGGGAGAACGTCGCCGACGCGGCCGCCTCCACGGAGACCGCCGGCCGGAGCTGACCCGCCGTGCCGCACCCCGCTCCCCTGCTCCGGACCCCGCCCCTACCTGCCGGTACGGTGATCACCGACGGCATCCCGGGCCAGGCCGGGGTGGGGGAAGGGCAGCTGATGAGTGTGGAGACCGAGGAGTTCGCGGCGATGCTGCGCGAACTCAAGGAGCGTTCGGGCCGCAGCTACGGGGCCCTGGCCACCCGGTTGCACGTCAGCACCTCCACCCTGCACCGCTACTGCAACGGCGCCGCCGTACCGACCGAGTACGCACCGGTGGAGCGGCTGGCCCGGGTCTGCGGAGCCGGCCCCGAGGAACTGGTCGAACTGCACCGCCGCTGGATCCTGGCCGACGCGGCCCGCCGCCGGGAGGCGTCCTCGGCGGGCACCCCGGCCGCGACCGCCGCGCCGCAGAGCGCGCCGCCGGCCGTGACGCCGACCGTTCCCGCGCCGGCGCCGGCGCCCGCACCGGCGCCCGCACCCGCACCCGCGGCCCCACCCGAGCCGGAGACCGTCACCGCACCGGAGGAGGAGGTGAGCACCGTGCTCCCCGTGCCGCCGTCCGCCGAACCGCGCCGCCGCGCCCGCAACCGGATCCTGCTGAGCGCGACCGCCGTCGCCGCGGTGGCCGCCCTGGTCTCGGTCCTCCTCCTGCGCCACCCCGGCGGCACGCCGAACCCCTCGACGACGGGCGCGTCCGGGCCGTCCGTCGCCGCCACCGCGGCGGAGCCCCCGGGGGCCGGCACCGCGCCCACCGGTGCCCCGGCGCCGCCGGCCCCCGCGAACACCACTCCTGCGGACACCCCGTCCGCGACCGCCTCCGCCACCACGAGCGCCTCGGCGACCGCCTCGGCGACCCCCGAGGACCTCCCCGCGCCCTTCAACGTCAGCGTCCTCAACAACAGCTGGGGCAGCCCCTGCGACCAGTGGTTCCTCTCCGCCCGCGCCCCCGCCCAGATGGCCCCGCCCCCGTCGTCCTCCGGCCGGATCGACAGCTGGGCGGCCTCCCAGCGCCTGGTCCCGGCCGGGCACCTGCGGATCGAGCTGACCGCCCTGGGCGCGAACTCGGACACCGTCGTGCTGAACGCCATGTCCGTGCAGGTGGTCAGCACCCGGCCCGCCCCCAAGTGGAACGCCTACACGCCCGGGTCCGGCTGCGGCGGCGGGCTCGAACCGGCGTCCTTCGCCGTGGACCTCGACTCGCCCACGCCGCACGTCGTCCCCGTCCCGGGCCGGGAGGGGATGCGGCCGACCCCCACGACGGACTTCCCGTACCGGATCTCCGCGACCGACCCGCAGGTGATCGACGTGGACGCCTCCACCCGTTCCCAGGACGTCAGCTGGTTCCTCGAACTGGTGTGGACGGCCAAGGACGGCCGCAAGGGCACGAAGCGGGTGGACCTCGGCGACAACCAGCCGTTCCGCACCGTGGGCATGCACGGCGCGCCGAACTACGCCTACACCGGCACCTCCTGGGCCCCGGCCCACGCCGGGGAGTGAGTCCGGCAGGCGGCCGGAGACGGGAGATGTCCGACCCCTGGCCTACGTCAACGGTGTCGGCATAACCTCGGGGGATGACCGACCGCGTAGTCCCCGAACCGCAGCGACGCCGGCGCCGCCCCACCAAGCAGGGCGTGGTGCTGTCCGCCGAGCTGATCGTCGAGACCGCGATCCGGCTGATCGGCAGCCACGGCGCCGAGGCGCTCACGGTACGACGGCTCGGCGCCGCGCTCGGCGCCGACCCGAGCGCGGTCTACCGCTACTTCCACAGCACCGACGACCTGCTGCTCGCCATCGCCGACGAGCTGATCGGCCGCGCCCAGCGCGGCTGGCAGCCCACCGGCGACTGGCGCGCCGACCTGCGCGCCATCGGCCTGCGCATCCACGCCAGCTACCAGGCCCACCCGCAGGCCGCCATACTCGCCGCCCACCGCACCACCGGCCGCACCCACGAGATCGCCGCCGTCGAGGCGATCCTCGGCGTCCTGCGCACGGCGGGCTTCCCCGACCCGGAGGCCGTCCTGATCTACCACGCCTTCGTCGACCAGAGCCTCGGCTTCGCCGCCCTGGACGCCGCCGCGCTCGCCCTCCCGGCCGCCGCCCAGAACGCCGACCTCCAGGTCTGGCAGGCCTCCTACGCCCGCCTCGACGCCGCCGACCACCCCCAGATCGCGGCCACCGCCCACCTGCTCACCGCCGACATGCGCCGCAGCGGCTACCCGTACGCCCTGGACCTGCTCCTGGAAGCCGCCGAGGCCCGGCTGCGGGCGGCTGAGGGCGGCGGGCCGACGGGCGGCTGAGGCCGAGCGGGCCGAGGGGCCGCTGAGGGCGCCGACCGGGCCCGGGCACGCGACGGGCCGTCGGTGGTGAGCCCTGTGCGCCCACCGCCGACGGCCCGTCCGTCCCTCCGGGTCAGCCCGCCGCGTGCACCAGCTCCCCGCCGACGTACGTCCGCTCCACCCGGGCCTGGGCGATCTCCTCCGGCGGCCCGGTGAGGATGTCGCGGTCGAGCACCACCAGGTCCGCGAGCCGCCCGACCGCCAGGACGCCGGCGTCGTCGTGCCCGTTGAGGTAGGCGCTGCCGGCCGTGTACGCGGCGATGGCCGAGCCCAGGTCGAGCCGCTGCTCGGGCAGGAAGACCCGCCCGTCGGTGGCCTCCGGTTCCATCCGGTTGACCGCCACGTGCAGCCCCGCCAGCGGGTCCGGGCTGCTCACCGGCCAGTCGCTGCCCGCCGCCAGGGTGGCGCCGGCCCGCTGGAGGTCGCCGAACGGGTACTGCCAGGCGGCCCGTTCCGGCCCGAGGAAGGGGATGGTCAGTTCGTCCATCTGCGGCTCGTGCGCGGCCCAGAGCGGCTGGATGTTGGCGACGGCGCCGAGCCGGGCGAAGCGCGGGACGTCGTCCGGGTGGACCACCTGGAGGTGGGCGAGGTGGTGCCGGGCGCCGCGCCGGCCGTTGGCCGTGCGGGCGGCCTCGATGGCGTCCAGGGCCTCGCGCACGGCCCGGTCGCCGAGGGCGTGGAAGTGCACCTGGAAGTCGAGCGCGTCCAGTTCGGTGACGTGGCCGCGCAGCGCCGCCGGATCGACGAAGCTGAGGCCGGAGTTGACGGTGGCGCAGCCGCAGCCGTCCAGGTAGGGGCTGGTCATCGCGGCGGTGAAGTTCTCCGCGATGCCGTCCTGCATGATCTTCACCGAGCCGGCCCGGAACCGCCCGTGGCTCAACTCTTCGCGTCGACGGACGAGTTCGGGGATCTGTTCGGCGCCCCGGTCCCGTTCCCACCAGAGTGCGCCGGTCACCCGGGCGGTCAGCGCGCCGGAGCGGGCAGCGGCCAGGTAGGCGTCGGACGGGTCGGGCTGGCCGTTGAACTCGCCGAGCAGCGCGTCCTGCCAGCCGGTGATGCCGAGCGAGTGCAGCAGCCGCTGGGCGCGCAGCAGTCCGTCGAGCCGGTCGGCGGCGGTCGCGGGCGGCAGCAGCCGGGCGACCAGCGCGGTGGCGCCCTCCTGGAGCGTGCCGGCGGGGGTACCGTCGGCCTCGCGCTCGATCCGTCCGTCGGCCGGGTCGGGGGTGTCGGCGGTGAGCCCGGCGAGTTCCAGGGCCCTGGTGTTGGCCCAGGCGCCGTGGTGGTCCCGGTTGGTCAGGTACACCGGCCGGTCGGGGACGACGGAGTCGAGCAGCTGCCGGGTGGGCAGGCCGCCCTCGAAGCTCTCCATCGACCACCCGCTGCCGGTGATCCACTCCTGCTCCGGGTTGGCCTCGGCGTACGCCCGGATGCGCTCCAGGTAGTCGGTGACGCCGACCGTCCCGGTGAGGTCGCAGGAGGCCAGTTCGGCGCCGCCGAACACCGCGTGGATGTGGGCGTCCTGGAAGCCGGGCAGCAGCAGCTTGCCGGTGAGGTCGACGACCTCCGTCCTCGGCCCGATCAGCTCCCGCACCTCGTCGTGCCCGACGGCGGCGATCCGCTCGCCGACGACCGCCAGGCTGCTCGCCCGGGTGCGGGCCGCGTCGCCGGTGTGGACGGGGCCGTGGGTGAAGACCAGATCGGCCTCGGTCATGGGTGGTGCTCCGTTCTCGTGTGCTCGTGGATCGTCCTGCCGGGCAGCGGGGTCACTCGGCCGCCGCACCCTCCCGCAGGAAGTAGGGCGAGCGCCGCCGCCAGCGGGCCCAGGCCGCCGCGGGCAGTCCGCTGACGATCATCGCGATCACCACGGACAGCTCGAACCACCCGTTGTCGGCGGCGAGTTCGAAGTGGTCCGTGGAGTCGTAGAAGGTCCAGGCCAGGTAGCCGCCGACGCCGAGCAGTGCCGCCGCGCCCAACAGCGGCCCGACCACCGCGCGCAGCCCCTCCAGCGGGTCGGTGCGCAGCAGTCCGCGGAACCGGACGGCGGCGGCGACGGCGGTCAGCGCGTAGTAGAGCGCGACGACGATGCCGATCGCGTTGACCGCGGCCGAGATCAGGTCGTTGACGGTCGGGATGGCGATCGAGGCCAGCGCCAGCGCGACCGCGACGCCAGTGATCAGCAGGGTGCCGAGGGCGGGCGTGGCGTGCCGGGGGTGCAGCCGGGTCCAGACCGGGCCGAGCACCCGGTCGCGCCCCATCGCGTACATCCCGCGCGCGGTCGGGATCACCGAGGACTGCAGCGAGGCCACGGCGGAGAACATCAGCGCGATCAACGGCAGTGCGGCCAGGGGCTGCTGGGCGAGCTTGGTGCCGAAGTAGGTCAGTCCGTGGGCGCCGTTGTCGGCCAGCTCGCCGATCGGCAGCACCCGCTGGAAGGCCGTTCCGGCGAGCAGGAACAGCGCCAGCATCACCACCAGGGCCAGCAGACCGCCCCGGGAGGCGTCCCGGGGGTCGCGCACCTCCTCGCCGACGCTGAACACCGACTCGAAGCCCCAGTAGCAGAACACCGCCAGCACCATGCCCTGGGCGACCGCATCGAAGGAGGGGATGTCGAAGGGGTTGTACCACTGGAGCGAGAACGGCTGGTCGCCGGCGAACAGCCCGTAGCCGCAGAAGCCGAGCAGCACGGCGTACTCGAAGACCAGCAGCGCCTTCTGCAGCCGGGCCGCCAGGTCCAGCCCGCGCACCGCGACCAACGCGGCGCCCACCAGCACCACCAGGCCGATCAGGGTGCACTGGACGGTCGAGTCGGCGTCGAGCCGCAGCCCGGCGACGCTGCGGACGTGAGCCTGGTCCAGCAGCTGGACGATCGAGGAGCCGGTGACGGTCGTGGTGTACGCCATGAAGACCACGGTCCCCACGGTGTTCACCCATCCGGTCAGGAAGCCCAGCCAGGGGCTGAGGGTGCGCCCGACCCAGCGGTAGCTGCTGCCCGCGTCCGGCTCGACGGCGTTCAGCCGCCCGTACCCGCCGGCGATGGCGAGCACCGGTAGGAAGGCCAGCAGCATGATCGCCGGCAGGTGCAGACCGACCACCCCGGCCATCAGGCCCAGGCCGATCCCGATGCTGCTGGTGGCGGCCGTACTGGAGGCGGCGATCGCCGCTCCGTCCAGCAGGCCGAGCGACTTCCGCATCGTGACGTGGGAGCCTCGCGCGTCCGCTCTCGGGCCGCCGCCCGTGTCCTTCACCGTCGATGCCAACGGATCACCGCCTTGTTCGTGGGGTGCGCGTGTGGGGGAACACCCGCACCGGTCGCAGGGGGTGACACGGGCGGGAAGTGCGAGCCATGAAACCGGCGGCACTCCCGCACGTCAATGCCGTTGTCATAAGCAGCCGGGCGTCCGCCTGCGCCGGACCCGCGCGACCCGTGGCCGATGGCCCATGACCCGCCCCGACCGGGCCTCCACCGCCGGCCCCCGGGGTGGGGACCGGCGGTGGAGGCCGCGCCCGTCAGGGTCCGCCGGGGTCCGCCGGAGGTCGTCAGAGTTCGTCGAGGGGTTCGTCGAGGACGCCCTGGCGGGCGATGATGTAGCCGAGGTGGCCGCGGCTGCGGCTGCCGAGGAGTTCGCTGGCCTTCTGGATGTGACTGGAGACGGTGCGGGTGCTCATGCCGAGGCGGGAGGCGATGGCCTCGTCGGTGTAGCCGTTGACCATCAGGCGCAGGACGTTCTGCCGGGTGCGGGCGGTCAGCAGCCGGGGGCGGTGGTGGCCCTGCTGGTAGGTGACGGGTTCGGCGCGCTCCCACATCAGCTCGAAGATCTTGAGCAGGTACTCGACCAGCGGCGGGAGCTGGATGAGCATCGCCGCGGCCGCGCGGTCGGCGCCGGCCGGGATGAAGGCGGTGGAGCGGTCGCAGATGATCACCCGGTCGAAGACCTCGTTCAGGGTGCGCACTTGGGCGCCCTGGGCGGTGACCTGTTCGATGTAGGCCAGCGTCGGGCCGTGCGAGCGCACGGTGTGCTGGTAGAGGGTGCGCTGGCGCACGCCGCGGCCGGCCAGGGCGAGGTCGCGCGGGAGCGCGTCGGCCAGTTGCTCGGGGGCGCGGCCGCCGCCCGGCTGGGCGGTGAGGAGTTCCTCGGAGCAGGCGGCGACGGCCTTCTCCAGCGCGGGACTGATCTCGTCGCCCGCCAGTAAGCGGATCGGTAGCTCGGCCCGCCGCATGACGTCCCGGTAGGTGTGCTCGGCGGCGTGGAAGGAGGTGTGCAGCTCGGCGAGCCGCTCCTGGTGGGCCAGGACGGCGAGTTCGAGCGGTCGGGTCAGCCCGCTGGCGGCGATGTCGGGCGGGACGGGGACCAGCCGTTGACCGGCACCGGGCAGCGGGCGCAGCAGACCCATCGCGAGCAGGCACTCGGGCGCCTCGCCGGTGGCCTCACCCTCGGCCAGCGCCATCCGGTAGAACTCGATGCCCCGGTCGCAGAGCTGGGGAGTTCCCCTTTCCGTGCTGTTGTCCTGGGTTGGGCACATCTGGGCATCCTTCCGGCTTCAACATTGCGGTTTCACGAATGCCCGTACCGGCTTCCGCCAGGCATCAGAACCGGCAAGATGAGGAGTGACTGCCGTTCGGAAGCCGCCCCCCGGGCTCCGACAGCCGTGAGTGTACGCCCAAAGGGCGCGGAAATCATCGGCTGACGGTAGTCGAACGTGCACGCAGGTGGGGGAGTCGCGGGCGCGGTCACGGGCACGACCGTACCCGGCGGCGGTGACCGGGGGATTGCCGGCGCATGGCACCTGACGCCCCGTCCGGGCGCTCGGGGCGGGCGGTCGGTGCACGGAACGGCCTACAGACGGAAGGCACCCCCAGTTGCGAGCTGATTCCGACCCGGCGGCACCACCCGCCCCCCTCGCCGGCCTGGTGGACCAGCGCCTGGTGCGGCAGTTGGCGGAGGCCGCCGCCGCACAGGTCGGCTCCGGCGCCGTCCGGCTGCTGGGCGACGGCGGGATCCTCCAGGCCTTCGCCAAGCAGTTGATCGAGGGCGCCCTGGAGCTCGAGCTCCAGGAGCACCTGCGCGGCTCCGGACGCGGCACCGGCACCGGTACGGGAACCAACGGCCGCAACGGCGCCCGGGCCAGACGGCTGCTCACCGAGATCGGTCCGGTGGAGGTGCGGGTGCCCCGGGACCGCGAGGGCAGCTTCGCCCCCAAGTCCGTGCTGCCCCGGACCCGGCGGCTGCCCGGGCTCGACCGGCTGGTGATCTCGCTGACCGCGCGCGGCCTCAGTTCGGGCGAACTGGTGGCGCACCTGGCCGAGGTGTACGGCGTGGAGCTCAGCCGGGAGACCGTCTCCGCCATCACCGACCAGGTGCTCGACGAGCTCGCCGAGCGGCGCGGGCGGCGGCTCGACCCGGTCTACCCGGTGGTCTTCGTCGACTCGGTGCGCAGCGGCCGCTCGGGCGGTCCGCTGGTGCACCTGGCGCTCGGGGTCTCGGTGGAGGGCCGGCGCGAGGTGCTGGGCCTGTGGCCGGCCGCGGACGGGGAGCAGTGGCCCCAGGTGCTGGCCGGGCTGGCGGGGCGCGGGGTGCGGGAGGTCTGGGTGCTGGTGGGCGGCACGGGCGCGGTGCTGGCCGAGGCGGCGGCCGCGCAGTGGCCCCGCACGGTGGTGCACGGTTCGGTGGCCCATCTGCTGCACGGGGCGTTGCGGCACGCGCCCGGCGAGGACTGGGGTGCGCTCTCCCGGGCGCTGCGCGAGACCTGTACGGCGCCGACCGAGGCGGCCGCGCTGGAGCGGATGGCCCAGGCCGAGCGGGAGTGGGGGCCGAGCCACCGCGAGGTGTTCAAGGTGTGGCGGACGGCCTGGCCGCTGCTGGCGCCCGGCTTCCGTTTCGGGCCCGAGGCGCGGCGGCTGCTGACGGGCGGGGGCGCGCTGGAGCGGCTGCACGCCCGGCTGCGCCGGATCGAGCAGTCGGCCGGCCGGGTGCAGGACGAACGGGCCGCGCTCAAGCGGACCTACCTGGCGACGCTCGCCCTGGAGTCGCCGGCCGGGACGGGCCGGCCGTGGGTCGAGGACTGGCCGGCCGTGCGGGAGGAGTTGCGCCGGGGCTCGCTGGGGCCTGCCGGGGCGTCCGCCCCGGCGCTGCGATGTCCCCCCGGACCGTCAGGATTCCCACCACTGATCTGACAGAGCCAGGCGTGATTTGGATCATGTCTGTCTGTTTTTGACACGATCTGCCCAGGCTTCCGGTTCCCGCATTGCGTGTTCACGATCACAGTCAGAGCTTCCACGCACGTTTGGGGCTTCGGCAGGATGCGTTTCAGAGCGAAGAGGGCAGACCGCCCTCCTCAGGAAGAGGAATTCGCGATGCCTAGCCTTGCCGTCCGCGTCCACAAGATGCTCGGGACACTCGCCCTTCTGCTGCTCGCCGTGGTGGGCCTCCAACTCCACGCCCAGCCGCAGCTGTCCACGGTCTCCGTCGCCGCCGTCGACGCCCCCAGCGAAGACTCCGGCTGGGGCGCCTGAGCCGCGGCTCCGTTCGATCACCACGCTCCTCCCCTTCTCGTACTGCGCTGAACAGCTCCACAACAGCTCCGACCAGCTCCGATCAGAGAGGAACCGACGATGGCGAACCCGTTCGAGGATGCCGAGGGCAGCTACCTCGTCCTGGTGAACGACGAGGGCCAGCACTCGCTGTGGCCGGCCTTCAGCCCGGTGCCCGCCGGCTGGCAGCAGGTGTTCGGCGCCGCCGGACGACAGGACTGCCTCGACTACGTCGAGCAGAACTGGCAGGACCTGCGGCCGAAGAGCCTGGTCGCGCACCTGTCCGAGCACTGACGGCCCCGACCGCCCGGCCGGCACCGACCGCCTCGCCGGCACCGATCGCGCCGACCGCACGAACCGCGCCGACCGCGGTCACCGAGGTCACCGAGGTCACCACGCGCCGACCGGCGGACGGCTGAGCACCAGACCGTCGGACGGCTGAACACCACCCGCCCTCCGTGCGGAGAACCACGCCGAGCAGCCGCTCACCCGGCCACACCGCCTCGGCGGCGAGCACGGAGCCGACCGCCGCTCACCCGGCGCGTCACGGTGCCCGAGCCGCCGCCCGCCCGGCCGCTCCCCCCTCCGGCCGCTCACCCGGCCGTCGGCGCCACCGCCCCGCCGGAACCCGCCGACACCGCCCCGCCCCAGCACCGCCCGAGCCCGGCCCCGCCCAGCACCGCAGCACCCCGTCGCCGCAGCACCCCACCGCCGCGCGCCGCACCGTCACGCCGCCGGCGCAGCCCCGTGTTCGAGATCTACGCGCGTGCATCGAACGCGCATCGGAAACGGCACCGGCACACCCTCACCCTCCGCACCCTCGTACAGCCGCACCTCCGCACCTTCGTACAGCCGCACCGCCGCACCGCGCGGACGTCACCCGAAGCACACCGCAGCGCCCCATGACGACCGCAGCATCGCTCCGCCGACCCCCGGGCCGACCGCGCCCCGAGGTCAACCCAGCTCGCCACTCCCGCCACCGCGGGAGCCAGCCGCACAAGGGAGAGAGTCACATGTCCGGGGTCCAGCAGACGCACAGAGCCGAGCAGCGGCCGGAAGCGGCCGAGGTCCTGTGCCGACTGTTCGCGGAGGTGCTCGGCCGGGAGTCGGTCGACCCCGCGGCGGGCTTCTACGACCTGGGCGGCGACCGGCCGGCCGCCGAGCGGCTGCTGGCCCGGGTGCACGCCGAGTTCGGCGTCCGCCTGGAGCCGTCCGTCCTGGTGGACGCCCCGACCCCCGCCGCGCTGGCCGCCCGGCTGGCCGCGGGGGCACCCGCCCGTCCGACCCTCACCGAGCTGGTCGACGCCCAGGTAGCCCGCACCCCGGACGCCCCCGCGCTGTACGCCGAGGACACCACCCTCAGCTACGCCGAGCTGGACGCCCGCGCCAACCGGCTGGCCCGGGTGCTGGCCGCCCGCGGCCTGGGCACCGAGGACGTCGTCGCGCTGGCCCTGCCGAAGTCCCCCGAGGCGATCGCCGCGATCCTCGCCGTCGCCAAGACCGGCGCCGCCTGGCTGCCCGCCGACCCGGCCTACCCCGCCGAGCGGCTGCGCCACATGCTGACCGACTCCCGCGCCGCCCTGGTGCTCACCACCGCCGAGGCCGCCGGACAGCTGCCGGCGACCGACGCCCCCCGGCTGCTGCTCGACTCCGCCGAGCACCTGGCCGATCTCGACGCCCGGGCCGGCACCCCCTTCACCGCCGCCGAGCGGGTCCGCCCGGTGAGCGCCCTGAACACCGCGTACGTCATCTACACCTCCGGCTCCACCGGCGTGCCCAAGGGCGTGGCCGTCACCCACACCGGGCTGCCCAGCATGATCGGCACCCAGGTCACCGCCACCGGGGTCGGCCCCGGCAGCCGGGTGCTCCAGGCCTCCTCGCTCAGCTTCGACGTCTCGGTCTCCGACCTGTCCGTGGCGCTCACCACCGGCGCCGCCCTGGTGCTGCCGCGCGAGCAGAGCCAGCTGGTCGGCGAGTCGCTGGCCGCCCTGATCGACCGGTACGGCGTCACCCACGCCGACATCGCCACCGCGATGATCTCCACCCTGCCCGACCTGCCGATGCCCTCGCTGCGCACCCTGATCGGCGGCGGCGAGGCGGTCTCCCGCGAGCTCGCCGCCCGCTGCGGCCGCGGCCGGCTGATGCTCAACAGCTACGGGCCGACCGAGGCCACCGTCATCGTCAGCATGAGCGAGCCGCTGACCGGCGACGAGCTGCCCCCGATCGGCCGGCCCTGCCAGGACGTGCGCATCCACGTGCTGGACGAGCGGCTGCGCCCGGTCGAGCCGGGCACCGTGGGCGAGCTGTACCTGGCCGGCCCGCACCTGGCCCGCGGCTACCTGAACCGCCCCGGCCTGACCGCCGAGCGCTTCGTGGCCGACCCGTACGGCGCGCCCGGCGAGCGGATGTACCGCACCGGCGACCTCGGCAGCTACCGCCCGGACGGCCAGCTGGACTTCCTCGGCCGGGCCGACGACCAGGTGAAGATCCGCGGCTTCCGGGTCGAGCTCGGCGAGATCGAGCAGACCCTCTCCGCCCACCCCGAGGTGCGCCAGGCCGTGGTGCTGGTCCGCGAGGACCGCCCGGGCGAGCGCCGGCTGGTCGGCTACACCGTCGGCGCCGCCGACCCGGCCGAGCTGCGGGCGTACTGCGCCGAGCGGCTGCCCGACCACATGGTGCCCACCGTCGTGGTGCTCGACCGGCTGCCGCTCACGCCCAACGGCAAGGTCGACAAGCGCGCCCTGCCCGCGCCGGTGTTCGGCGCCGGCGAGGAAGAGGGCCGCGCGCCCGCCGGGGAGCTGGAGCACACCCTGGTCCGGCTGTTCGGCGAGGTCCTGGGCCTGCCCCGGGTGGGCGTCAGCGACTCCTTCTTCGAGCTCGGCGGCGACTCCATCGTGGCCATCCAGCTGGTCTCCCGGGCCCGGCACGCGGGCCTCCAGCTCACCCCGCGCGAGGTGTTCCTCGCCCCGACCGTCGAGGCGCTGGCGCGGATCGCCCGTCCGCTGGAGGGCCCGGTCGTCGTCGAGCCGGCCGGCGCCGGCCTCGGCGAGGTGCCGCCCACGCCCATCGTGCACTGGCTGGCCGCCCAGCACGGCGCGGTCGAGAGCTTCTACCAGTCCACCCTGCTCACCCTGCCCGCCGGCACCGGGCAGGAGCACCTGACCACCGCCGTCCAGGCCCTGCTCGACCACCACGACCTGTTCCGCGCCCGCACGTCCCCGCTCGCCGAGCGCCCCTGGACGCTGCACGTGCCCGAGGCCGGCGCCGTCCCCGCCGACGCCGTGCTGCGCCGGGTCGAGGGCCCGGCCACCGCCGAGACGCTGCGCGCCGAGACCGAGGCCGCCCGCGGGCGGCTGTCCCCCGAGGACGGGCGGATGGTCCAGGCCGTGCGCTTCGACGCCGGCCCGCAGGCGCCCTCGCAGCTGCTGCTGGTGATCCACCACCTGGTGGTGGACGGCGTCACCTGGCGCATCGTCGAGGAGGACCTGCTCGGCGCGCTCGCCGCGCTGCGCGAGGGCCGCGCCGTCGAGCTCGCCCCGGTGCCCACCTCCTTCCGCCGCTGGGCCCAGCGGCTCACCGCCGAGGCGCGGACCGACCGCCGTGCCGCCGAACTCCCGCTCTGGCAGGCCGCGTTGGCCACTCCGGACCCACTGCTCGGCGAGCGCCCGCTGGACCCGGCCCGGGACACCTACGCCACCGAGGGCCTGCTGCGGCTCGTGCTGCCCGCCGGGACCACCCAGGCGCTGCTCACCAAGGTCACCGCCGCCTACCACGCCCAGGTCAACGACGTGCTGCTGACCGGGCTGGCGCTGGCCCTCGGCCACTGGCGCGGCCGGGAGACCACCGGGCCCGACGGCGCCGTGCTGGTCACCGTGGAGGGCCACGGCCGCGAGGAGATCGTCGACGGCGTCGACCTGCACCGCACCGCCGGCTGGTTCACCTCCGTCTACCCCGTCCGGCTCGCCCCCGGGGCACTGGACTGGTCCGAGGTCACCGCGGCCGGCCCCGAGCTCGGCCGGGCCCTCGGCCGGGTGAAGGAGCAGCTGCGCGCCGTCCCGGACAACGGCATCGGCTTCGGCCTGCTGCGCCACCTCAACCCGGAGACCGCCGCCGCCCTCGAAGGCTGCGCCGACCCGCAGATCGAGTTCAACTACCTGGGCCGCTTCGCGCCCGAGGGCGTCACCGCCGAGGACGTGCTGGCCGGCACCGAGGCGATGTCCGAGGGCGCCGCGACCGGCCTCGCGCTCGGCCGGGTGCTCGGCCTGGACGCCACCACCGTGGACACCCCGCAGGGCCCGCTGCTGGTCGCCCAGTGGTCGTACGCCACCGGACTGCTCTCCGAGGAGCGGGTGCGCGCCTTCGCCGAGGCCTGGTTCGCCGCACTGGCCGCGCTCGCCGCGCACGCCGAGCGGCCGGACGCGGGCGGGCACACCCCCTCCGACTTCCCGCTGGTGGCCGTCACCCAGGACGAGCTGGACTCCCTCGCCGCCCACCACGCCCCCGCCCGCCTGGTGGACGTCTGGCCCACCTCGCCGCTCCAGCAGGGCATGGCCTTCCACTCGGCGTACGACGCCGACGGCGCGGACGTCTACACCTCGGTCGTGACCTTCGACCTCACCGGCCCGGTGGACGCCGAGCGCCTGCGCACCGCCGCCGAGGCGCTGCTGACCCGCCAGCCGAACCTCAAGGCCGCGTTCCACCAGCGGCACGACGGCCCGCCGGTTCAGGTCGTCCCGGACAGCGTCGAACTGCCCTTCAGCGTCGTCGACTTGACCGGCCACGCCGACCCGCGGGCGGAGGCCGCCCGGATCGCCGCCGCCGAGTACGGCCGCCGCTTCGACCTCGACCGCCCTCCGCTGCTGCGCTACACCCTGATCAGACTCGCCCCCGAGCAGCACCAGCTGATCGCCTCCGCGCACCACATCCTGCTGGACGGCTGGTCCACCCCGCTGTTCGCCGAGGAGCTGTGGGGCCTGTACTTCGAGCAGCCGCCGGCCCCGGCGGCCCCGTACCGCGAGTACCTGCGCTGGATCACCCGGCGCGACGGCTCGGCCGCCCGCACCGCCTGGGCCCAGGCCCTGGCCGGCGCCGACGAGCCCACCCTGCTCGCCCCCGGCCGCTCCGCCGCCACCCCGCAGCTGCCGCTGCGCCTGCACACCGGGCTCACCCCGGAGACCACCGAGGCCCTCGCCCGCACCGCCCGCCGCTACGGCGTCACCCTCAACACCCTGGTGCAGGCGGCCTGGGGCGTACTGCTGGCCCGGCTCACCGGGCGCGAGGACGTGCTGTTCGGCACCACCGTCTCCGGCCGGCCGCACGACCTGCCGGGCGTGGAGCGGATGATGGGCCTGCTCATCAACACCGTGCCGGTGCGGGTGCGCCTGGACCAGGCGGAGAGCTGGGGCCAGCTGCTGCTGCGGCTCCAGCACGAGCAGTCCGCGCTGCTGGACCACCAGCACCTCAGCCTCACCGAGATCCAGCAACTCGCCGGGATGGGCAGCCTGTTCGACACCGTCACGGTGTACGGCAACTACCCGGACCCGTCCGCCCTGGACGACGCCGACCCGAGCGGCGCCACCCGCGTCACCCTCGTCGAGGACGTCGACAGCGCCCACTACCCGCTGGTGCTGGCCCTCACCCCCGGCGACGGCCTCCAGCTCCGACTGGACCACCAGCCGGACGCCTTCACCTCCGAGCAGGCCCGCGCCCTGTTGGACCGCTTCCTCGCCCTGCTCGACCGGATCGTCGCCGACCCGGCCGAACTCGTCGGCACCGTCGAGGTGTTGACCGCGGCCGAGCGCGCCGAGCTGGTCACCGAGTGGAGCGGCACCGGCACCCCGCTGCCCGAGGGCTCGCTGCCCGAGCTGTTCGAGGCGCGGGCCGCCGCGACCCCGGACGCGATCGCGCTCACCGCCGACGACGCCGAGCTGACCTACGCCCAGCTCAACGCCCGGGCCAACGGCCTGGCGCTGCGGCTGGTCGAGGCCGGGGTCGTCCGGGAGACACCGGTCGCACTGATGATCGACCGCTCGGCCGCCCAGGTGGTCGCGATCCTGGCGGTGCTCAAGGCCGGCGGCCTGTACGTGCCGCTGGACGACGCCCAGCCGAACGACCGGCTGCGGACCGTCCTCGCCGACGCCGGGGCCGGGCTGGTGCTGGCCGACGCCGCGCACCGCGAGCACCCCGCGCTGACCGGCCTGACGGTGCTCGACCCGCACGCCGAGGAGCACCCCGAGAACCTCGGACTGCCGCAGCGCGCCGACCAGTTGGTGTACGTGATGCACACCTCCGGCTCGACCGGCGTACCCAAGGGCATCGCCATCACCCACCGCGGTGTGGTCGACCTCGCGCTCGGCGGCCAGTTCACCGGCGGCGGCCACGAGCGGCTGCCGGTGCACGCGCCCTCCGCCTTCGACGCCTCCACCTACGAGATCTGGACCCCGCTGCTCTCCGGCGGCCAGCTGGTGATCGCCCCGCCCGGCCGGCTCGGCATCGCCGAGCTGGCGGCCGTGATCGGCCACGAGCGGACCACCTCGGCCTGGATCAGCGTCGGCCTCTTCAACGTGCTGGCCGCCGAGGCCCCGGAGACCTTCACCGGGCTGCACGAGGTGTGGACGGGCGGGGACATCGCCTCGCCGGTCGCCATGCGGCGGGTGCTGGACACCTGCCCCGGACTGCGCCTGATCAACGTCTACGGACCGACCGAGACGACCACCTTCGCGACGCACTTCCCGATGACCTCGGCCGCCGAGGTTCCCGACGTCGTCCCGATCGGCCGCCCGCTGCCCAACAACCGGCTGTACGTGCTGGACGCCGGGCTGCGCCCGGTGCCGGTCGGCGTGGCCGGCGAGCTGTACATCGGCGGCAACGGCCTGGCCCGCGGCTACGTCCGCCGCCCCGGCCTGACCTCCGAGCGCTTCGTGGCCTGCCCGTTCGGCGAGCCCGGCGGCCGGATGTACCGCACCGGCGACGTGGTGCGCTG
This sequence comes from Kitasatospora sp. NPDC058444, assembly GCF_042721415.1. NCBI lineage: Bacteria > Bacillati > Actinomycetota > Actinomycetes > Kitasatosporales > Streptomycetaceae > Kitasatospora > Kitasatospora sp. NPDC058444. Next base: position 37,092 of record NZ_JBHXLL010000027.1, on the reverse strand, counting down.
GACGCCCGCGGGTGAACTGGAGTTCGTCGGCCGAGCGGACGACCAGGTCAAGCTGCGCGGCTTCCGGATCGAACTCGGCGAGGTGGAGGCGGCGTTCACCGCCCACCCGGCGGTCGGCCAGGTCTGCGTGGCGGTGCGCCAGGACCAGCCGGGCGACAAGCGCCTGGTCGCGTACGTCACCGGCGAGGTGCGGGCCGACGAGCTGCGCGACTTCGTCACCGAGCGGCTGCCCGGCTACATGCTCCCGGCCGCGATCGTCGTCCTCGACGAGCTGCCGGTGAACCCCAACGGCAAGGTGGACCGCAAGGCCCTGCCCGCGCCCGACTACAACGGCGCCGACGGCGGGCGCGAGCCGCGCGACGCCACCGAGCAGGCCCTGTGCCAGCTGTTCGCCGAGGTCCTCGGTCTGGCCCGGATCAGCATCGACGACAACTTCTTCGACCGCGGCGGGCACTCGCTGCTCGCCACCAAGCTGGTCAGCCGCATCCGCGCCGGCCTCGGCGCCGAGCTGCCGATCCGCACGCTCTTCGACAACCCGACGGTGGCCCTGCTGGCCGCCGCGCTGCCGGACTCCGCCGCGGCCCGTCCGGCCCTGCGGCCGGCCGAGCGGCCCGAGCGCGTGCCGCTCTCCTCCGCCCAGCAACGCCTGTGGTTCATCGAGCAGTTCGAGGGCCCGAGCGCGCTCTACAACACGCCCGTCGCGGTCCGGCTCACCGGCGCCGTCGACCTGCCCGCCCTGGAGCGGGCCGTCCGGGACGTGGTGCGGCGGCACGAGGTCCTGCGCACCGTCTTCCCGACCGTCGACGGCCGGCCGCACCAGCTCGTCACCGAGGCCGGCGAACTCGCCCTGCGACACGTCACGGTGGCCGACGAGGAGGAGCTGCGGACCGCGCTGTCCGCGGCCGGCGAGGAGGTCTTCGACCTCGCCCACGACCTGCCGGTGCGCGCCACCCTGCTGTCGCTGCCGCACGACGAGCACGTCCTGCTGGTGCTGATGCACCACATCGCCAGCGACGGCTGGTCGGTCGCCCCGCTCTTCCGCGACCTCGCCGAGGCGTACGAGGCCAGGCTGGCCGGCGCCGAGCCCACCCGGGCACCGCTGCCGGTGCAGTACGCCGACTACACCCTCTGGCAGCGCGAGCTGCTCGGCACCGACGAGCAGCCCAGCACCCTGCTGAAGGACCAGCTCTCCTACTGGCAGCAGGCCCTGGCCGACGCCCCGGAGGAGCTGGCGCTCCCCTACGACCGTCCGCGCCCGGCCGTGCCGGGGCACCGGGGCGGCCTGGTGGAGGTCGCCGTCGACGCCGAACTGCACCGCGCGCTCGGCGAGTTGGCGGTGGCGCAGAACGCCAGCCTGTTCATGGCGCTGCAGGCCGCGGTCGCCGCCCTCTACACCCGCCTCGGCGCCGGCACCGACCTGCCGCTCGGCACCCCCGTCGCCGGCCGCACCGACGAGGCCCTCGACGACCTGGTCGGCTTCTTCGTCAACACCCTGCTGCTGCGCACCGACACCAGCGGCGACCCGACCTTCCGGCAGCTGCTCGACCGGGTCCGGCGCACCGACCTGGACGCCTACGACCACCAGGACATCCCCTTCGAGCGCCTGGTCGAACACCTCAACCCCACCCGCACCCCCGCCCGCCACCCGCTCTTCCAGACCCTGGTGGCACTGGAGAGCCGGGTCACGGTGCCGGCCGCCTTCGGCGACCTGGGCTGCGCGGAGCACCCCTTCGAGCTGGACGTGGCCAAGTTCGACCTGTCCTTCCGGTTCACCGAGCAGGGCCCGCAGGCGGGCCTGACGGTGGCGGTCGAGTACGCCGTCGACCTCTTCGACCACGCCACCGTGGCCGCCCTCGGCGAGCGGCTGCTGCGCGTGCTGCGCGCCGCCGCGGCCGCCCCGGACGCGCCCATCGGCGCCATCGGCATCCTCGACCCGGCCGAGCGCGAGCAGCTGCTCACCGGCTGGAACGACAACGCCGCGCCCGTCCCGGACGCGACCCTGCCGGAGCTGTTCGAGGCGCGGGCCGCCGCCACCCCCGACGCCCCGGCCGTGGTCTCGCAGGACGGCACCCTCAGCTACGCCGAACTGGACTCCCGGGCCGAGCATCTGGCGGCCCACCTGGCCGGCGCCGGGGTCGGCGCCGAGACGCCGGTGGTCCTGCTGATGGACCGCTCCGCCGACCTGCTGACCGCGATCCTCGCGGTGGCCAAGGCGGGCGGCACCTACGTCCCGCTGGACGACCGCCACCCGGCCGAGCGGCTGCGCAGGATCACCGCCGAGACGGCCGCGGCCCTCGTCGTGGTCGACCCGGCCCACCTCGAGCACCCGCTGGCCGCCGACGCCCCCTGCCCCGTCCTGCCGCTCACCGAGGGCTGGTTCGACGGTCCGCGCGAGCGCCGCGCCCACCCGGCCGCGCCGCACCCGGAGCAGCTCGCGTACGTGATGTTCACCTCCGGCTCCACCGGGGAGCCCAAGGGCATCGCGATCAGCCACCGGGACGTGGTGCAGCTCGCCACCGACCCGTGCTGGCGGCACGACGAGGGCCTGCGGGTGCTGTTCCACGCGCCGCACGCCTTCGACGCCTCGACCTACGAGATCTGGGTGCCGCTGCTCTCCGGCGGCCAGGTGGTCGTCGCGCCCCAGGGGGACCTGGACGCGGCCGCCATCCGCGAGCTGGTGAGGGTCCACGCGCTCACCCACGTGCACGTCACGGCCGGTCTCTTCCGGGTCATCGCGGAGGAGGACCCGGGCATCTTCGCCGGTGTGCGCGAGGTGCTGACCGGCGGCGACGTGGTCTCCGCCCCGGCCGTGCGCCGGGTGCTGGAGGCCGTCCCGGGCATCGCGGTGCGAGCGCTGTACGGGCCGACCGAGACCACCCTGTGCGCCACCCAGTACCCGATGCCCGACGCCGCCGCGGTGCCGAGCACGGTGCCGATCGGGCGCCCGCTGGCCAACACCCGGCTGTACGTGCTGGACGCCGGCCTCCAGCCGGTGCCGGCCGGAGTGGCGGGCGAGCTGTACATCGCCGGGGCCGGCCTGGCCCGCGGCTACATCGGCCGCCCGGCGCTCAGCGCCGAGCGCTTCGTCGCCGACCCGTACGGCGGCCCCGGCAGCCGGATGTACCGCACCGGCGACCTCGCCCGGTGGACCGCCGACGGAGTTCTGGAGTTCCTCGGCCGGGCCGACGACCAGGTCAAGATCCGCGGCTTCCGGATCGAACTCGGCGAGGTGGAGGCCGCGTTCACCGCCCACGAGGGCGTCGGCCAGGCGCTCGCGGTGGTCCGCGAGGACCAGCCGGGCGACAAGCGACTGGTGGTGTACGCCACCGGCAAGGCCACCGACAGCGAGCTGCGCGCCTTCGTCGCGGACCGCCTCGCCGGCTACATGCTCCCGGCCGCCGTGGTCGTCCTGGACAGCCTGCCGGTCACGGCCAACGGCAAGGTCGACCGCCGGGCCCTGCCCGCGCCCGAGTACGCCGGGGCGGCCGAGGGCCGCGCCCCGCGCACCGAGCGCGAGCGGGAGCTCTGTGCCCTGTTCGCCGAGGTGCTGGGCGTACCGAAGGTCAGCATCGACGACCGGTTCTTCGACCTCGGCGGCCACTCCCTGCTCGCCACCCGGCTGGTCAGCCGCATCCGCGCCACCCTCGGCGTGGAGCTGCCGATCCGCACGCTGTTCGACGCACCCACGGTGGTGGCCCTCGCCGCCGCCCTGCCCGGCGGCGACGCGGCGCCGGCACCGAAGAAGGCCCGCCCGGCCCTGCGGCCGATGCGCCGCCCGAACGGCCAGGCCTGATCCACGACAGGAGGCGGGCCGCACCGGTGGCGCGGCCCGCACCCGCCGCACGACCGCCCCGCCGCACGACCACCTGCCCCACCGCACAGTCCAGCCCCACCAGCCACAACCGCCGTACGTCGCCAGTCGGAGGCAGACCTTGATCCCGTTGTCGTTCGCCCAGCAGCGGCTCTGGTTCATCGAACAGTTCGAGGGACCGAGCTCCCTCTACAACACTCCGTTCGCCCTCCGGCTGACCGGCGAGCTCGACGCCGCCGCCCTCGAAGGCGCGCTCGGCGACGTGGTGGACCGCCACGAGGTGCTGCGCACCGTCTTCCCCACCACCGACGGCCAGCCCCACCAGCACATCCTCGCCGAGGGGCGCCCGCCGCTGCACCTGGTCACGGTGGCCGACGAGGCCGAGCTGCACCCGCTGATGCACGAGGCCGCCGGGCAGGTCTTCGACCTCGCGGCCGACCTGCCCGTCCGGGCCTGGCTGTACGACCTGCCCACGCCGGACGAGCACGTCCTGCTGCTGCTGACGCACCACATCGCCAGCGACGGCTGGTCCCTCGCCCCGCTCTTCCGCGACCTCGCCGAGGCGTACCGGGCCCGGCTGGCCGGCACCGGGCCGCAGTGGGAGCCGCTGCCGGTCCAGTACGCCGACTACACCCTCTGGCAGCGCGAGCTGCTCGGCGAGGAGGACGACCCGGAGAGCGTCGTCTCCCTGCAACTCACCCACTGGCGGCAGGAGTTGTCCGGCCTCCCGGAGGAGCTGGCGCTCCCCTACGACCGTCCGCGCCCGGCCGTGCCGAGCCGCCGCGGCGGCGCCGCCGACTTCGAGCTGGACGCCGAACTGCACGCCGCGCTCACCGAGTTGTCCTCCGTCCGGCACGCCAGCCTGTTCATGGCGCTGCAGGCCGCGGTCGCCGCCCTCTACACCCGCCTCGGCGCCGGCACCGACCTGCCGCTCGGCACCCCCGTCGCCGGCCGCACCGACGAGGCCCTCGACGACCTGGTCGGCTTCTTCGTCAACACCCTGCTGCTGCGCACCGACACCTCGGGCGACCCGAGCTTCCACGAGCTGCTGGACCGGGTCCGCCGCACCGACCTGGACGCCTACGATCACCAGGACATCCCCTTCGAGCGCCTGGTCGAACACCTCAACCCCACCCGCACCCCCGCCCGCCACCCGCTCTTCCAGACCGTCGTCACCCTGAACGCGGAGCGGGCCGGCGACCTCGCCTTCGGCGCCGCGGTGGGCGCCCCGGTCGAGGTCGGCGAGGCCCAGGCCCAGTTCGACCTCAACTTCAACTTCGTCGAGCGGCTCGCGCCCGACGGCACCTGCCTGGGTGTGCGCGCCGCCGTCGACTACGCGGCCGACCTCTTCGACCACGCCACCGCCGTCTCCCTCGCCGAGCGGCTGGTGCGCGTGCTGCGCGCCGCCGTGGCCGCCCCGGACGCGCCCATCGGCGGCATCGAGATCCTCGCCCCGGCCGAGCGCGAGCAGCTGCTCACCGGATGGAACGGGCCGGCCGTGCCCGTCGCCGAGCAGAGCCTGCCCCGGCTGTTCGAGGCCCAGGCCGCCGCCACCCCCGACGCCCTCGCCCTGGTCTCCGGCACCGAGCGGCTCGACTACGCCGAGCTGAACGACCGCGCCAACCGCCTCGCCGCCCTGCTGCTGGAGCGCGGCCTGACCACCGAACAGCCGGTCGCCGTCCTGATGGAGCGCTCCGCCGGGCTGCTCACCGCCGTCCTCGCGATCGCCAAGGCGGGCGGCACCTACGTCCCGCTGGACGACCGCTACCCGCTGGACCGCCTCCAGCACATCCTGGCCGACACCCGCACCGGCCTGCTGCTCGTCGACCCGGCCCACCGGGACCACCCGGTGCTCGCCACCGAGGGCTTCGCCACCCTCGAGGTCACCGGGGAACTGCTCGACCAGGCTCCCCCGGCGGGCGACCCGGCCGTGCCGGTCCTGCCCGGCCAGCTGGTCTACGTGATGTACACCTCGGGCTCGACCGGGGTGCCCAAGGGCGTCGCCGTCACCCACCGCAACGTGGTGGACCTGCTGGGCAACCCGCACTTCCGGGCCGGCCACCACGAGCGCGTGCTGCTGCACTCGCCCACCGCCTTCGACGCCTCCACCACCGAGATCTGGGCGCCGCTGGTCACCGGCGGGGCGATCGTGCTCGCCGAGCCCGGCGAGCTGGACATCCGCCGCCTCGCCGAGACGATCACCACCCACCGGGTGACCCTGGTCCAGGCCCCGTCCGGTCTGCTGCGGCTGATGGCCGACGAGGACCCGGCCGCCTTCCGCGACGTCCGGCAGGTGTGGACCGGCGGCGACGTCGTCCCGCCGGAGTCCGTCCGCCGGATCCACCGGGCCTGCCCGGACACCGACGTGGTCGCGGTGTACGCCCCCACCGAGACCACCGCCATCAAGACCACCTTCACCATGCGCCCGGGCGAGCCCGTCCCCGCCGTGGTCCCGATCGGGCGGGCGCTGGACAACACCCGCCCGTACGTGCTGGACACCGCGCTGCGGCCGGTGCCGGTCGGCGTGGCCGGCGAGCTGTACCTCGCCGGCGCCGGTCTGGCCCGCGGCTACGTCGGGCGCCCCGGCCTGACCTCCGAGCGCTTCGTGGCCTGCCCGTTCGGCGAGCCCGGCGGCCGGATGTACCGCACCGGCGACCTCGTCCGCTGGACCGCCGACGGCGTCCTGGAGTTCCTCGGCCGGGCCGACGACCAGGTCAAGATCCGCGGCTTCCGGATCGAACTCGGCGAGGTGGAGGGCGCGTTCACCGCCCTGCCGGCCGTCGGCCAGGCCTTCGCCGTGGTCCGCGAGGACCAGCCCGGCGACAAGCGCCTGGTGGTCTACGCCACCGGCGAGGGAGATCCCGCCGAGCTGCGCGCCGCCGTCGCCGACAGCCTGCCCAGCTACATGCTCCCGGCCGCCGTGGTCGTCCTCGACGCCCTCCCGGTGACCGCCAACGGCAAGGTCGACCGCCGCGCCCTGCCCGCCCCCGACTGGGCCGGGGCCGCCGAGGGCCGCGCCCCGCGCACCGACACCGAACGGGCGCTGTGCGAACTCTTCACCGACGTCCTCGGGTTGGACCGGATCGGGATCGACGACAGCTTCTTCGACCTGGGCGGCCACTCGCTGCTCGCCACCAAGCTGGTCAGCCGCGTCCGCACCGCCCTCGGCGCCGAACTGCCCGTCCGGGCCCTGTTCGACGCCCCCAGCGTGGCCGCGCTGGCCGCCGTCCTGCCCGCCCCGGGCGCCGCCCGTCCGGCCCTGCGGCCGGTCGAGCGGCCCGAGCGCGTGCCGCTCTCCCCCGCCCAGCAACGCCTCTGGTTCATCGACCAGTTCGAGGGCCCGAGCGCGCTCTACAACACCCCGTGCGCGATCCGGCTCACCGGCCCGGTCGACGCCCCCGCCCTCCGGGCGGCCCTGGCGGACGTGCTCGACCGCCACGAGGTGCTGCGCACCGTCTACCCGACCACCGGCGGCCGGCCGCACCAGCTGCTCCTGGAGAACCCCGAACTCCCGCTGCACACCGCCCCGGTGGCCACCGAGGCGGAGCTCGCCGCGGCGCTGGACGAGGCCGGGGCGCACGTCTTCGACCTCGCCCGCGAGCTGCCGGTGCGCGCCACCCTGCTCTCGCTGCCCGACGAGGAGCACGTCCTGCTGGTGCTCATGCACCACATCGCCACCGACGGCTGGTCCGTGGCCCCGCTGCTGAGCGACCTCGCCGAGGCGTACCGGGCCCGCCTGGCCGGCACCGGGCCGCAGTGGGAGCCGCTGCCGGTCCAGTACGCCGACTACACCCTCTGGCAGCACGAACTGCTCGGCACCGACGAGCGGCCCAGCGCCCTGCTGACCGACCAACTCGCCTACTGGCAGCGCACCCTGGCCGACCTCCCGGAGGAGCTGACGCTCCCCTTCGACCGCCACCGCACCGCCGCCCCGAGCCGCCGGGGCGCCGCGGTGGAGCTCCGGATGGACGCCGGACTCCACGCCTCCCTCATCGAGTCGGCGCAGCGCGGCCGGGCCAGCGTGTTCATGGTGATGCAGGCCGCGCTGGCCACCACGCTGAGCCGGATCGGCGCGGGCACCGACCTGCCGATCGGCACCGTGGTGGCCGGCCGCACCGACGAGGCGCTGGAGGACCTGGTCGGCTTCTTCGTCAACACCCTGGTGCTGCGCACCGACACGAGCGGCGACCCGAGCTTCCGGGAGCTGGTGGAGCGCGTCCGGGTCGCCACCCTGGACGCCTTCGAGCACCAGGACGTGCCCTTCGAGCGGCTGGTCGAGCTGCTCAACCCGGTGCGCTCCACCGCCCGCCACCCGCTCTGCCAGGTGATGCTGACCTCCGGCGGCGAGGCCGGGGAGGTCAGCCTCGGCGGCCTGCCCGGCCGGGTCGAGCAACTGGACTCGGACCTCGCCAAGTTCGACCTGACCTTCGCCTTCAGCGAGAGCTTCGACGCGGCCGGCGCTCCCGCCGGGATCGGCCTGACGCTGGAGTACGCCGTCGACCTGTTCGACCGGTCCACCACCGAGGCGACGGCCGCCCGCTTCGAGCGCGCCCTGCGCGCGGTGCTGGCCGACCCGGACCAGTGCGTGAGCCGGGTCGAGGTGCTGGCCCCCGAGGAGCGCGAGCAGCTGCTCACCGGCTGGAACGACACCCGGGAGGACCTCCCGCTCGCCACCTTCCCGGCGCTCTTCGAGGCGCGGGCCGCCGCCCGCCCGGAGGCCGTCGCGCTCTCCTTCGGCTCCGAGCAGGTCACGTACGGCGAGCTGAACGAGCGCGCCAACCGCTTCGCCCGGCTGCTGGTCGAGCACGGCGCGGGGCCCGAGCGGTTCGTCGCGATCGCCCTGGAGCGCTCGATCGAGCTGATCGTCGCCCAGCTGGCCGTGCTCAAGGCCGGCGCGGTCTTCCAGCCGCTGGACCCGCGCTACCCGGCCGACCGGATCGCCTACATGCTGGACGACGCCGCGCCCGCGCTCGTCCTCACCAGCAAGGCACTGGCCGACGGCCTGCTCGCCGAGAGCACCGTCCCGCGGCTGCTGATCGAGGAGCTGGACGCCTCCGGCCACCCGGCGCACGACCTCACCGGCGTCGCGATCACCCCGCACTCGGCCGCGTACGTCATCTACACCTCCGGCTCCACCGGCCGCCCCAAGGGCGTGGTGGTCACCCACACCGGCCTCGCCGCCATGGTGGAGAGCCAGCGCCGGGGCCTGGCCGTCACCCCCGACAGCCGGGTGCTGCTGTTCGCCTCGCCGTCCTTCGACGCGGCCGTCTGGGAGCTGGGCATGGCGCTGCTCACCGGCGCCCGGGCCGTCCTCGGCGACGCCGACCAGCTGCTGCCCGGCCCCTCGCTGACCGCCCTGATCGCCGAACAGGGCGTCACCCACCTGACGCTGCCGCCGACCGCGCTCGCCGTGCTGGCCCCGGACGCGCTGCCGCGCGGCGGCACCCTGGTGGTCGCCGGCGAGGCCTGCCCGCCCGACCTGGTGGAGCACTGGTCGGCCCGGATGCGGATGGTCAACGCCTACGGCCCGACCGAGTCGACCGTCTGCGCCAGCATGAGCGCCCCGCTCGGCGGCCGGATCGCCCCGCCGATGGGCCGGCCGGTGCTGGACACCCGGCTCTACGTCCTGGACGCGGCCCTCCAGCCCGTCCCGGCCGGGGTCGAGGGCGAGCTGTACATCGCGGGCGCCGGCCTGGCCCGCGGCTACCTCAACCGGCCCGGGCAGAGCGCCGAGCGCTTCGTCGCCGACCCGTACGGCACCCCCGGCAGCCGGATGTACCGCTCCGGCGACCTGGTCCGCCGCCAGGCCGACGGCACCCTGGAGTACCTGGGCCGCACCGACCACCAGGTCAAGATCCGCGGCTTCCGGATCGAGCCCGGCGAGATCGAGGCCGTGCTCGCCGGACACCCCTCCCTGGCCCAGGCGTTCGTGCTGGTCCGGGAGGACCGCCCGGGCGACCGCCGGCTGGTCGGCTACGCCGTCGCCCACCCCGGGCAGGCCGTCGACCAGGCCGCGCTGCGGGCCCACGTCGGCGCGTCCCTGCCGGACTACATGGTGCCCTCGGCGATCGTCGCCCTGGACGCCCTGCCGCTGACCGCCAACGGCAAGGTCGACCGCAAGGCCCTGCCGGCCCCCGACACCACCTGGCTCGGCTCCGGGCGGGCGCCCGCGACGCCCCAGGAGGAGCTGCTCTGCGGCCTGTTCGCCGATCTGCTCGGGCTGGAGAAGGTCGGCGTGGACGACAACTTCTTCGAGCTGGGCGGCCACTCGCTGCTGGCCAGCCGCCTGGTCGCGGGCCTGCGCGAACTGGTCGGCGAGGACGAGGGGATCGGCGTCCGCACGCTGTTCGAGGCGCCGACCGTCGCCCGGCTGGCCGAGCGGCTCGCCCGGGGCCCGGCCGCCGAGAGCTTCCCCGTCCTGCTGCCGATCCGCACCCGCGGCTCGCGCCCGCCGCTGTTCTGCGTCCACCCGGCCGCCGGCATCAGCTGGGTCTACACCGGCCTGCTGCGCCACCTCGACGCCGAGCAGCCGATCTACGGCCTCCAAGCCCCCGGCCTGGCCGACCCGGACGCGCACCCGGCCTCGGTGGAGGAGCTGGCCCGGACCTACCTCGCGCGGATCCGCACCGTCCGCCCCGAGGGCCCGTACGCCCTGCTCGGCTGGTCCTTCGGCGGGGCCGTCGCCCACGCGATCGCCGCGCTGCTGCGCGAACAGGGCGAGGAGGTCCGGCTGCTGGCCCTGCTGGACGCCTACCCGGGCACCGGCGAGCCGGGGCCCGAGCAGTGGCGCGACGACCCGGCGCAGCTCGCCGTGATCCTCGACTCGCTCGGCCACCCGGCCGGGGAGATCACCGCCTGGCCCGCGGACGAGGACGGCTACGCCGCGCTCGTCCGGGGCGAGGAGGGCCCGCTCGCCGGCCTCAGCGGCGCCGGGGTGGCCCGGGTGGTCTCGGTCTTCCAGTCCAACGCCGAGCTGTCCCACGCGCTCCCGCTGCCCGGCTACGACGGCGACGCGGTGTTCTTCACCGCCGCCAAGGACCGGCCGGCCGACGCCCCCGATCCGGAGAGCTGGCGCCCGTACCTGGGCGGACGGCTCGACGTCCACGAGGTGCCGAGCACCCACGGCGCGATGACGAGCTCCGAGGCGCTCGCCGTCATCGGCCCGGTGCTCGCCGCCCGCCTGACTCCCTGACCCCTCCCTGACGCACCGACTTCCGATCCCTACCGACCGCAGGCGACCGACCTGCGCACACCACGCGGGCCGCACCCGGCCCGCCCACGGAGAAACGGACACCACCATGACCACTGCGGCCATCCCCGACGCCTGGCGCGGCATCACCCCGTCACCGATCACCTCGACCGACGCCTACAACGGCTTCATCGCCGCCAACGTGATCTTCGCCCTGGACCGGATCGGCCTGCTGGAGCAGATCGGGCGCGGCGAGGCCCTCTCGTCCGCCGAGGCCACTCCGCAGGCCGGCGACGCCCTCCGCACCGAGGCCGTGCTGCGCGCCGCCGCCGACTACGGCTACCTCAAGGCCGACGGCGACGCCTACCTGCCCACCGAGGCGGGCCTGGAGATCGCCGCCGCGCGCGGTTACTTCACCTGGGCCGTCGGCGGCTACCACGACGTGTTCGGCCGCGCCGGCCACCTGAGCGCCGGCACCCACCGCTACAACGAGGACGTCTTCCGCGACGAGGCGATGGTCGCCCTCGGCTCCGCCCAGTGCGACCAGTCGATGTTCGCCGCGCAGCTGACCGACGTGCTGAACGGCATCGACTTCCGCCACATCGCCGACCTGGGCTCCGGCACCTCCGCCCGGGTGCGCCGCGTGGTCTCGCAGCGCGAGGGCACCCGGGGCCTGGGCATCGACATCAGCCGTCCGGCCACCGACATCGCCAAGCGCGACATCGCCGAGGCCGGCATGCAGGACCGGGTCACCGCCGTCCGCGCGGACGTCCTGGGCCTGCTCGGCACCCAGATCGACAACGACGCCGAGGCCGCCGAGGTGGCCGAGGTCGACACCGTGATGAGCTTCTTCCTGCTGCACGACCTGCTGGCCGACCCGGCCACCCGCTCCTCGATCTTCACCCGGATGCGGGAGGCCTTCCCGAAGGCCCGCACCTTCGTCCTCGGCGACACCATGCTGCGCGACCCGGGCACCTCCGACGGCGCCCAGCCGGTCTTCTCGGTCGGCTTCGAGCTGGCGCACGCGATGATGGGCGTCCCGCTGCACACCAAGGCCACCTACGAGACCCTCTTCACCGACGCCGGCCTGCGGATCGAGCGCGTCGAGGCGCTGGCCACCCCGCACTCCTGGCTCTACGTCCTCCAGGCCGACTGATGGCCGCCCCGTCGACCGCCAGATACCTGCTGGCACAGAACGAGCACCCGTACCCGCCGCTGCCGTCGGTGCTGGCCGCGCTGGCCGAGGCCAGTGCCGACCTGCACCGCTACCCGGCCTTCCGGCCGGAGCGGATCGCCGGGATCGTCGCCGACTGGCAGGGCGTCCCGGCCGGCCAGGTCGTGGTCGGCCACGGCTCGGCGGGGGTCGCGCTGGACCTCTTCCACTCGGTGGTCGAGCCCGGCGACAACGTGGTGCACTCGGAGCCCTGCTTCGACGCGTACCCGCTGTTCTGCGAGATCGCCCGGGCCGAGGCCCGGCCGGTCCCGCTCGGCCCCGACGCCCGGCACGACCTGGCGGCGATGGCCGAGCGGATGGACGAGCGCACCCGGATCGTCGTGCTGTGCAACCCGCACAACCCGACCGGCACGGTCTACTCCTGGGCCGAGCTGACGGAGTTCTTCCGCCGGGTGCCGTCCACCGCGCTGATCCTGCTCGACGAGGCCTACGTCGACTTCGCCCGGGACTGGCAGGCCCCGGACGTGCCGGCCCGGATCGCCGAGTGGCCCAACCTGGTGGTGCTGCGCACGCTGTCCAAGTCGCACGGCATCGCCGCGCTGCGGATCGGCTACGCGCTGGCGGAGGAGTCCGTGGCCCAGCGGGTGCGGGACCACCAGGTGCCGTACGCGGTGAACCGGCTCCAGGAGGCCGCACTGGTCGCGTCCGTCGCCGCCGAGGACGAGATGGTGCGGCGGATCGCCGAGATCACCGCGGAGCGGGACCGCACCGAGGCCGAACTGCTGCGGCTCGGCTGGACGTTGGCGCCCAGCGTCACCAACTTCCTGTGGGTCGACGCCCCCGGCGACCAGCTCCCGCTGCGCGCGGAGCTGGAGCGCCTGGGCGTGGCCGTCCGCTACTACCCCGGCCAGGGCATCCGGGTCGCCATCGGCGAGAAGGACGCCAACGACGCGGTGATCGAGGGCTTCGCCGCCGTCGCACCGCTCGCCCCGGCCCACCCCGTCGCGACCTGACCGCCGCGACCTGACCGTCACACCCGACCGCCCGGCGCCCTGAGCACCCCGCGTGCGTCAGGGCGCACCCCGGGCGGCCCCGCAGCACCGCGCCGCCCCGCAACTCCGCGCGGCCGCACACCACCGCGCGACCCCGCTCCACCGCACCGCCCGTTCCACCGCACACCCCCGCACACCCCGAAGCGCCGTCGGCGCAGCGAAGGAACCGCCATGCACCCGCTGTTGGCCCGCCCGGAGTTCCGGCGCTACCTGGTCGGGCAGACCCTGTCCGTCCTCGGTGACAGCGCCCTCTCCATCGCCCTCGGCATCTGGGCCAAGGTGCTGACCGGCAGCAACTCGGCCGCCGGCCTGGTGCTGTTCTGCTTCTCCGCGCCGCTGCTGCTGCTGCCGCTCGGCGGCCTGCTCGCCGACCGGGTCCGGCGCAGGCCGCTGCTGGTCGGGGTCAACCTGGCGGTGGCGGTGTCGCTGCTGCCGCTGCTGCTGGTCGACGGCCGGGACACGGTCTGGATCATCTACTGCACCGCCACGGTCTGCGGTCTGGCCGGGGCCGTCCTGGCCCCGGCCCAGAGCGCGCTGCTGCGCAGCATCCTGACGGAGCGTCAGGACTTCGGCGCGGCGGCCGGACTGACCCAGAGCGCCCGGGCCGGCACCACGCTGGTGGCACCGCTGCTCGGCTCCGGGCTCTACGGCTGGTTCGGCGGGCACGTGGTGGCCGTGGCCGACCTCGGCGTGCTGCTGCTGGCGGCGCTGAGCTTCCTCACCCTGCGGGTGCGGGAGGTCAAGCCGGAGCCCTCGGGCCTGCGGTGGCGCACCGAGGTGCTGGCGGGCTTCGTCCACCTGCGCACCTCGGTCGGGCTGCGGCCGCTGGTGGTGGCCACCGCCGCCTCCGGCTTCGTGCTGAGCCTGCTCCAGCCGGTGCTGTTCGCGCTGACCCAGCACGGGCTGCACCGCTCGCCGCAGTTCCTCGGCGTGCTGGAGACCACCGAGGCGATCGGCGCGCTGGGCGGCTCGGTGGTCGGCGGCCTGCTGATCGGCCGGCTCGGACCGCGCCGGACGGTCATGGCGGGGTCGGCGGTCTTCGGCCTCGGGACCGTCCTGCTGCTCGCCCCGTCGCTGTACGTGGTGTCGGCCGGCCTGGTGATCGCGGGCGCGGGCATCCCGGCCGCCCTGGTCGGGCTCGCCACCGCCGCCCAGGCGTCCACCCCGCCGCAGCTGATGGGGCGCGCCCAGGCGGCCGTCAACCTCTCGCTCACCGCACCGCAGGCGCTGGCCGTCGGCGTCGGCTCCGGCCTGGTGGCCGCCCTGGACTTCCGGGTGGTGCTGGGCGTGATGGTGGTCGGCGCGCTGCTCGCGGCCGCCCACCTGATCGGCAAGCCGGAGGCCCCGACGGAGCCGCCGGGGGCCGAGGAGCAGGGCGAGGGCGAGGGCGAGGGCCCGGCCGAGCCGGAGGACGCCAAGGACCTCCAGTCCACCTGACCGGCACCGGCGGACCCGCTCCGCCCCGACGCCGCCCCGAGCTCCGCTCCGCCCTGGACTCCGCTCCACACGAACGTCCGCACCACCGCACGTCCGCACCACCGCACGTCCGATCGCCCCGCAGCACCCTCCCGTTCCTCCTCACGAGAGAGTTCTTCCGATGACCGACCGTTCCTCTCCCGTCGTCACCCCGATCCCCGTCGAGCTGGACCACGTCGAGTTCTACGTGGCCGACCTGGCCGCCGAGACCGCCAAGCTGACCACCGAGTACGGCTTCGAGCTGCTCATCGCGCCGACCGAGCACGGCGAGAGCGCCGAGCGCTGCCTCTCCGCGCTGGTCGGCCAGTCCGGCATCCGGCTGCTGATCACCCAGCCGCTGGCGGCCGGCCACCCGGCCACCGCGTACCTGGAGCGCCACGGCGACGGCGTGGGCGCCCTCGGCCTGTTGGTGCCGGACGCCACCGACGCGTTCCGCACCCTGACCGCCCGCGGCGCCGCCGCCCTGCGCGAGCCGCACGCCGCGGACGGCTGCGTCACCGCGGTGGTCGACGCCTTCGGCGACGTGGTGCACACCCTGGTCGAGCGCGGCCCCGGGGTTCCCGCCGGCCGCATCCCCGGCCTGCCGGACCCGGCCCCGCTGACCGGCGAGGGCGAGGTCGGCCTGCGCTCCGTCGACCACTTCGCCGTCCTGGTCCCGTTCGGCGAGCTGCGCAAGACCGAGCACCGCTACCGCGAGGTCTTCGGCTTCCGGACGATCTTCGAGGAGCGGGTCGAGGTCGGCGCGCTCGGCATGGACTCGGCCGTCGTGCAGAGCGCCGACCGCAGCGTCACCCTCACCCTGATCGAGCCGCTCACCGCCGACGCGGGCGGCCAGATCGCCTCCTTCCTGGCCGGCCACGGCGGCGCCGGGGTGCAGCACGTCGCCTTCGCCGCCGAGGACGCGGTGCACTCCGTCTCCACCATGGCCGAGCGCGGCGTGCCGTTCCTGCGCACCCCGCAGACCTACTACGACGCGCTGCCCGCTCGCCTGACGCCGCTGCGGCACTCCTTCGAGCAGCTGCGCGAGCTGAACCTGCTGGTCGACCAGGACCACGACGGCCAGCTGTTCCAGATCTTCACCCGCTCCCAGCACCCGCGGAACACCTACTTCTTCGAGGTGATCGAGCGCATCCGGGCCCGCAACTTCGGCAGCAACAACATCCGCGCCCTCTACGAGGCCGTGGAGCTCCAGCGCAACGCCAGCGAAGTGGCCGGATGAGCGCGTCCGTCCGAAGCGTTCCACCGGCCGACCCGGCCGGCCGCCGCCCGGCGCTGTCCGTCGCGGAGTACGCCGACCGGGCCCGGGCCGTGCTCGCGCCCGAGGTCTGGGAGTGGCTGGAGGGCGGCGCCGAGCGCGAGCTGACCCTCGCCGCCAACCGGGCCGCCTTCGACCAGGTGGGCCTGGTTCCCCGGGTGCTGACCGACGTCAGCACCCGGGACACCGGCGCCACCCTGGTGCGCAGCCGGGCGGCCCTGCCGGTGGCGGTGGCGCCCGTCGCCTACCACCGGCTGTTCCACCCCGAGGGCGAGCTGGCCTCGGCCCGCGCCTGCGCCGCCGCGGGCGTGCCGTTCACCGTCGGCACGCTCAGCAGCGTGGGCTTCGAGGAGCTGGCGAAGACCGGTGCCACGCTCTGGTTCCAGCTGTACTGGCTGCGCGACCGCGACCGGCTGCTCGACCTGGTCAGGGCCGCCGAGGAGGCCGGCAGCGAGGCCCTGGTGGTCACCGCCGACGTGCCGTACATGGGCCGCCGGCTGCGCGACGCCAGGAACGCCTTCGCGCTGCCCGCCGACGTCCGCGCGGCGCTGCTGGAGGGCGGCGCCGCCGGGCGGGCGCACGAGTCCACCGCCGCCGTCTCGGCGGTGGCCGCGCACACCGCCGAACTGCTCTCCCCCGGCGTCACCTGGGCCGACCTGGAGTGGCTGCGCGGGCGGACCGAACTGCCGCTGGTGGTCAAGGGCGTGCTCGACCCGGCGGACGCGCGGCGGGCCGCCGGGATCGGCGCCGCGGCCGTGGTGGTCTCCAACCACGGCGGCCGCCAGCTGGACCGGGCCGTGCCCGCGGTGACGGTCCTGCCTGCCGTCGCCGAGGCGCTGGCCGGCGAGGACTGCCAGGTGCTGATGGACAGCGGGGTGCGCGGCGGCTCGGACGTGCTCACCGCGCTGGCCCTCGGCGCCTCCGGGGTGCTGCTCGGGCGCCCGCTGATCTGGGGCCTGGCGGCCGGCGGCGAGGCGGGCTGCACCGAGGTCCTCGACCTGCTCGCCGCCGAGCTGCGGCACGCGCTCGGCCTCGCGGGCTGCGCCGACCTGCGGGCCGCCGCCGAACTGCGCACCACCACCCTGCCCCGCACCACCTGGAGCACCCCGTGACCACCATCGCCGCACCGCACGACCTGCTGCTGGCGGGCCTGCACACGTCCCTCGCCGACCCGGCGATGACCTCGATGAACCTGCTCAACGAGATCTCCATCCGCTACCCGGAGGCGGTCTCCTTCGCGGCCGGACGCCCGGCCGAGCAGTTCTTCGAGCTGGACGCCGTCCACCGCCACCTGGACCGCTACCTCGACCACCTGCGCACCGAGCGCGGGCTGAGCGAGGAGGCGGCCCGCCGGCAGGTGCTCCAGTACGGGCGGACCAAGGGCATCATCCACGACCTGATCGCCACCCACCTCGCGACCGACGAGGGCATCGAGGTGCCCGCCGAGTCGATCGTGGTGACGGTGGGCTGCCAGGAGGCGATGTTCCTGGTGCTGCGGGCGCTGCGCCGCGGCCCCGAGGACGTGGTGCTGGCCGTCTCCCCCACCTACGTGGGGCTGACCGGCGCGGCGCTGCTGGCCGACCTGCCGGTGCGGGCGGTGGCCGACGGCCCGGACGGCGTCGACCTCGCCGACCTGCGCCGCCAGTTGGCCGCCGCCCGGGCCGAGGGGCTGCGCCCGCGGGCGCTGTACCTGGTGCCGGACGTGGCCAACCCGAGCGGGGCCAGCCTGCCGCTGGAGCTGCGCCGGGAGCTGCTGGCGCTGGCCGGCGAGGAGGACTTCCTGCTGCTGGAGGACAACCCGTACTGCGTCTTCGCCGGTGCCGAGCGGCTGCCGTCGCTCAAGGCGCTGGACACCGGGCGGCGGGTGGTCCACCTCGGTTCCTTCGCCAAGACGGCCCTGCCGGGCGCCCGGGTCGGGTACGTGGTGGCGGACCAGCTGGTGGCGGACGGGCAGGGCGGCACCGCGCTGTTCGCCGACCTGCTCGGCATGATCAAGAGCATGACCACGGTGAACACCTCGCCGATCGCCCAGGCCGTGATCGGCGGCGCGCTGCTGGAGCACGGCCACAGCCTGCGGGCCGCCAACACCGAGGTGGCCGCGCTCTACCGGCGCAACCTCTCGCTGGTGCTGGAGGGCCTGGCCAGGCGCTTCCCGCCCGGCAGCGGGGTGACCTGGAACGAGCCGCGCGGCGGGTTCTTCCTGGTGCTCTCGGTGCCGTGCCTGGTGGACGACGCGCTGCTGGAGCGCTCGGCCTCGGAGTACGGCGTGATCTGGACCCCGATGTCGCACTTCTACCCGGGAGCGGGCGGGGAGCACCAGCTGCGGCTCTCCGTCAGCCAGGTCGACCCGGCCACGCTCGACCGGGGGCTGGACGGGCTGGCCGCGCTGCTCGCCGCGCAGTCCTGACCTCCACCGGGCCGCCCCGAGCGGTCCCGGCCCGCCCGGAGGGGGCGTCCCGTTCGGGGCGCCCCCTCCGGCGTCCGTGTCCACCCCGGCCGGTGACGGTGTGCTTCGACCCGGCGACGCTGGGGCAGCATCCCGGCGCAAGCACACCGGAGCCCCACCGAGGAGGACACATGCCGCACGACGAGAACCAGCCCGCCGGCGACCGGTCGGCGGCCGCGGAGGAGGGGCTGCGCCGCTCGGCCGCCTTCCTCGTCGACGAGGCCCTCGGCTTCGTCTTCCCCGCGGCCCTGCGCGCCGCCGCCGACGTCGGGGTGGCCGACGCCCTCGCGCAGGGCCCGGCCACCCCCGCCGAACTCGCCGCGGCCACCGGCACGGACGCCCGCAACCTGTACCGGGTGCTGCGCCTGCTCGCCACCCGGAACGTGGTGGCCGAGGACGAGCACGGCCGCTTCGCGCTGACCGAGGCCGGGCAGGCGCTGCGCGGCGACGTCCCGTACTCGGCGCGCAGCGCGGTGCGGATGCTCACCGACCGCACCTTCTGGCGGCCGGCGGAGCGGATGGCGCACTGCCTCACCGAGGGCACCACGGCCTTCGACGCCGTCTTCGGCATGCCGTTCTTCGACCACTTCGCCCAGGACGAGGAGACCGCCGCCGTCTTCCACGTCGGCATGGCGGCGATGTCCGACGCGGAGAACGCCGTCATCGCGGCCGCCTACGACTTCCCGGACACCGGCACGGTGGTGGACGTCGGCGGCGGCCACGGCGGTCTGCTGCTGGAGGTGCTGCGCCGCAACCCCGGTCTGGAGGGCGTGCTCCACGACCGCGCCCACGTCCTGGCGGGCCACCGGCTGGAGGGGGACAAGGAGGTCGCGGGCCGCTGGAGCACGGCGGAGGGCGACTTCTTCACCGCCGTGCCCGCCGGTGACGTCCTGCTGGTCAAGCGGATCACCCACGACTGGGACGACGAGCAGTGCGTCACCCTGCTGGGGAACTGCCGGCGCGCCCTGCGCCCGGGCGGGCGGATCCTGGTCCTGGACGCGGTGGTCCCCCGGGACAACGCGCCGCACCAGGCCAAGACGCTGGACCTGATGATGATGGCCTCGCTCACCGGTCGCGAGCGCACCGAGGCGGACTTCACGGAGCTGCTCGACCGGGCCGGCCTGCGGCTGTCCCGGATCCTGCCCACGTCGACGGTGCTGTCGGCGGTCGAGGCCATCCAGGCCTGATCGACCGTCAAGTTCAGGCCTAATCAGGGCCATTGCGCCCATCCCAACGTCCGGGCCCTCCAGCACCACCTCGGGTTTTCGGCTGATGACCGGTCAATCCTGGCCGGAAAACGGCGTGTTGACCGCATTGTTATTGAAAGACCCCTCGACAGGTTGCTATGGTCACGAACTGTCGTGATCAAGTCAGCACAAAAGGGGCGATCATGGACGAGCCACGGCAGCACCCGGACGACGGCGGGCCCGCGGGGAGCGGCGACCGCACCCCGCGGGCCACGGCACAGGACGGCACCGGGTGGTCGCTCGCCCCGGTCGCGATGCTGCGCCACGCGGGCTACCCGCTCTCGCTGCTGGACCGCGTCGTCGACGGCCCGACCGCCCGGTCCGCCGACACCGTCCTCGCCCTGCGCGACGAA
This sequence comes from Kitasatospora sp. NPDC058444, assembly GCF_042721415.1. Classification (NCBI taxonomy): domain Bacteria; kingdom Bacillati; phylum Actinomycetota; class Actinomycetes; order Kitasatosporales; family Streptomycetaceae; genus Kitasatospora; species Kitasatospora sp. NPDC058444. Next base: position 17,089 of record NZ_JBHXLL010000027.1, on the reverse strand, counting down.
GCCGTCGAGCTGGGGCGGGAGTTGAAGGCCGCCCTGCGCGCCGAGCAGGCCGGCACCCGGGGCGACCTCGCCTCCGGCGTCGGCATGCTCCGCCCCTTCCCACCCGCCGACCTCGCCCGGCTCGAAGCCGGACTCGGCCCCGCCGCCCTGGACTCGGCCAAGCGCTACCAGGACGCGGTGCTGGCCCTGGACGCCCGCTGGACGGCCTTCGAGCGGGAGCACGGCGCCGCCCTGGCCCGCGCCCGCCGGACCGTCGTGGACCTGTTCCGCGAACCCTCCCTCCAGCAGGTCCTGCTGCTCTCCAACGACGCCCGCTTCGAGGAGTTCACCACCTGGATCGCCGCCGGCGGCGCCGGCTCCGACGGGCACGTCAGGCGGATGACCGACCTGCTCGCCCTGTACCTCCAGCGGGTCACCACCAAGAACGAGACCCACGCGCACTTCGGCCCCCTCGCCGTCGCCCGGGCGGCGCAGCCGGGCTCCGCCGCCACCGGCGTCACCTGGTCCACCGGCCCGCTGCGCCGGATCGCCCTGCTCAGCCACTGGGCGGGCGAGGCGATGGCCGGGGTCTTCAGCGCCCGGCCGGAGGCCTTCGAGACGGTGCGCCCCCGCCGGCGCCCGCTCGCCTTCGCCGAGGGCCCCGTGGTCCGGCTGTACGCCTTCGAGAGCACCACCGGCATGCCGGACGGCTGGCGCTTCGTCGCGGTGAAGTCCGACACCTTCGACGCCGACCGCCGCTGGCTCTGGGAGCGCTGCGACGGGGAGCGCACGGTGGCGCGGCTGCGCGCCGCCTGGGCCGAGCGCCCGGACCGCCCGGCCGACCGCGACTTCGACCGGGTGCTCGCCGAACTCGTCGGCCAGGACTGGCTGATCGGGCGCTGGGAGATCCCGGTCGGCTCCACCGACGTGCTGCGCTCGCTCGCCGGGCACCTGCCCGAGGGCTCCCCCGACCTCGCCGTGGTGCGCCGCTTCGAGGACGGGCTGCGCCGCTTCGCCGAGGGCCCGGCGGCCGGGCGCGCGGCCCTGCTCGGCGAGCTCAAGGAGGCCTTCGAGGAGGTCACCGGGACGGCGGCCAACCGCTCCGAGGGCCGGCACTACGCCGACCGCGCCATCCTCTACGAGGAGGCGTACAGCCCGGTCCGGGACGTCGTCCTCGGCCCCGACGTCACCGCGCTGATCGGCCGCGAGCTGTCCGCGGTCTACGACCTGACGCTGCTCGTCCCCCGGCTGCGCGTGCGCCGCGAACTGGCGGTCCTGCGACGCTGGACGGCCCGGCGCTTCGGCCTCGGCACGCCCGTACCGCTGCCGGACTTCTACGCCGCCTTCTTCGCCGACAAGCCGCGGCTGGCCGTGGAGTGCGAGGAGGTGGACCGGGAGATCGCGGCACTGGACCGCGAGGTCGTCGCCCTGCTGCTGGACGGCGCCGAGGACGGCCGGCCCGAGAGCGTCGTCGACCGGGCCCGGCTGGAGGAGCTGCTCGCCCGCCACCCGGACACCCCGCCCGCGCTGTGCAACCCGGACGTGATGCTCGCCGCACCGGACGCCGCCGCGATCGCGCGCGGCGACTTCCTCGCCGTCGTCGGCGACTGCCACGCCGTGCGCGAGGCGCTCACCCACTCCAGCTTCGCCCCGATGCTCCAGGCCGAGGCGCCGGAGCTGCTGGACGAGGTCCACGCCCGCTACCGGGGGCTGCTCGACGAGGACGAGGTGCTGGTCGACCTCTCCCGCTCGCACCCCGACAAGACCGGCGCCCAACTCACCTACCCCTGCCCGGACCTGGAGGTGTACGGGCTCTCCCCGAAGGCCCGCGGCGACGTCCTGCGGCCCGACCGGCTGTACCTGGTGGCCACCGCCGACCGGGTGGAGCTGCGCGCCCACGGCCTGCCGGGCCGGCTGAAGCTGCTCGCCCCGCTGGCCGGCGGCCCGAGCATCCGCCAGGACCCGCTCTCCCCGTTCGCCTTCCCCCGGCACTTCGGCGGCGTCGGCGTCCGCGACCGGGACCGCGACCACCTGCCCCGCATCCGCTGCGGCCGGATCGTGCTGCACCGGGAGCGCTGGCGCGTCCCCGCCGAGGCCCTGCGCGGCTGGAGCCCCGGCGTCCACCGGTCCAAGGGCGACGCCGCCGAGTTCGCCGCCGCCCGGAAACTGCGCCGCGAGCTCGGCCTGCCGCGCCACGGCTTCCTGAAGATCCCCGGCGAGCCGAAACCGGTCTACGTCGACTGGGAGTCCCCCCTCATCGTCCGGCAGGTCGTCCGGCTCGCCCGGCGGACCGCCGCCCCCCTGGAATTCAGCGAAATGCTCCCCGCCCCGGAGCACCTCTGGCTCGACATCGACGGAGAACGCCACACCAGCGAGCTGCGCTGCGCGGTCTTCTCCCGCCGTCCCCACTGAGTGCTCCACGGCGAGGACCCCGCGCCCTCACCGACCGAAGGCACCGCTCATGACCAAGAGCTGCATCGTCCAGTTGCCCTTCCCCTCCAGCCACGACCCCGACCCGAAACTGGCGCGCTACTACGACGACTACGACCGGCGCTTCCGGGCCCTGCTGCCGGAGTACTTCATCCCGACCGACGGCCTGTGGGAGATGCCGCTGTGGGTCGCCCACCTGACCGCCCTGCTGAACACCGCGGGCCTCGACTCCGTCTTCCGCGACCTCTCCAGGACCCCGGCCGAGCCCGAGCGCTGCGCCGAACCGCTGCTGGCCGCGGCCGCCCCCGGCGACCTGGTCCTGATGTCCCCGCTCGCCCAGAACCTCCGCCTCGCGCTGGAGGTGGCCGAGCGGCTGGAGCGCGCCGGCCGGCGCGTCGTCCTCGGCGGGAACATGGCCCCGCTCGCCCCCGACGGCGCCGTGCACGCCGTGCACCGCGGACAGCTCGACGCCGCCTTCGTCAGCAGGCTCGTCCAGCTCGCCTCCGGCTCCGGCGGCAGCCTGGAGAAGCCCCTGCTGCCCGGCCTGGTCTCCGACCGGATCACCTGGGCGCCGGACTACCGCCACCTCGGCGGCTACCACGGCAGGGTCCCGCTGCTGCGGCTCAACGCCAGCCACGGCTGCCTGTACCAGTGCTCGTTCTGCGGCGACGCCTGGAGCAAGCAGCTCACCCTGGTCGCCAAGGACGCGCTCGCCCGGGAGGTGGACGAGCTGACCGCCCGGTTCCCCGACACCCGGCTCTTCTACATCGGCGACAAGACCTTCGGCCAGTCCCGCGAGGCCGTCGGCAACCTGCTGGACGTCTTCCGCGACCGCCCCGGCTACCGCTTCATCGTGCAGACCCACGTGATGCAGGTGAAGGAGTGGATCGTCGAGGCCATGCTCGAACTCGGCGTCGTCGTCGTGGAGCTCGGCTTCGAGTCGGCCGACTCGCAGATGCTCAAGCGCCTCAACAAGCTCTCCCGCGGCCTGGACGACTACACTTCGAAGATCCGTCAACTCAGCGACGCCGGGCTGAAGATCGTCCTCAACATGATGGGCGGTCTCGACGAGGAGACGGAGGCCGCGCACGGCCAGACCGTCGCCTGGATGCGGGAGAACGAATCGGCGCTGTGGCTCTTCAACCTCTACAACTTCGTCCCGTACCCGCTCACCCCGGACTTCCCCCGGCTGCGCGAGCGCATCTTCAACTGGGACTTCGCCGACTGGCGGGAGGACGCCCCGGTCGTCTACCGGCCCCGGCACCTGTCCCCCGAGGACAGCTGGGACCTCTTCCAGGAGAAGATCGCCGCCGCGCACGACGTCATCCGCGCCCCGCTGCCCGCCACCACGCCCGCCGCGCAGGAGGACTGACATGACCGAGCTTCCCGACTTCGAGGCGCTCCGCACCAGCGTCGAGCCCGAGGACTTCGAGCAGGACCCGCTGCCGGGCTGGGCCGGCGTCGGCACCCTGTTCGGCGCCCCCACCACCACCGCCGACCAGGTGGACGTGGGCGAGAGCGGCTGGGTGGTGTCCGGCGTGCCCTTCGACGCCACCGCCAGCTCCCGGCCGGGCGCCGCCGAGGGGCCGCGGGCGGTCCGCCAGGCCAGCCTGGTCTTCTCCAGCTACCTCACCAGCCTCGGCCAGTGGCGGATGCTGGACACCCGCACCGGGCAGACCTTCCGCTACCACGCGCCCCGCGTCGCGGACGCCGGCGACCTGCACATCTACCCGACGGACACGGTGAAGACCTTCCAGGCCGTCGCCGCCGAGAGCCGTCGGCTGAGCCGGAACTCCCCGCGCCTGATCTTCCTCAACGGCGACCACTCCTGCACCTTCCCCACCTTCGCGGGCTTCCGCGCCGGACGGCTCGACCGCGGCGCCGAGCGGGTGGGGTTCGTCAACATCGACCACCACTTCGACTTCGGCAACTGGAGCACCCTGCACGGGCCGCTCTACCACGGCTCCAACTCCCGCCGGATCAGCGAGATCCCGCGGATGCGCCCGGAGGACATCGCCTTCGTCGGCGTCGGGGACGTCACCAAGTACGACCAGTTCCGCGGCCTGCTCGACCGCGGCTTCCACGTCGTGCCCGGCTCCGCGATCACCCGGGACGGCGCCGCCGCGGCCCTGCGCCCGGTGATCGAGGAGCTCGGCTCGCGCTGCGACACCGTCTACGTCTCCCTCGACATCGACGTGCTCGACAGCGCCGCGGCGACCGGCACCGGGCACGTCACCATGGGCGGCATCGGCATCGGCGACCTCCTCGACGTCTACGAGGAGCTGCGGGCGCTGCCCGTCGGCGCCGTCGACATCGCCGAGATCGCGCCCCGCTACGACCCCTCCGGCGGCACCGCGCAGATCGCCGCCCGACTGCTGTTCGAGTTCCTGTTCCGCACCGAGGTGGCCCCGGCCGAACTCGCGCCCTGGGCCCCCGGCAGCACTCCCTCCGCACCCCAGGAGCACCGGTGAGATTCACGCCCCACGAAGCGCAGTTCGACTGCACCCCGCTGGTCTCCGGGGTCCCCGCCGAACGCGAGCGCGCGCTGGACGCGCTCGCCGCCACGGCCGTCGAGGTCATCCACCGGGTCGGCTACGCGGTCTTCCGGATCGGTCGGCTGCGGCTCGGGGTCGAGGACAGCCGCCGGCTGTCCACCGGAATCGTCGAGCGCGTCCGCACCGCGCTGATCGCCCGCGGCGCCCCCGGACGGATGCGGCTGGAGGTCGACCGGGCGCAGCAGACCTACGTGCCCGAGGGCCACCCCACCCGGACCCTGCTGCCCCACCACGACGGCCAGCACTGCTCCTACCTGACGCCCAGCCTCCGGGACGCCCCCGACTGGGACCCGGCCCGGCGCACCTACGGCGCCTCCGGGTACACCACCACCCCCGCGCACAAGATGTACCAGGGCATCTTCCTGCCCGAGGTCGGCGAGGGGCTGAGCGTCACCACGTACTACGACTGGCTCGGCGTGATCGACGACGTGCTGGAGCGGCGCGGCGTCGACCGGGGGCCGGACACCGCGGCCGGCGCGGCCCGCTGGCTCGGCGGCAACCTGACCCGCGGCCTGGCGCGCCAGCCCGAACACGGCTGCGCCTACCCCTCGGTGGGCGCCATGCTCGGCCTGGAGGAGCCGTTCTGGCACGGCCTGTCCTTCCACCACGGCGAGGCGGAGCTGACCAAGGAGGAGCGCCGGCGCTTCCCCGCCGCCGCGCTGCTGGCCCGCGCCTGCGCCTGCGGCGAGTGCCGGGGCGACGCGGCCCGGCTCTTCTGCCACCAGCTGCTCACGGCCACCGGCCTGACCTGGGCGGGGTTCCGCCGCCGCTGGGAGGTGCTCGCCCCGGGCGAGCAGTGCGACCTGCTGCTCGGCCACAACCTGACCATGCTGCACGGCGGCCTGGCCGGCGGCGCCGGGCGGGTCATCGAACCGCTCTGCCTGGTCGTGGACGACCCGTCCGGCCCCGCGTACGAGCACTGGCTGGCCGCCTCCTGGCGGCGCACCCTGCCCGGGGCCCGCTGATGCGGGGGGCGCCCGCCACCCTGGCCACCCCCGTCGACCTGCACCTGCACACCCGGCACTCGGACGGGGACGAGGCCCCGGCCGAGCTGGCCCGGCGGTGCGTCGCGGCCGGACTGCGGGTGGCCGCCGTGACGGACCACAACACCCTCGCGGGCGTCGCCGCCTTCGAGCGGGCCGCCGGCGGGCGCCTCACCGCGGTACCGGCCTGCGAGATCACCACCGACTGGCGCGGCGAGGAGACCCACTGCCTGGCCTACTTCGTCGACCCCGGCGACGAACCGTTCCGGCGGCGGGTCGGGCGCGTCCACGACGCCGAACTGGCCTGGTGGCGCACCTGGACCGACCGGGCGCGGGCCCTCGGCGTGCCGCTCGACCCGGCCGAGGTCGAGCGGCGCCTCGGCGGCGGCCGGGTCGCCTACGTCGACGACTACCTGGCCCTGCTGCTGGAGGCGGCCGAGGGCGACCCCCGGTTCGCCCCGTACGGCGAGGGCGAGGACCGCTTCGCCCGCCTGATCGCCGACTGGTGCCGGCCCGGCCGGCCGCTGCACGTCGAACACCCGGTCAACCCCGACCTGGTGGAGGTGCTGGCCTGGATCGAGCAGGCGGGCGGGGTCGCCGTCCTCGCCCACCCCGGCCGGCTCACGGCCGGCCTGGACGCCCGGCGGTGCGCGGCGCTGCTGGAGCCGCTGCGCGCGGCCGGCCTGGCCGGGCTGGAGGTGTGGACCAGCTGGCACACCCCGGCCGACAGCGCCCGGCTCGCCGAGACGGCCGCCCGGCTCGGCCTGGTCGCCACCGCCGGGTCCGACTACCACGGGCTGCGGGTCAAGCCCTGGGCGCCGCGCCCCGGCCTGCTGCCCGCGCTCCCCGCCGACCCGCTCGCCGTCCTGGACGCCCTGCACGACCGGCGTCCGCCCGTCCACTCGACTCCGCAGGTGAGGCTGTGACCACCGTCAACGACCCCCGGACCACCACCGCCGAGCCCGGTGCGCGCGTCGCCTGGCAGCTCGCGCCGGTCGTCGTGCTCCGCCAGGCCGGCTTCCCGATGGAGCTGCTCGCGCCCCTGGCGGACCCGGCCGCCGCCGAGGAGGCCCGCGAACTCGTCGCCCACGGGCAGCGGTTGAAGGCGCTGGCCGAGGAGTTCAAGGCCGCCCTGCGCCGGCACCCGGTGCCCGGCGCCGCCCGGCTCTCCTCCCCCGCCGGCTTCCTGCTGCCCGTCCCCGAGCCCGAACTGGCCGCCGCGGCAGCGGCCGTGCCCTCCGAGGCGGCCGCCGCCCTGCGCGGCTACCAGGACGCCGCCCGGCACTTCGCCGAGGAGCAGGACCGGTTCGCCGCCCGGCACCAGGACCGCCTCGACCGGGCCGGGGCCGCCGTGGTCGAGGCCTTCGGCGACGAACGGCTGCGGCAGGTCCTGCTGCTCTCCAACGACTCCGCCTACCCCACCTTCGCCGCCTGGCTCGACGGCCACGACGGCGGCACGGGCCGGCGCACCCGCAAGATGACCGACCTGCTCACCATGTACCTCCAGCGGGTCACCACCAAGAACGAGACCCACTCGCACTTCGGCCCCTTCACCCCCGGCCGGACCGGCACCGCCCCCGGCATCACCTGGTCCGGCGAGCGGGAGCTGGAACGGCGGGCGCTGTTCAGCCACTGGGCCGCCGAGAAGCTCGCCCAGAGCGCCGCCGCCGTCCCCGGCCTGCTCGACCACGCCCGCCCCCGGCGCCGCCCGCTGTCCTTCCTGCGCGACGGCCGGATCGACCTGTACGCCTTCACCACCCGCGACGGCCTGGACACCGACTGGGACTTCCGGCACCTCGGCGGGCGGCCGGTGGAACCGTACGAGGCCTGGCTGTGGCAGCACTGCGACGGCGAACGCACCCTGCGCGAACTGCGGCGGGCCTGGCAGGACGAGCTGCGCTGCCCCGTCCCCTTCGACCAGGCCATCGCCGGACTCGCCGAACGCGAATGGGTGGTCGTCGAGTTCGAGATCCCGATCGGCGACCACCGGCCGCTGGCCGCCCTGCGCGGGCAACTCCTCGCCGCCCCCGCCGACCTGGCCGCCCCGCTGCTCGACGCGATCGACGGCTTCGAGGCGGACCTGACCCGCTTCGCCCGACTGCCGCTGCCCGAGCGCGCCGCCGCGCTCGCCGACAGCAAGGCCCGGTTCGAGCAGCTCACCGGCGGCCCCGCGAACCGCAACAGCGGCCTGCACTACGCCGACCGCAGCATCCTGTTCGAGGAGGCCCGCGGCCGGCCCGCCGACCTGACCGTCGGCCCGGACCTCGCCCGCTTCATCACGGACGAGCTGTCCGTCGTCTACGAGACCGTGCTGGCCGGCCCGCGCCTGCGGATGCGGCGCGAACTGGTCGTCCTCACCCGGTGGGTGGCCGAGCGGTTCGGCCCCAGGGTGGAGATCCCGCTGGACGTGCTCTACGCCGAGTTCTTCCGCGACCGGGACGCCATCGCCCGCGAGTGCCTCGCCGTCGAGGCCGAACTCGCCGAGCTGGACCGGGAGATCGGCGCGGCCCTGCTCGGCGGAGCCGCGACCGACCCGGACCGCTCCGAGGTCGTGGTCGCCCGGGAACGGATCGAGGCCGTACTCGCCGGCCGGCCGAGCAGCCCGCCCGCGGTCTGCGACCCGGACGTGCTGTTCGCCGCCCGCAGCCGCGAGGACCTGGCCGCGGGCCGGTTCACCGCCGTCATCGGCGACTGCCACGCGGTGCGGGAGGTCATCACCCACACCAGCTTCGGCCCGCTGATCCAGGAGCACACCCCCGAACTGCTCCCCGAGGTGTACCGCGGCTACCGGTCCCTGCTCGCGGACGACGAGGTGCTCGCCAACCTGTCCCGCGGCCACCCCGACAAGTCCTCCACCCAACTCGTCTACCCCTGCCACGACCTGGAGGTCTACGGCCGCTCCGCACAGACCCGCGACCGGGTGCTGCAACCCTCCCAGCTGTACCTGGTGCTGCGCGGCGACCGGCTGGAGCTGCGCGCCCACGGCGTCGACGGCCGGCTGCGGCTGATGGCGCCCCCGGCCGGCGGCCCGAGCATCCGCCAGGACCCGCTCTCCCCGTTCGCCTTCCCCCGCCACTTCGGCGGCGCCGGACTGAACGCCCCCGGCCTGGCGCACATCCCGCGCATCCGCTGCGGCCGCGTCGTGCTGCAGCGCGAGACCTGGCGCATCCCCGCCTCCCGGCTGCGCGACACCACCGCCCTCGGACGGCCCAGGGGCCGGGACGACGCCGCCCTGTTCGTCGCCGCCTGCCGGCTGCGCGCCGAGCACCGGCTGCCCCGGCACGTCTTCGTCAAGGTCCCGGGCGAACCGAAACCGGTCTACGTCGACTGGGAGTCCCCGCTGCTGGTACGGCAGTTGGGCCGGCTCGCCGCCAAGACCGACGGCACGCTGGAGATCTCCGAGATGCTGCCCGCGCCCGACCAGCGCTGGCTGGAGGTGGACGGCCACCGGTACACCAGCGAACTGCGCTGCGCCGTCTTCTCGGCCGGCGGCGGTGCTTCGACCGGCCGCGGTGCTTCGGCCGGGCTTGGCACTTCGGCCGGCCCGGAGTCCCTCCCGGAGCCGCGCGGGTGAGCAACGACACCACCGTCCGCCCCGCGTCCGGCTACCACCGGGTCGTCGGCGCCGCGGCCTCCTCCGCGGTCGGCGACGGCATGCGCTTCGCGGCGCTGCCGCTGCTGTCCGCCGCGGTGCTGCACGACGCCTTCCAGGTGTCCGCCGTCACCGCCGCCACCACGGTGCCCTGGCTGCTGTTCGCCCTGCCCGCCGGGGCGTACGCCGACCGCTTCGAGCGGCGCCTGCTGATGGTCCTCGCCGACCTGCTGCGCGCCGTGGTGCTGCTCCTCGCCGTCGTGCTGCTCGCCACCGACCGGCTGACCTTCTGGCCGCTGCTGACCGCCGCGTTCCTGCTGGGCGTCGGCGAAGTGCTGTTCGACTGCGCGTCCTTCGCGCTGCTGCCGAGTGTCGTCCCCGCGGAGCGGCTGGAGTCGGCGAACGGCCGGCTCTTCGCCGTCCAGACGGTCGGCCGCGACCTGCTCGGGCAGGTGGTGGGCGGCGTGCTGTTCACCGTGGGCCGGGCCGTTCCGCTGCTGATCGACGCGGTCTCCTTCCTGGTCTCCGCGGTCCTGCTGCGCGGCATCCGCGGACCCGCCCCCGACCCCGACCCCGTGTCCGAGCCCGAGCCCGTGTCCGAGCCCGAGCCCGTGTCCGAGCCCGAACCCGGATCGCCCGCGGAGAAGCCCCGCCCCCGCCTGCTTGCGGACATCCGCGAGGGCGTCGCCTTCGTCCTGCGCGATCCGCTGCTGCGCGCCCTGACCGTCTCCGCCGGCGTCATCAACGCCGTCTACCTGGGCCAGATCGCCGTCTTCGTCATCCTGGTGCACGACGTGCTGGGGCTTCCGGACTCCGCGTACGGGGCGCTGCTGGCCGCCGGGGCGGTCGGCGGCGTGGTCGGCAGCACGGTCGCGAGCCGGCTGTCCACGGCGATCGGCCGGGTCCCCGCGCTGGTCGGCGGCCTGGGCCTGATGGGCCTCGCCGGCCTGGCGGTGGGGGCGACCGACCGGGTGTGGGTGGTGTCCGCCGCCTACTGCGCCACCGGCTTCGCCCTGATGGTCTGGAACGTCGTCGCCGTCTCGCTGCGCCAGACGATCATCCCGGACCGGATGCTCGGCCGGGCCACCGGCGTCTACCGGCTGTTCGCCTGGGGCACGATGCCCCTCGGCGCGCTGGTCTTCGGCCGGGTGAGCACCGCGGCCGGACCGGGCGCCGCCTTCGCCCTCGGCGGCGTGGTCACCCTGCTGACCTGCCTGCCGATCGCCTACGCCCTGCTGAGGGACAGCAGGGCGACCGACCGTCCCAAGACCACCGAGGATGCCCCATGAGCGAGCGTTTCGCCGTACTGGACCGACTGGCCGAGCAGTGGGGCCTCAGCGGCCTCGAACTCGTCGGCAAGGGACTGGAGTTCACCGTCTTCCGGGCCCTGGACCGGGACGGCGGACCGGTCGCCGTCCGGCTCGCGCACCGGCGGTTCGACTCCAACGCCAACGACCCGCACGTGGACACCCGCTCCCTGCTCGTCCAGGAGCACGCCATCGCCCGGCACCTGGCCGGGCACGGCCTGCCCGTCGCCCGGGCCCGGGAGCTGGTCCTCGCCGACGACCCCAACTCCCCCGACGTGCTGCTCTCCGACTACGTCGACGACGACGGCTCCCCGCTCGACTCCCACGCCCTCGGACAACTCCTCGCCCGCCTCCACGAGGTGCCCCCGCCGCGGCTGCGCCCCGTCGCCGCCGAGGGCGGCACCACCGCCGAGGCGATCGCCACCCGGATAGGCCGCCGCTGGGCCGAACTCGCCCGCCGCACCGACGACCTGCCCGAGCCCCCGGCCGCCGACGTCCTCGCCCGGCACCTCGCTCCCCTCACCGGGACCAGCCTGCTCCACCTCGACGTCCGCAGCTCCAACATCCGCCGCCACCAGGGCCGCACCACCGCCCTCCTGGACTGGTCCAACGCCCTGCTCGGCACCTCCGCCCTGGAGTTCGGCCGCCTCGCCGAGTACGCCCGCTACCCGGAGAACGACCTCGACCTGGCCGCCCTGCGCGCCGGCTACGCCACCGTCGCCCCCGTCCCCGACGAGGACGACCCCTGCCTCCTCGCCTGCCGCCTGGACGCCGCCCTGATGCTCGCCCTGGTCTTCCTCTCCGAAGCCCCCGACCCCACCCGCGGCCCCACCGCCGCCACCCACGCCCGCGACCTCGCCCAGCGCCTCACCCGCCCGTAGCCGCCCGGGGCCCCTGCCGCACTTGAAACGACGCGGTCTTACCGCCGTGACTCGCGTCTGTTCCTCAGCTGTCGCCCTCACGTCACCGCACCGTCGCCGACGTCCTCATGGGCCCTCCTGTCAAAACGCCGGTAGCCCCACCGAAGTTCTTCGGTGGGGCTACCGCGGAAATCTCAGAGACCCTTCCAGTCCCGGTGCGCCGTGATCACAGGCGCAGCGGGCTACAGGAAGGCCGAGATCTCCACCAGAGCACCGTCATCCGAGACTGCGACTGCAATGTCTTCACAGCGCAAGTACCGGACAGGCTCTCGATCGGAAAACACCAGACCGATCCGCTCCTCCGACTGAATGAATCCCAGCTCCTCAACCGAGGACGCAACGGAACCGTCGAGCGTCGCGCCGTCCGGAGTCTCCTTCCAACCCCAAATGGATCGGTCAAGAATCGGGGTCAGATTCTGATCCACGCCATCGAGGGGGATCCTATTTTTCACTTCGACCCGCGGAGGGACATCGATGACGACCACTTGGCCGAGCATTCCGGAAACCGGGTCGATCTTCATCTCGACCTCGCCGCCGTTGATCCCAGAAACCCTGAGATACAAAGGCCGCCCCTGAATCCTAGGCTCCCAGGCAACCTTCATGGCGATCCAAGGATCGCTCTCGAAATACGCACCTTCGCAGCCTGCTGCGCCAAGTACAGATATCACACGACTTACCAATCACTCCGTATAGAGGGCATGAATCAGAGCGGGAAGCTGCCCAGATTGGCGCGGTGCGCTGAATTTCAGCTCCCAACCCCCCACAACCACCAGGGTCTCGTAGGGGAGTCCTCCCTTCCCCGCCTCACGCACCGCAGACTGCAGGCTCGCAAGCTGGGCCTGCGCAGCCATGTCTATCTGAGCCTTCGTCGCACCACGCCCGGCCATCCCGGAGAGGTACTCCGCAATGTGCTCTGTCGCATTTCCATGCACCCACACCTGAACGTCACCCGCGGAGAACTCGAACGACCGGGGGAGCTGACTTCCCACATAATTGGGCTGAGTGGCCTTGATCTGATCCCAGACCGTTCCCGTTCCGCATCCACTGGCATTGTGGACCAGGACCGGGGTCGAGCCGGCCAGTACATAGTACGTGTGGAGGTCGTCGACGGTGAGGTTGTAGGCGGGCTGGAGGGTGTTCCAGTGCCGGACGCCGGCGATGCGCTGGGGCTGTCCGGTCGAGTTGCGCAGTTCGTCGCCCGTCTGGAGGTCGGCGGCGTCGACCCACTGCTGCCGGCTCTCGGACCAGAAGGGGTGGTGATCCGTGCTGGTCACGGACTGCCCGGCGCCCAGGGAGATGTCCGTGAAATCACGGTCATCCGGCGTGTAGATGGTGGCCGAGACCTTGCGAGGGCCGGTCACTCCGGTGGTGGGGTCGGTGGCGAGGACCTCGTCACCGATCCGCACGGTCTCGATCGCCCGAGTAGAGCCGTCGGACATCAGGACGCGGGTGCCGGCCGGGAAGCTGTTCAGACCCGGGCACGACGACGGGAGACGCCCGACGAGCTTCTTGATGAACTCAACGGCCTTCTCGCCCCAGGAACCGAACTTCTTGGCCCACTGGGCGAACTTGGCCACCGCAGCGCCATCACCGATGAACGGGATCGCGCCGATGCAGGAGGTGACTGCGTCGGTGGTGCGGCCCTCGACGGCGTAGTAGGCGCAGTTGACGAGGTCGGCGATGTCGGCGAGTCCGGGGGCTATGACCCCGCCGGCACCACCGATGATGTCGAGCGTGAAGTGGATGCTCTCGGAAATGATGTGGTAGAAGGCGTTGGCGTTGTCGTTGTCCGCCTTCTGCTTCTTGATCTCCTCTTCCATGGCCGCGATCGCATCCTGCTTCGCCTTCGCGGCTTGCTCCTCCAACTCCTTCTGAGCTGCCACGCGATCTGCCTCGACCTGGGCGACCCGGGCCTTCTCCTCGGCCTCGTACTTGGCCTGGTAGTTCGCATGGGCATCGTCAGAGGCCGCCTGCGCGGCAGTCGCGTCCTTACCAGCCGCCTCTGCGGAAGCGCGGGCCTCGGCAGCGGAGTTGTTGGCGTCGCTTGCTGCCCACCGCGCCTCCCGCGCGGACCGCTCGGCCCGGTTGGCGGAGTAAACAGCGCTGGCTGCGTCGCGGTTGGCGGAGGCCTTGGCGGCGTTGGCGCTCTTCGCCGAGGCGGCTGCCTTGGTGGCGGAGGCCTGGGCGGCGTCGGCGGCGGCCTGGGCCTTGGCGACCTGGTCGGCGGCGGTGTTGGCCGAGGCCTGGGCGGAGGCCTCGTAGCCCTTGGCCTCCTCGGCGGCACTGCGGGCGATGGCGGCGGCGGCCTGGGCGGTGGCCGCGTTCTTCTGCGCGGTCGCGGCGGCGGCGGTGGCCTCGGCGATCAGGCCCTTGACGTCGGCGACGTGGACAGCGGTGAGCCGGTCGCGCTGCTGCGCGGTGTACTGGCCCTCGGCCACGAAGGCACGCAGGTCCTGTACGGGGCCTTCGAGGGCGACCTTCGCCGCGGCCTTGAGCTCGGGCTCGGTGTCCTGGGCGTCCTCCAGCCGGACCGCGGTCAGCCGGTCGTCGGCCGCCTGCGCGTCCGACAGGCCCTTGCCGAGGAAGTCCCGCAGCGCGGCGGGGGTGTTGGTCCGCAGCGCGGCATCCGCGGCGGCCTTGACGGCCGGGCCGGCAGTGTCGCTGATACGGGTGATCGTCAGCCGGTTGTCCGGCGCCTGAGCATCGTCCTGACCGCTGACCAGGAAGGCGCTGATCTGCGCGCCGCCGCCCTGGAGCGCCGTGTAGGCAGCGTCGCGGACCGCGCCGTTTTCCGTGTTCGTGTAGACCGCGGTGGCGTGGGCGCGGGCGTCCTGTTCCTCAGCGTGCTGTCGGCTGGTCTTGAGATAGGAGAAGACGGCCGTGTCCGAGCCCGTGAGAGCGGCTTCAGCTGCCGCGGCTCCCCATTCCCCGGAGATCTTGCGGGAGATGAGGGCGAGCTTGCGGCCGTCGGTGGCGACCTGTGCCGGGGTGGCGCCGGGCTGGTTGGCCAGGGCGGCGAGGCGGTCGGCCTCGGACTTCGCCTTCTGGACCTCCTGGGCCGCCTGGTCGGTCTGCGCCTGCTTGTCCGCCTGGTCGGCCTTGGCCTTGCGGGCCTTCTCCACGGCTGCGGCGGTGCGGTTGGCCAGGTCCTCGGCCTCGGTGCGACGGGTCAGGTCCTGGACGGCGTTGGCCTTGTCGACCGCGGTCTGGGCGTCCGTGGCGAAGCCGGAGGCGGCGTTCGCGTGGTCGGTCGACTCCTGCGCGGCGTTGGCGCTCTGTCCGGCGTGGTCGGCGGCGTCCCGGGCGGCCTGCGCCGCGGCCGCCGCGTGGGAGGCCGCGGACGCCAGCAGCGTCTTGGCGGCCTCGGCCTGCGTGGCGGCCTCGCCGGCCAGCTGCTGCGAGGCGGCGGCGGCACGGCCGGCCTCGGCGGCCGAGCGACGCGTCGCCGCGGCGGCCTGCCTGGCCTTCGCCGACTGACCGCCCGCGCTGTCCGCGTAGGCGCCGGCCTGCTCGGCCGAACCCGCCGCGGAGTCGGCGTTGCCCTTGGCGCTGAGCGCGGCACCGGCCGCGTCCTTGCTCCGCGCCGCGGCCTCGTTGGCCTTCACCAGCGTGGCGTTCGCGTCCGCGGCGATCTTGGCTGCGGCGTCGGCGGCGTCCGCCGCCACCCGCGCCTCGTGCGCCTTGGTCGCGTCACCGGCCGCCGCGGCGGCCGCCGTCCGCGCGTTGGCGGCGGCCCGCTGGGCACCGGCCGCGGCGGCCGCCGCGTTCGACGCCGCGACGGCGGCGGCCCGCGCGGAGGCGTTGGCCGCACGCGCGGCCGTCATCGCGGTCTGTGCCGCCGCACCCGCGCGCTCGGCCGCGCTGGCGGCCCTGTTCGCGGCCTCGGTGGCCTTGGCCGTGTCATTGCCGGCCTGCTGCGTCTCGATCGCCGCCCGCGCGGCGTCCGCCTTGGCCAGCTCCGAGTTGTGGACCGCAGCGTCCTTGGCCTCGATCGCCGCGGCCGTCTCCTGGGCCGCCTGCGCGCTCGCGTCCTTCGCCTGCTGCGCCAGCTGCGCGATGCTCGCGCGCTCCTGGTCACGGCTCTGCGCGATGTACTGGCCGGTCGCGAGGAAGTCCCGCACGTCCTGGATCGACCCGTTCAGCGCGATCCGCGCCGCCGCCTGGACGTTGGGTCCACCGGAACTCAGGATCTGGACCAGCTTGACCCGGTCGTCGCTGTCCTTCGCGGTGAACTGGGTCTCCGTCAGGAACCGCTGCAGGTCGTCACCGGTGTTGCTGCGCAGCGCGGCATCACCCGCTGCCCGGAGATTCCGCCCGGCGCCCATCGCGGGGTCGGTGATCCGGGTGATCCACAGCCGCCGGTCGGCGTCGAGGGCCGCCTGCCAGCCACTCTCCAGGAAGGCGCGCCGATCCGCGGCCGTCCCCTCGATCGCCTTGTCGGCGGCCTCCCGGACCTTCGGCCCGCCCACGCTGGAGATCTGCGTGGCCGCGAGCAGATCGTCCGCACTCTGCGCCCCTGCGAGCACGTTGTCGACGAACTGCTTCACGTCCTGGTCGGAGCCCGCGAGCGCGGTCTCGGCCAGAGCGTGCGTGCGGGGACCGCTGTTGAGCCACGCCTGCAACGCCACGTCGCGGGCGCTCAGCTGCGGCTGAACGGTAGCCGTTCCGGCGGCAGCGGCGCTCGGAATGCCCGCCCCGACCAGACCGGCCGTCAGGGCGAGGGGCAGCAGCCCCAGGGAGAGCCTGCCCAACAGCGGCGGCCCTCCCCTCCCTCGCCGTCGTGAACGGGATATCGGTTGGCGCATCGGAACCTCCACTGTCGACATCGGCCGAATCCCGGCCGTAGCGGGGCCCAACGATAAGTGACGTCACATCAGAGCGTCTACGAATTCCGAAAGTTGCCAGGCCAAGCAAACGCAATGAAACGCCCGACGGCGAGCATAGCCAAGCAAAACAGCCGCATCGCCAACAAGCACCCAATGACCTTGAAAGCGTGACATCCTGCCTGGCCAGCAGCCGAAAGCGGTTGTCCGGACACCTGCCGATCTGGTTCGATGGGCCGGATTCCGGCTCGCGACATCGGTGTCTGCCGTGCAGTCACTTCGGGTCATTCGCACGCGGAATGACGCCATGTCACGGACGGTTGGTTCGCCCGCCATTCAGGCCGGTCACCCGATTCCGAAGATCTGCCCATCAGGGCAACACCAGATGAACGAAAAGGATTAGGCATGGCAAAGCGCATGTCCCGCTGGCTCGTTGGCGGCGCCGTCGCCGCGGCCGCCACGCTCGGCGTCTCCGCGATCGCCTCCGCCGACGGCACCCC
>NZ_JBHXLL010000026.1:0-119120 GCF_042721415.1 Kitasatospora sp. NPDC058444 | reverse complement strand
GGGGGGGGGGGGGGGGGGGGGGGGGGGGGTGGGGGGGGGGGGGGGGGGGGGGGGGGGGGGGGCGGGGGCGGGGGGGGGGGGGGGCCCCCCCCCCCCCCCCCCCCGGCCGCGCCCCGCAGGGGGTTGACCTGCGGCGCGCCGGGTTGACGTGGCCGTGTCCCGGCGCGGGCGGGGTGCGTTGGGTGGGTGTGAGTGGATTCGGGAGGCCGCCGGTACCGGAACAACGGCCGGGTGAGGAAACGATCCTGCACGGCGTCCCGGACAGGCCGCCGGAACAGCCGTGGACGCCCGCGACGGCAGTGACGCTGGTGACGCCGGTGGTACTCGTGCGACCGGTGGCGCCGATCACGGAACCCGGTCCGGAGACGCCCATCTACACGGAGCTGGTACGCCGCTGGCAGTCCGAGGGGCGCTCCGTCCCCGGGCTGCCCGATCCGGTCCGGGAGCCGCCGGCCGCACCCGCCGGGGCTCAGCCGCCGCCGTCCGGCCCGGTCAGGAGCCCGGGGCCGCGCTCGGAGTGGAACCCGGGGGCGGGGTAGGTCCCGGGGTGGAACTGCCGCCCCAGCGGCGGAACAGCCCGATCGAGCGCTCCCCGGGCACCAGCCGCGCCCGGATTCCCTGGACGGGGAAGTCATCGGGTGACAGGACCGCTTTGGCGGTGGGGGCTAGTCGATCCCAAGTGCCCTTCGGTCAAGGGCGTTCGGTGGTCCGCCCGCGCTCCCGCCAGGAGTGCTTCAGGTCCGTCCAGCGGGCCGACTGCTCGGGGGTCAGGGTGCCTCGCAGCTCCGCCAGCTTCAGGAGCTGGGCCTCGGCTTCGGCGCCGAGGGGTTGGGCCTCGGCGCGGTAGTGGTCGGTGAGGAGGGCGTCGAGTTCGGGACGGGTGAGGGCGGGGTCGAGGCGTTGGGCGAGTTTGGCCATGTTGCGGTAGGAGCCCTGGAGGAGGAAGGGGGGCTCGGTGCGGGTGCGGTCGTCCTGGGCGGCGGAGGCCAGGTAGGCGCGGTTGACGGCCAGGACGGTGGTGCGCAGGTGGAGCAGTCCGGCCAGGACGGCGGTCATCCGCTCGGCCTCGGCGGCGGGCCAGGCGCCGGCCAGGGTGCCGCCGGGCAGGCCGCCGGCGCGGGCGAGCAGGGTGTCGAGGTCGGCGCGCTCGGCGGTGGCGAGCGGGGCCAGGTGGGGGCTGGCGGGCAGGGCGTTCTCGACGAAGCTGAGGGCGAAGAGGTCCTCGCGCCCGGCGACGGCGTCGCCGAGGTTCCACACGTCGGCGCGGTTGGCGAGCATGTCGGGCAGCCGGAACAGGCGGCCGGACTCGGTGTACGGGTTGGCGGCCATGACGACGGCGAAGCGCTTGCCGCGCAGGTCCCACTCGCGGGCCTCGCCGTCCCAGACGCCGTCGATCCGGCGCTGGGCGTCGCACAGCGGGATGAAGCGCTGGAGGAACTCGGGCGAGGTGTGCTGGACGTCGTCCAGGTAGAGCAGCACGTTGTCGCCCGCGTGCAGGGCGAAGTTGAGCTTCTCGATCTCGCGTCGGGAGGTGGCGTCGGGGGCCTCGGCCGGGTCCAGCGAGGTGACCCGGTGGCCGAGCGCGGGGCCGCTGACGGAGACCAGCAGCAGGCCGAGCCGTTCGGCGAGGTACTCGACCAGGGTGGTCTTGCCGTAGCCGGGCGGGGAGACCAGCAGCAGCAGGCCGCTGCGGTCGACCGGGCCGCCGGACTCGGCCGTGCCGAGCTGCTTGGCGAGGTTGTCGCCGACCAGCGGCAGGTACACCTGGTCGATCAGCCGGTTGCGGACGAAGCCGTTGAGCGGGGCGGGCCGGTACTGGTCGAGCCGCAGCCGGGCGTGCTCGGCGGCCAGCAGTTCGCCGCGCAGCCGCTGGTAGGCCCGGTAGCCGGGCACCTCGACCCGATCGAACTCCAGTACGTTGGCGAGCAGTTCGTCCAGGCGGAGGTCGAGCGCGCCGCCCGCGAGCCGCGGGTGGTCGCCGAGCAGCCCGGTGACCCGGGCGCTCACGGACCCCTCGGCGGGCCGGCGCGGCAGGGACGGGCAGAGGAGTGCGGCGGCGGCCTCGGCGAGGTCGGCCGGGTCGGCGTCGGCGGCGCCGGACTCCAGCCAGGCGGTGGCCAGTTGGCGCCGTACGGGCAGCAGCCCGGGGTCGTCGGGCAGGGCGGCCAGCGCCTCGGTGAGGCCGGCCGACTCGGGCGCCGCGCGGAACTTGTCGAGCAGCGCGGCGGCGCCCGAGGAGTGGGCGAAGCTGGGTGCGGCGGCGGCCAGTTCGGCCACCAGGTAGGGGCCGGCGGGCTCCGCGCCCGGGACGAAATCGGCCACGGCGGCGGAGAGTTCGGCGGCCAGCGCGTCCAGGGCGGCCAGCGCGGGCTGCGCCGGGGCGCCGCCGAACGCGTCCCGGGCGAGGCCCAGCGAGCGGGCCCGGGTGTGCCAGAGCAGCCGCTGGCGCTCGTCGGCGCCGTACGCCCAGTACAGCTGTGCGGCGGCCCGGGCGCCCGCCGGGTGGCGCAGCAGCCCGGCCTCGGCGCCGAGCCGGAGCAGGGTGCGGAGCAGCAGCGCGGCGTCGTGGTCGTGCACGCCGCGCTGGTAGCCCTCGTCCGGGCGCTGCTCGGCGGCCCGCCGGACGTACTCCAGCAGGTCGCCGTCGGTGGACAGCGCCGCCGCCTCGGCGGCCGGCAGCAGGCTCGCGGCGAGGTACTCGGCGCGGTACAGCCGCGGGGTCTCCGAGGGCAGCGGCCGGTCCCAGTACCGCTCGGTGGCGGCGAAGGCCGGGTCGGTGACGGGGGAGCGGTAGTCGGTGCCGGTGAGGGTGAAGGCGGGGCGTCCGCGCCAGGGCACCAGGGCGAGTTCGGGCCGCTGGGTGGTGACGGCGAACAGGTGCCGGCCCAGCCGCAGGGTGCCGGGGCCGTCCCCGGCGAGTTCGGCGCGGTCGCGCAGCGCCCGCTGGGCGCGGCCGCGCGCCGCGCGCAGCCGTCCGGTCAGCTCCTCGGCCCGGACCCGGTCGCCGAGCGCGGTCAACTGCCGGGCCAGGTCGCGGAGTTTGACGGCGGTCGGGTCGGCGGCGAAGGCCGCCTCGATCTCCTCCGCGGTGTCCAGCGCGGCCAGCCGGCGGTGCAGGGTGTCGAGGACGCGCCCGGCGGAGGCGGCCAGCCGGTCGGCGCGCCGGGCCCGCTCCTCCAGCAGGTGCTGGCGGCGGGCGGTGAGCGCGTCGTGGATCTCGGTGCGCCGGGCGATGAGCTGCTCGCCGAGGGCCGGGTCGGCGTCGGCGAAGCGGGTCTCCAGCTGCTCGATCCGCAGCAGCAGCCGGCCGAGCTGCTCGTCGCAGGCCTCGGGGGTGTCGGCGGCGGCGAGCGCGGCGGTGGTGGCCTGGCCGAGCAGGGCGGTCTCGGCGGCGAACTCGGCGGCGGCCTCGCGGGTGCGCAGCTCCCGGCGGCGCACGGTCAGCGCGGACCGGGCCCGGTTGAGCAGCCCGAGCACGTCGGCGAGCCGGTCGAGGATGGCGGTGCGGGTGGTGGCGTCGGCCAGGTCGAGGGTGCCGACCAGCTCCGATACGGTCTGCAACGCCTCGCTCTGGGCGGCCAGTTCGAGAGCCGGCGGCTCGGCCTCGGCGGCGGTGGCGATGGCGGCGCAGCGCTCGGCCAGCTCGTCGGCGCGCCGCCGGTGCGGCTCGAAGGCGGTCGGCTCGGCGAGCTGGACGACGGCGCGGTCGGCGGCCTCGGCCAGGCCCTCGGCGAGGTGCGCGGCGAGCGCGTCGATCCGCTCCGCGTCGGCGCGCGGCAGGTCGCGCAGCGCCTCGACCCGGCCCTGGGCGCGGCGCAGCCCGGCCAGCCGGTCGACCCACTCGGCGGCGTCGGCGAGGGTCTCGCCGCGGGCGGTGCGCAGCAGGCCCTCGACGTGCTCGGCGGCCTCCTCGGTCTGCCGGGCGGCGTGCGCGGTGAGCTGGGCGACGGCCTCGTACTCGGCGACGACCTGCCGGGCGGTGTCGCGGATCTCGGCGAGCGGCGCGGCGAGGTCGCCCAGGCCGCTCTGGCCGAGCCAGTGGTGCCGGTCGGCGGTGCGGGTGCAGGCGGCGAGGACGGCCTGGTGGCCGGCCGGGGTGTCGGCGCCGGCCGCGGCCAGCCGGGCCAGAGCCAGGCAGTCGGCCAGGCCGCGGACCAGGTCGGCGTTGCCGATCCGGGCCAACGGGCCGCTGCCGGGCGGCTGTTGCGCGGCGAACCGCTCGCTGGTGAACGGGGTCTGCCAGAGCTGGACGGGGTGCAGCCGGGCCGGCCCGTCCTCGGCCGGGCGCAGAGCGATCAGGGTGCCGTCGGCGAGCAGCGCGTAGCCCTGGCAGGGGAGCGGGGCGGCGGCCTCCTGGCGGACGCTGTTGTACGGCTGGAGCAGGGCGCGGCCGTCGGCGGGGGAGCGGAACTCGTACAGCACGTCCTCGCCGTTGGGCGACAGGACGGTGCGCTCGTACACCAGGCCGTCGACCGGCTGGTCGAAGACGCGCACGGTGCCGTCCACCAGGTGGCAGCCGCCCGGGAAGGCCACGCCCTGGTCGGCGGGCAGCCGCAGGCAGGCCTGGCCGAGCGCGTCGATGCGGGTGACGGTGCCGGTGGGCAGGTGGACCACCAGGTGCCGCTCGGTCTCCTCCTGGTACGGGCGCACCCGCACCAGCAGCAGGGTGCCGAGCCGGGCGTGGGCGATCCGGGCGTCGGCGAGGGTCTGGAGGGCCTCGGCCAGCGGTTCGCGGTGCAGCTCCCGGCCGTCCGGGGCGGCGATGGTCAGCCGGCCGCCGTCGACGCCGACCAGCAGCTCTCCGGCGAGGTCGGCGCGGGGCGGGCGGCCGGGGCCGGCGGGCAGCTGGTCGTCCCGGGTGAGGGCGGTCCAGGGCAGCTGCTGCCCGTCGGCGGGGGTGTGGTCGCGTTCGCCGCGCCCGTCCAGGTAGGACGGCTGCGCGTCGTCGGCGAGGCCGCCGTCCAGGCGCCAGCGCAGCACCCGGACGTCGGCGGCGGCCGGGCCGGTGCGGAAGACGGCGAGCAGCCGGCCGTCCGCCGGACGCAGCCGCTCCAGGCGGGCGTCGCGGAAGTAGCGCCGCAGATCGGCGAGGTCCTGGCGCAGCCGGGGGTCGTCCAGCAGGGTGCCCTCGGCGGGCGCGGGGGAGAGGTCGGGGTGGTGCAGGCCGAAGACGTCGTCGAAGTCCCCGGCGCCGTCGGCGGGTTCGACCGGCCGGGTGCCGAGCAGCAGCAGTCCGCCGACGGCGGTGAGGTCCTGCGGCAGGCAGGACCGGGCGGTGGTGAGCCGCCCGGTGCCGGCCAGCCGCAGCTCCCCGCCGCCGAACTCGGCGACCCGGCGGGCGTTCAACGCCTGGGCCCGGTCGGCGAGTTCGGCGGCGGCTCGGGCGAGCCGGTCGCGCAGGACCTCGTAGGTTCCGGCGTCGAGCCGGGCGTCGAGGGCGTCCACGGTCACGGTCACGTTCCTCAGTCGGATCGGTGGATCGGTTGAGCAGTCGGAGCAGTCGGGGCAGTCGAAGCAGTCGAAGCAGTCGAGGCAGTCGGGGCAGTCGATCGGCGGATCGCCCGGTCGTACCGCTCGCTCCGGCGTCGGCGGGCCGCCCGGTCGCTCAGCCGGTCACTTGGAGCCGTTGGCCGAGGCGAGCGGGCCGGCCAGCGCCCCGAGCGGGGTCTCCGCGACGCCCAGCTGCCGCGCCGACTCCAGCAGTTGGCGCAGCTGCCCGGCCTGGTCGCCGGCGCCCGAGCCGATCAGCTTCATCAGCAGGGCGGACACCGTCAGGTTCTGCACGTCCGCCGTGGAGACCGAGGAGAGCACCCGGGTGAGGTCCTCGGTGAAGCTGGCCCGCCCGTCCAGCCAGGGCCCGGCCAGGGTCTGCGCGGTCTGCGAGTGGCCGACGAAGGCGTCCACGCTCTTGCCCGCCGACACCGACTGCACCAGCCGGTCGAAGAAGATCGAGTCCCCGCCGACGATGTCGATCTTCGCCTTCTCCAGCCCGGCCGCGACCAGCGCCGCCTGGGCCTCGGCGATCTGCCGCTGGGTGTCCAGCCCGGCCAGTCGGACGTCCTTCTCGGCGGCCAGCCGCAGGCGGTACTCCTCGTGCCCGCGCGAGGCCTCGTCCAGCTTGGCCATCGCCGCGGCCTTCTCGGTCAGGCCCTCGGCCTCGGCCTTCAGCCGGCCGCCGATCTCCAGCGCGGCGGCCTTGGCCTTCTCGGTCTGGACGACGGCCTCGGCGCGGCCCACCTTCTCCACCGCCGCGGCCTCCTGCTCGCGGACCTGGACCCGGGCCAGGCCCTCGGCGGCGGCCTCCGCCCGGACGCCCTCGGCCATCCGGATCTTGGCGGCCGCGTCCAGCTCGGCGGCCTGCTGCCGGGCCTCGGCCAGCACCAGCGCCTCGCGGGCCTTGTGCGCGGCGGCCTGTTCGGCGGCCTCGGCGGCCTTGATGTCCTTGACGAGCTTCTCCTGCGCCTCGGCCTCGGCCTGGATCACGACGGCCTTGCGGACCCGCTCGGCCTCCTCGGTGGCGCGCAGCGTCTTGACGGCCTCCTCCTGCTCGGCGACGGTGCGGTCCACCGCGACCCGCTCGCGGACCACGTCGGCGACCTCGCGCTTGGCGGACTCGACCTCCTTCTCCTTGGCGATCGTGGCGAGCTGGGTCTCCCGCTCGCGGCCGACGACCTCCAGCAGGCGGTCCTTCTCGATCCGCTCGTTCTCCACCGCGATCACCCGCTCGCGGTTCTTCTGCGCCACCGCGACCTCGCGGGCCTGGTTCTCCCGCTGCACCCCGAGCAGCTCCTCGGTGCGCAGGAAGGCGGTCTGGGCGTTGAGCCGCTCCTCCTCCTGCACCCGGGCGATCACCGCGTCCTCCTTGGCCCGCAGGGTCTCGATCTCGCGGCGCTGGCGGATCTCCGCGTCGGCCTGCCGGCGCTCCAGCTCCAGGACGGCCTCCCGGGCGTCCACGTTCTGCCGGGTGATCTCCTTCTGCTCGTGGCGCTGGTACTCGTTGGTGCGCACGTGCTCGATCGCCGTCAGCTCGGTGATCTTGCGGATGCCCTGGGCGTCCAGGATGTTGTCCGCGTCCAGCTGGTTCATCGGGGTCTGTTCCAGGTGGTCGATGGCCGCGTCCTCAAGGGTGTAGCCGTTGAGGTCGGTGCCGATGACCGCGATGATCTGGTCCCGGAACTCGTGCCGGTGGGTGTACAGGTCGGTGAAGTCCAGCTGCTTGCCGACGGTCTTGAGCGCCTCGGCGAACTTGACGGCGAAGAACTCCTGGATCGCCTGCGGGTCGCTGGCCCGGACGGTACCGATCGACTGGGCGACCTTGACCACGTCCTCGACGGTCTTGTTGACCCGGACGAAGAACGAGATCCGGATGTCCGCGCGGATGTTGTCCCGGCAGATCAGGCCGTCCCGGCCGGCCCGGTGGATCTCCACCGTCTTCGCGGTGATGTCCATCAACTCGGCCTTGTGGAGCACCGGGAGGACGATCGCGCCGGTGAAGGTCACGTCCACCTTCTTCGTCCGGGAGACGATCAGCGCCTTGCCCTGCTCGACCTTCTGGAACAGGCGGCCCACGAACAGCAGCATGGCGAGCAGGATGAGCAGCACGACGGCGACGAGCACGCCGAAACCCACGGCGATGGTGTCCATCACGGAGTCCTTTGACGAGATGGCGAGTTGGTGCGAGGAGAAGTGGGAGGAGAGGAAGCGAAAGTGAATTGACCGTGCGTCAGGAAACGGGCGGCGGGTCGAAGGGTGCCACCAGGAAGTGCTCGCCCTCGGCGTCGTAGTCGAAGATCAGGGCGGTCCGCCCGGCCGTCAGGGCCGGTTCGGGTGTCGCCGTACGGACCTGGACGGTCGCGGTGGAGCCGTCCTCCGCGGTGACCTCGGCCTGCCCGAAGTCGGCCGTCACCCGGCCGGTCCGGATCACGCAGACCCGGCCGACGAAGTCCGCCCGGGTGGCCGGCCGGTCCTGCGGGAACAGCCGCGACAGCGGCCGGACGAGTGCCCGGGTGCCCGCCCAGGAGGCGACCAGCGCGACGACGAACACGCCGCCGCGCGCCGGTGCCCCCGAGGTGAGGACGGTGCCGGAGAGGCTGACGAACCAGGCGAGCGCGACCAGCAGCGACACCGCCACCGTCACGGGCACCCCGCCCAGCCCCAGCGCGTCCAGCACGCCCGCGTGGTGGCCGGCCCCCTGTCGGTCGGACCCGTCGCCGGCACCGTGCCCCCCGTGCGCACCGTGCCCCCCGTGCGCACCGTGCCCCCCGGCACCGTGCCCCCCGTGTCCGAGGTGCCCGGTGTGCCCCGCGTGCCCGACGTCCCCATGGTGCCCGCCGCCGTGCCCCCCGTGCACGGCGCCGGGAACCAGGCCGCCCAGCAGCATCAGCAACCAGTACCCGACCACCACCACCAGCGCGAAGCTGAACAGCGCCGTCGGAAAGGCCAGCGCGGCCGCGAAGAATCCCCCCACCCCGGCCACGCTCCCCCGTCTTCCCGTCGGCGCCGCGCTTCGGCGCCGGGGAGATCATGGCAGTGCCGCCGCCCGCCGCACATTGCCAGGATCCGGCAATCTTTACGCCCCCTTGACACCCTGGTACGCACGGCCCGCGTGACACTGCAACAGCTGGGCAACAGAACGGCCGCCGGACGGCACCGACGCCGCCCCGCGGGTTTGCGGCGACAGGTCCTCAACGGCGGACCACAGTCACGGCGGCCGACCACAGCAACGGCGGGCCGCAGCCATGACGGCCGACCGCAGCCGCCGAGCCGGGACTACAGCGGTTGTTCCGGCCAGTTCAGCAGCCGCGCCCCCATGGCCGCCGTCTCCAGGGTGAAGCGCTGGAGCGCGTCCGCCGGGTCGTACCCGGTGAGCGCCTTGATCCGCTCCAGCCGGTAGCCCAGCGTGCGCACGCTCAGGCCCAGTCGGCGCGCCGCCTCCGCGTTCACGTACGCGGCCTCCGCCTGCACCGCGATGGTGTCCAGCAGCGGACGGGCGCCGCCGCGCGCCTCGGTCAGCGGGCCGAGCACGCTGCGCACCA
This sequence comes from Kitasatospora sp. NPDC058444, assembly GCF_042721415.1. Taxonomy (NCBI): domain Bacteria; kingdom Bacillati; phylum Actinomycetota; class Actinomycetes; order Kitasatosporales; family Streptomycetaceae; genus Kitasatospora; species Kitasatospora sp. NPDC058444. The sequence continues at coordinate 110,085 of NZ_JBHXLL010000026.1, read as the reverse complement.
GGTCGGCCATGGCCGCCCGGTCGCGCATCAGCACCGGGAAGACCAGCAGCTCCTCGGCCCGCAGCTGCCGGGCCGGCAGGTCCAGCCGGTACGCGTAGTCCAGCGCGTCCAGCGCCTCCTCGTAACTGCGCAGCACCCCGCTGGGGCCCGAGTGCCGGCGGCCGGTGGCCACCCGCCGCACCGGGCGGTAACCGGGCCCCGGGCGCAGCGTCAGCTCGGCGAAGGCCTCCAGCACGGCCCGCTCGGAGTCCGGGGCGATGCAGACCAGCCGGCCGTCCTTGCCGGCCAGCAGCACGTCCCGCTCGCCGAACCGCCCGGCCAGCTCCCGCTCCACCCGGTGCACCAGCGGATGCACGTCCGCGAACGGCTCCTCGCCCACCGCGACCGCCACCGTGTACGAGCCCGCCAGCCGAAGCCCGAACCGCTCCGCGCGCTCGGCGAGCAGCCCGAGGTCGCTGCGGCCGAACAGCAGGTCGTCGATGAACTCCCGCCGGGCCGCCTCCTCCTGGCGGACGGCCAGGCGCTGCGCCCGCTCGTGGCCCTCGCCGAGCGCGGCCAGTGCGGCGTCGGTGGCGGAGAGCACCGCGTCGCCCATCCGGCGCAGCTCGCCGACGCTGCTCGCGGCGGACGTCCCGGGCAGGGTCTGCCAGGCGCGCCGGGCCGCGGCCAGACAGTGCGACACCACCTCGCGCAGCCCGTACCCGGCCTCCGCGCAGTGCTCACCGAGCTTGCGCAGGCGCTCCAGCTCCTCGCGGCGCGGAAGCCGCCCGGTGCGGGAGACGTCGGCGAGCAGGACGAGGTAGACCTCGGCCAGCTCGGCGGGTATGTCGTAGTCGATCTCCTCGGTCACCGTGTTCTGCCAACCCCCGTACGACCTGGTCATTCGGCGCTGAATTTATCAGGGGGGCCGGGGCACCGACCGGCCGCGTCACCGGCTGTGCCACCGGTCCGCGTCACCGGTCGCGGAAGTGCAGGACGAAGCGCGCGCTGCTGCCGTCGATCCGGCGCCGCACGTACAGGACCGGAGTGCCGTCCGGGGTGCAGCTGACGCCCTCGCGCACCAGCAGCGCGGTGCCCGGCGGGACGCCCAGCAGGTCGGCGTCCGCGAGGTCCGCGCCGACGGCGCCGAAGGCCCGCCAGTCGTACTCCAGCTCCACCCCGGCGGCCCGCGCCAGGTCCGGCACCAGGTTCCCGGGGCGGCCCGGGCGGACCAGCTCGGCGGGCAGCGGGCCGAACGCCACCCAGTAGCTGCACGCCGCCCGGGCCCGCCCGCCCAGCCGGATCACCGACTCCACCCGGGACAGCTCCGCCGGGGTGCGGCCCAGCTGGCGGGCCGCCTCCGCGTCCTGCGGCGAGCCGGTGACGGGCGGAGCGGCCACCACGAACTCTCCGTCCGTGCCCTCCTCGTTCGGCAGCGCGGTGGGCACGCTGCCGAGGTCGAAGCGCTGGCTGCGCGGGTCCACGGCGATCGAGACCCGGACGGCGGGCGGGCGGACGAAGGTGCCCACGCCCCGGCGGATCTCCACCACGGCGGCCCGCTCCAGCTCCGCCACCGCCTGCCGTACGGTCAGCCGGTTCACGCCGAACTCGGCGCTCAGCTCGGACTCGCTGGGCAGCCGGGTGCCGGCCGGGTAGGTGCCGGCGTCGACGCGCTCCTGGAGCCGGCGGGCCAGGCGGCGGTACACCGGGGTGTTCGGGGAGCTCGGGGGGTTCGTCGCCACGGGCCCGATCCTACGGAGCCCGCCCGTGCCGCCCGGGCCTTCCGTGCCACCGACGGCTGTGTGGCCGCCCGTGCCGCCCGTGACCGCCCCGGGTCGCCGTGGCCCGCCGACGGGGGTGGGATGGAGGGATGCACCGATCGAGGCTTGCCCGGCGACCCCGGAACGGGTTACACATCTAGACGTCTAGATGTCTCCGCTCCGCATGTTCGCCTCCCCGGGTGCGGCTCCACCGAAAGGCCTCCCGCATGTCCCTGGTCAACTTCCGCGACGCCGCCGCCCTCGGCGACCCCGAGGGCCGGCGGGTCCGTCCCGGTGTGCTGTACCGCTCCGCCCAGCCGTTCCCGGCCGCCGACGAGGCCACCGTCGCCCAGCTGCGCGGCTGCGACATCCGCACCATCGTGGACCTGCGGGACCCGCGCGAGACCGACCCCGCCGACTGGGCCGCCGCCGCGGCCGCCGGGATATCCGTCGTCGCCGCCCCGGTGAACCCCGCCACCGACGCCCTCACCGCGCGGATGAGCACCATGGCCACGGCCGCCGACCTGGGCGACTTCTACGTCCTGCTGGCCGAGTCCGCGCCCGAGGCGGTGGCCGCCGCCGTCGACGCCACCGTCCGCCCCGGCGCCGTCCTGCTGCACTGCGCCGCCGGCAAGGACCGCACCGGCCTGCTGACCGCCCTCCTGCTGGACCTCCTCGGCGTGCCCGCCGAGCGCATCGTCGCCGACTACACCCGCACCGCCGACGCCCTCCCGCAGATCTTCGCCGGCCTCGCCGAACGCCACCGCACCGCCCTCAACGACCGCACCACCTCCCGGGTCACCGACTCCCGGGGCCGGAACCTCACCATCCCCGCGCCCCTCCTGGAGGCCCCGGCCGAGGCCATGTCCGTCTTCCTCGACCGCGTCCGCACCCACCACGGCGGCGCGGCCTCCTTCCTGCCCGGCTGCGGCGTCCCGGCCGCCACCCTCGGCGCCTTCCACGCCAAGGCCGCCGCGGCCTGAGCCGGAAATCCCGTTGCGCCGCACCGACCGCGCCGGCAGCGTGACCGGACGGACGTGACCGGACGGGAAGGGGCGCCGCGAGATGACCGCACTGCGCGAGATCCGCGCCGACCACGACGACCGGACGATCGTGCTCTACCAGGCGTACCCGCCGGCCGTCGCCGACGCGGCGCTGGCGGCGGGCCGGTTCACGGCGCCCTTCGACTTCCACCGGATGACGTGGATCAAGCCCTCGTTCCGCTGGCTGATGCACCGCAGCAACTGGGCGCAGAAGCCGGGACAGACCAGGGTGCTGGCGGTACGGATCACCCGCGAGGGCTGGGAGGAGGCGCTCGCCCGCGCCGTCCTGACCACCGCGCACCCGGACGAGGTGGCCCGCGCCGAGGTCCACGTGCAGTGGGACCCGGAACGGTCGCTGCGCGGGGCCGCGCTGAACCACTACAGCATCCAGGTGGGCATCGGCCGCTCGCTGATCCGCGGCTACGCCGAGGAGTGGGTGGTCGGACTCACCGACCTCACCCCGCGGGTGCGGCGGATCGCCGCGCTGGTCCGCGGCGGGCAGGCGGCGAAGGCCCAGCGGCTGCTGCCGCCCGAGCGCCCGTACCGGCTGCCCGCCGCGACGGCGCGGCGCCTCGGCCTGGGATAGCGCGGCGCCTCACACGCCCCGGCGTCTCACGCGCCCCGGGTCCTCGCACGCCCCGGCGCCTCGGCCCGGGACAGCGCGGGACCTCACACGTCCCGGCGCCGCACCACGACCACCGTCACCACCACCGCGGCCACGCCCCACACCCCCATGGTGATCCACGAGTCCGGCACGCTCGGCGCGTACTTCCCCATCGTGGTCGTGGAGCCAGGCCTGATGGTGAGCCGCTGCACGGTGGCCAGCGGCAGGTGGGTGCCGATCTCCTTCAGCCACCGGTAGCGGTCCCCGCCGAACATCATCGGCAGGATGAACATCAGCATCACCAGCGAGACGATCGAGGCGGTGGCGTGCCGCAGCAGCGCGCCCAGCGCCATCCCGATCAGCGCGCAGACCGGCACGATCGCCGCGTAGCCGAGCACGGCCCGCAGGCAGCCCTCGTCGGCGAGGGAGAGCCCGACGTGCCGGGAGGCCAGCATCGCGTTGACGGCGAGGAAGGAGACCGCCGACACCACGACCCCGGCGAGCGCGGTGATCCCGCCGACCAGCACCACCTTGGCCGCGATCACACCGCGCCGGTCCGGCACGGCGGCGAAGGTGGTGCGGATCAGCCCGGTGGTGTACTCGCCGAACACGGTGATCGCCCCGAGGCTGCCGGCCGCGACCGCCATCAGGTCGCCGGCGATGCTGCCCAGGCCGTGGAACAGCGGGTCGTAGGTGTACGGCGGCCGGCCGGGCATCCGCGGCGGCGGGTGGTCGATGTACGTCAGGTCGGTGTGGACGGCGTTCACGTTGACCACGATCGCCACCAGCGAGGCCAGCGCCAGCACCCAGTAGGTGGAGCGCAGCGAGCGCAGTTTGATCCACTCGGCGGCGATCAGGTCGAGGAACCGCGGCGCCGGTTCGGCGGCGGGATCGAGGGTCGCGGTGCTCATCGGGCGTCTCCAGCCGGGTACTCGACACTGTCGGCGGTCAGGGTCATGAACGCCGACTCCAACGACGAAGTCCGGGCGGCCAGTTCGTGCAGCACCACGCCGTGCAGCAGTGCGAGTTCGCCGATCCGCGCGGCCGGCATCCCGGTGACGGTCCCGGACGGCACGACCCCGAACCGCTCCTCCGCCAGGGCGACTTCGGCCCCTTCGGCGCGCAACACCTCGGCCAGTGCGGGGAGTTCGGGCGCCCGTACGGCCACCGAGGAGGCCGCGTCGCGGGCCGAGAACTCGGCGAGGCCCTCGTCCGCGATCAGCCGGCCGCGCCCGATCACCACCAGCCGGTCCGCGGTGTGCTCCATCTCCGCCATCATGTGGCTGGAGACGAACACCGTCCGCCCCTCGTCCGCGAGCCGCCGGAACAGCCCGCGCACCCAGAGCACGCCCTCCGGGTCCAGCCCGTTCAGCGGCTCGTCGAACAGCAGCACCGGCGGGTCGCCGAGCAGCGCGCCGGCGATGCCCAGACGCTGCTTCATGCCCAGCGAGTAGCCGCCGATCCGCCGCCCGGCCGCCTTGCCGAGGCCGACCTCCGCCAGCACCTCGTCCACCCGGCCCAGCGGGATGCGGTTGCTGCGGGCCAGCGCCGAGAGGTGGGCCCGGGCGCTGCGCCCGCCGTGCACGTCGCCCGCGTCCAGCAGGGCGCCGACGTGCCGCAGGCCGCGCGGCCGGTGCGCGAAGGGCACGCCGGCCACGGTGACGCCGCCCTCGGTGGGGGTGTCGAGGCCCAGGATCATCCGCAGCGTGGTGGACTTGCCGGCGCCGTTGGGCCCGAGGAAGCCGGTCACGGCGCCCGGCCGGACGGTGAAGGTCAACTGGTCGACGGCCGTGGTGGCGCCGTATCGCTTGGTCAGTCGTTCGATCTCGATCACGGGGGCAACGCTGCCGGTCGGCGCCCGGCCCGGGCATCGGGCCGCGGGCCACAACCGCGGGCCGCCGCAGTGGCCCCGGGGATTACGCCCCCGGGCCGATGCGCCCCCGCGCGGGCCGCGGCTACCATCGCCGTCATGATCACCGAACCCCGTCCGCCGCTGCTCAGGCGCCTGCCCGCGGGCGTGTGGGTGGGGGCGCTGTGGACGGCCCTGGTGGGGTTCCGCTGCTTCACCCGCGAGAACGAGCTGCACCACCTGTTCAGGTACCACGGCAACCCCGAGGACATGCCGCTGGTGGTCACCGCGGTGGTCACCACCCTGGTCGCGTCGCTGCTGGTGCGGCTGCCGCTGGCGGCCATCGTGGTGGCGCTCGCGGGCGGGATGTTCGCGCTCGGGATGTGGCAGGTCCCCGAGGCGGCGCCGCTCCAGTTCCTGATCGCCGACGCGGTGGTCGGCTACTGCGCGGCCACCCGCTCCCGCCGCGTCTCGCTCACCGCCCTGGCACTGCCGCTCGCCACCCTCGCCGGGCTGCTGGCCTGGGGCGCCGTCAACGACTACCCCGTCAACCCGCTCGCCTACGCGGGCTTCGCCGCCACCGTGCTGATCGCCTGGCTGGTCGGCAACACCGTGCACCAGGGCCGCGTCCACGCCGAGGCGCTGCGCGGCAAGGCCTCCGAGCAGGCCGTCACCGCCGAACGGCTGCGGATCGCCCGTGAGCTGCACGACATGGTGGCCCACAACATCGGCATCATCGCGATCCAGGCCGGCATGGGCAGCCGGGTGATGGACACCCAGCCCGCCGAGACCCGCAACGCCCTGGAGGCGATCGAGGCCACCAGCCGGGAGACCTTGGCCGGTCTGCGCCGGATGCTCGGCGCGCTGCGGCAGGGCGAGGGGGAGCCGGCGCCGCTCGAAGTGGCGCCCGGGCTGGCCGAGTTGGACCGGCTGGTGGCGCGGGCGGCGGGCGCCGGGGTCCGGGTGGAGCTCACCCGGCGCGGCACGGCCCGTCCGCTGCCGCCCGAGGTGGACCTCGCCGCCTACCGGATCGTCCAGGAGGCCGTCACCAACGTGGTCAAGCACTCCGGCACCCGGGACTGCCAGGTCACGATCGCGTACGGCCCCCGGGAGCTCGCCGTCACCGTGGCCGACCCGGGCGCCGGGCCGGCGGGCGGCACCACGGGCACCCCCGGCACCCCGGGTACCGGCTACGGCCTGGCCGGCATGCGCGAGCGGGTCGCCCTGCTGCACGGCGAGTTCGGCGCCGGCCCGCGCCCCGGCGGCGGCTTCCTGGTCGCCGCCCGGCTGCCGCTCCCCGACGCGGCGGTGGGCGACACCGGCGCCGGCACCGCCGCCGAGACCCCCCTGGAGGTGGGACCGTGATCCGCGTCGTCCTGGTCGACGACCAGCCGCTCATCCGCACCGGCCTGCGGGTGCTGATCGCCGACGCCCCCGACCTGGAGGTGGTCGGCGAGGCCGGCGACGGCGCCGAGGCCGTCGAGCTGGTCGCCCGGCTGCGCCCCGACGTCGCCGTGATGGACATCCGGATGCCGGGCACGGACGGCATCGAGGCCACCCGCCGGATCACCGCCGACCCGGACCTGCCCACCCACGTCCTCGTCCTCACCACCTTCGACGACGACGACTACGTCTACGGCGCGCTGCGGGCCGGGGCGAGCGGCTTCCTGGTCAAGGACCTCGCCCTGGAGACCATCCTGGACGGCATCCGGGTCGTCGCCGCCGGGGACGCCCTGCTCGCCCCCGGCATCACCCGCCGGCTGATCGGCGAGTTCGCCGCCCGCCCGGAGGCCGCCCCCGCGGCCCGGCCCCGCAGACCCGTCGCCGAGGCCGTCACCGAGCGCGAGCGCGAGGTGCTCACCCTGGTCGGCCGGGGCCTGTCCAACGCCGAGATCGCCGCCGAGCTCACCATCAGCGTGGGCACCGCCAAGGCCCACGTCGCCCGGCTGTTCACCAAGCTCGACGCCCGCGACCGGGTCCATCTGGTCATCCAGGCCTACGAGTTCGGTCTGGTCGCCCCGTAGACCCGGCACGTGGAAGGGCGCCGGAGCGGGCCCGCACGGCCCACTCCGGCGCCCCCGCCGCACCCGGTCGTCAGTGGACGATCGCGTGCGAGACCTGGCAGCCGCTGACGCCGTTCGACCAGGTGCCCTGCATGGCGAACGACCCCGTCGCGAACGCCACGTTCTGGGCGCCGCCCGTCCCGCCGACGCCGTTCCAGGAGCACTTGTCGGCGTTCTCGTACCCGGTCGCGTCCGTCCAGCCGCCCGCCGGGTTCTGGTCGGTGATGGTCTCCGAGTACTCGTGGCCGTACACGATGGTCACGCCGTCCAGGGTGCCCGCGCTGCCGCTGTTGACGTAGTTCTGGCCGCAGGAGGTGCCCATGTCGGTCACGTACGGGTCGTTGGTGAACGCCACGTCACCGTACGGGGAGGGGGCGGCGCCGCCGGTCAGGGTGGTGTCGCCGTTCCAGTCGTGCCAGGCGCAGAAGCCGCCGCTCGGGGTGTTGAAGCCGTCCGGGTGGGTGCCGGTCGGCGACAGCACCACGTACTGCACGTTGCGGTTGGAGGCGGCGGTGGTGTTGCCGAAGTGCCCGGCGGCCTTGACGGCCTCGGCGGCCAGCTGGTTGCCGGTGGCCTGGCCGGGGGCGGCGGCCGAGGAGTCCACCCAGACGCCGGCCAGCGCGCCGCCGGTCGGGTAGCCGACGTGCGCGGAGCCGGTCGGGCAGCTGGTCGCGCCCTTGGCGACGCCCTCGCAGTACTGGGTCATGACGCCGGACCAGGTCTCGCCGTTGGTGCCGAGGCCCTTGAACAGCTGCTGCGCCCGGACGGCCTCGCCCTTCGGGTCGCCGGACAGGGTGGTGTAGCCGTTCGCGTCGGTGCCCTGGGTGCCCCACTGGGTGCCCCAGAAGACCAGGTAGACCTTCGGTGCGCCGGTGGTGACGCCGATGCCGTCGACGCCGCCGCCGTACTTCAGGTTGTTGCTCGCCGGCTTCGCCGAGGTGCCGGCCTCCTTGACCGGGTGCGCGCCGTGCCGGTAGGGGTGCGGCTGTCCGGCGAACTCGCCGGCCGGCCGGTCGTCCTGGACGGCCTGGGCGGCCGGAGCGGCCGCGAAGCCGGCGGCGGCCAGCGCGAGGGCGCCGAGCCCGGTCAGGGCCCGCAGCCGCATCCGGCGGGAGGTGGGGGAGATGCCCATCGTGAGGGTTCCTCTCTGGCGCCGGGCGCACCGGGGTACGGCGCGGCGGCACTGTGGGGGACAAATGGGCCGACGGCAGCGCGCGGGCGCCGACGGTCCGCCAGGAACCGCCGGTGGTGTGGGGATCGCGAGCCGGTTACCGCCGACGGCCGGAAGCAAAGCACCGCCGCCGGAACAGGGTCAACGACGGAGGAGGTAAGACCCGCCCCAAGGAAGTCCCGCGCGAACGTATCGAACGTCAAAAGCCCCCAGCGGGCGGCCGGTCGATGCGCGTAGCTCAGCCGAATGCCAACAGTTGAGAGGCGTCCTTACACCGTATGCGCCGCCGGACCGCCGTCAGGGGCCCTCGACCTCGCCGATCCGCATGATCCGGCCGTGGGAGTCCAGCACCACGTCGTAGGCGTTGCCGTGGCAGCCGTACGGGTCGGCCGGCTCGCGCTCGGCCAGGCAGTCGTCGATGTGGGCGAGCAGTGCGTCGAGGGGGACGGTCCCGGCCGGGTCGCCGTGCGGGCCGCCGACCAGGGTCGCGGCCACGCCGGCCCTCGCGAAGCCGTAGCGGACGGGGCCGCCGGCGGGCTCGTAGCGGGCGGAGCCGCAGCTGAAGCGGGCGGTCCGGGCGGTGAGTTCGGCCGGGCCGGCGGCGACGACGAGGAGGACCTCGTGCCCGGGGTGCGGGGTGGGGGAGGCGCACTCGGCGCCGGCGGAAGGCTCGGCGGAAGGCCCGGCGGAAGGCCTGGCGAAGGACTCCACGGAGGGCTCCTCGGACGGCTCCCCGGCAGGATCGGCGGAGCCGGCGGGCACGGAGGGTTCGGCCTCCGAGGAGTACGACTCCTCGTCCTCCTCGTCCTCGTAGAAGAGGTCGTCCTCGTCCAGCAGGTCGTCCGCGCCCTCGTCGGCCTGGGCGGCGGCGGAGGCGGCGGCCACCGTGGAGCCGGAGTCGGCGGGCGTGCAACCGGTGAGGACGGCGGCGGTGCCGCAGACCAGCAGGGCGGCGGCGAGGAGGGTACGGGGCGTGGCCATGGCACAAGTCTCCCCGGGCGGTGGTGGTTGTCGGTACCCGACTGACACGACCGGGGCCCGGCCCGCGGTTCCCGCCGGCGCCTTCCGCGGATTCCTCCCCCGCCGTCCGCGGGTCCCTCCCCGCCGTCCGCAGCTTCCTCCCCCGCCGGATGTGCGGATCCGGCGGGGGAGGGCGGTCGGTGAGCGGGTGTCAGGCCGCCACCGGACGCCCGGCCTCGTACGCCTCGCGCACCCGGGCCTGCGCCCGCGCGCCCGCCGCCAGGTGGTCGAGGCCGAGCAGCGCCGCGCCGAGCACCGGCGGGGCGACGACGACGCGCGGCTCGGCCAGCGGCGCGGCCGCGGCGAGCCGGGCGGTCAGGTTGTCCAGCAGCAGCGGCTGACGGGAGGCCAGCACGCCGCCGCCCAGGACCACCGGGGTCGGGGATTTCAGCAGGTCCAGGCGCCGGAGGGCCACCACCGCGAGCCGGACGATCTCGTCGGCCTGGCGGTCGATCAGCTCCAGCGCCACCTCGTCGCCCTCGGCCGCGACGGCGAACAGCACCCGGGCTATCTCGTGCAGCCGGTCGTTCGGGAGGTGCCCGAGGTGGACGGCCTCGGCGACGGCGCCGGCGCTGGGCAGGCCGAAGTGCTCCGCGATGGCCCGGGCGAGCCCGGTCGGCCCGCCGCGCCCGTCCTCCGCGCGGACCGCGTGCCACATGCTGGCGACGGCGAGCCCGGAGCCGCCGCCCCAGTCGCCGGTGAGCTCGCCGAGGGCGGGGAAGCGGGCGGTGCGGCCGTCCGGCAGCAGGCCGACACAGTTGATCCCGGCGCCGCAGACCACCGCGACCCCGCGCGGGCCGTCGGTGCCGGCCCGCAGCAGGCCGAAGGTGTCGTTGACGACGGTGTTGCTGACCCCCCAGGGGTGGGACTCCAGCGCCACCCGCAGGGCCTCCTCCTCGACCGGCAGGTCGGCGTTGGCGAGGCAGGCGCTGACGTGGCTGGTCAGCACGCCGTTCCAGGACGGGTGCCCGGCCGCGGCGGCGGCCTGCTCGACCAGCGGGGCGAGGCCGGCGACCGCCGCCGCGCCGCCGATCCTCTGCGGCGCGAAGCCGCCGCCGCGGGCGGTGCCGAGGATGCTGCCGTCGGCGCCGATCAGGGCGACGTCGGTCTTGGAGTTTCCCGCGTCGATGGCGAGGACGCCGGGCAGGAGTGGTTCGGGCTGGTGGGTCATCAGGTTCCCGCGGCTCGTACGTGGCCCGGGCCGTGGTCGTCGGCCGGGTGCCCGGCCGTGGTCCCGGCCGGGGAGCCCGGCCGAAGGGTCCCCGGCCGGGGGTGGACGGTCTCCTCGCGGAGCCCGCCCGGCGACCCCCTCCGGTCGCCGGGCGGGCGCGTGGCGGGCCGGATCAGGCCCAGGCGAGGTGCTCGCGGTTGTGGGCGAGCAGGCGGTCCGTGAGCTGGTCGGCGAGTTCGATCTGGCCGACCAGCGGGTGCGCGAGCAGGGCGTCGAAGACCCGGTCGCGGCCGCCGCGCAGGGCGGCGTCGAGGGCGAGGTGCTCGTACGAGGTGACGGCGGCGATCAGGCCGGCGTACAGCGGCTCGACGGGCCGCTGCGGCAGCGGGCGCACGCCCCGCGCGTCCACCTCGGCCGGGACCTCGATGACGGCGTCGTCCGGCAGGAAGGGCAGCACGCCGTCGTTGCGGGTGTTCACCACCTGCACGGACGTCCCGCCGCCGGTGCCGAGCAGGGCGGAGATCAGCTGGACGGCCGCCTCCGAGTAGAACGCGCCGCCGCGCTTGCCGAGCAGCTCGGGCTTGGTGTCCAGGGCCGGGTCGGCGTACAGCTCCAGCAGCTGACGCTCGATCTCGGCCACCTGGGCGGCCCGCGAGCCCTGCTCCCTCAGCTCCGCCACCACCGCGTCGTGCTGGTAGAAGTACCGCAGGTAGTAGGACGGCACCACGCCGAGCCGCTCGATGACGGCCTGCGGCAGGTGCAGGTCCTCGGCGATCTCCTTGCCGTGCGAGGACAGCAGCTCCGGGAGCACCTCGCGCCCGCCGGCGGCGCCGGGGGCGTCCAGCAGGGTCACCCCGCGCTCCCAGGTCAGGTGGTTAAGCCCGACGTGGTCGAGCCGGACCAGCTCCGGGTCCACACCCAGGTGCCCGGCGAACTTGCGCTGGAAGCCGATCGCGACGTTGCACAGCCCGACGGCCTTGTGGCCGGCGTCCTGCAGGGCCCGGGTGACGATGCCGACCGGGTTGGTGAAGTCCACGATCCAGGCGTCGGGGTTGGTCCGGCGCACCTGCTCGGCGATGTCCAGCACCACCGGGACGGTGCGCAGCGCCTTGGCGAGGCCGCCGGCGCCGGTGGTCTCCTGCCCGACACAGCCGCACTCCAGCGGCCAGGTCTCGTCCTGGTTGCGCGCCGCCTGCCCGCCGACCCGCAGCTGGAGCAGCACGGCGTCGGCGTCCGCGACGCCCGCCACCAGGTCCGTGGTCACCGTGACGGTGGCGGAGTGGCCCTGCCGGGCGAAGATCCGCCGGGCGAGGCCGCCGATCAGCTCCAGGCGCTCGGCGGCCGGGTCGATCAGCACCAGCTCGCCGATCGGCAGGGTGTCGCGCAGCCGGGCGAAGCCGTCGATCAGCTCCGGGGTGTACGTGGAACCCCCGCCGACGATTGCCAACTTCAGTGCGGACATCAGCCCTTGACCCCTGTCAGTGTCACGCCTTCGATGAAGGCCTTCTGAGCGAAGAAGAAGAGGACGATCACCGGGGCCATCACCAGCAGGGTGGCGGCCATGGTGAGGTTCCAGTTGGTGTGGTGGGCGGCCTTGAAGGACTCCAGGCCGTAACTGAGCGTCCAGGCCCCGTGGTTGTTGCTGGCGTAGATCTGCGGGCCGAAGTAGTCGTTCCAGCAGTAGAAGAACTGGAACAGCGCGACCGCCGCGATGGCCGGCTTGGCCATCGGCAGGACCACCCGCAGCAGGGTGCGCAGGTCGCCGCAGCCGTCCATCCGGGCGGCCTCGATGTACTCCCTGGGGATGGTCATCAGGAACTGGCGCAGCAGGAAGATGGAGAAGGCGTCGCCGAAGGCCATCGGGATGATCAGCGGCCAGAGCGAGCCGCTCATGCCCATCTGCTTGGCCCAGAACAGGTACATCGGGATGACGGTGACCTGCGGCGGCAGCATCATCATCGCGATCACCGCCATCAGCGCCAGGTTGCGGCCCCGGAAGCGGAACTTGGCGAGCGCGTACGCCACCGGGAGGCTGGAGACGACGGTCAGCAGGGTGCCGAGCGCTGCGTACAGCAGGGTGTTGCGCCACCAGGTGAGGAAGCCGGGGGTGTCCCAGACCTTGCCGTAGTTGCCCCAGTTCCAGCTGGTCGGCCAGTAGTCGGTGGTGAGCGCCTGCTGGTCCGACATCACCGAGGTGAGGAAGACGAAGACGAAGGGCAGCAGGAAGAACAACGCGGCGGCGATGGCCAGCGCGTGCACGGCCACCCAGTTGAGCGCCGCGCGGCGCCGGGCGGCCCGGGCGGCGGGGCCGCCGGGGCGGGCGGGACGGGAGGAGCGGGAGGAGCGGGAGGTGCCGGCCGTGGCCGGGGCCTCGGTGAGCGTGTTGCCAAGAGTCATGATCAGGTCCTCACAGGCCGCTAGTCGTCGCTCGCCATGAAGCCGGACCGGCGGCGGAGCAGGATCGAGGTGACGGCCATCGAGATGGCGAACAGCACCAGGGCGACGACGCAGGCCGCGCCGTAGTTGAAGCGCTGGAAGCCGAGGTTGTAGACCATCTGCGGCAGGGTCCAGGTGGAGCCGCCCGGGTAACCGGGCTCGAACGGCTGGCCGGAGCCGCCCGCGATGCCGCTGGCGACCTTCCCGGCGACGATCGCCTGGGTGTAGTACTGCATGGTCTGGATCACCCCGGTCACCACCGCGAACATGATGATCGGCGAGATGTTGGGCAGGGTGACGTACCGGAACCGCTGGAACGGGCCGGCGCCGTCCAGTTCGGCCGCCTCGTACTGCTCCCTCGGGACGTCCAGCAGCGAGGCCATGAAGATGACCATCAGGTCGCCGATGCCCCACATCGCGAGCAGGCTGAGCGCGGGCTTGGACCAGTCCTCGGAGGCGAACCAGCCGGGCTGCGGCAGGCCGAGCTCCCCGAGCAGGTGGTTGACCGGGCCGGTGCCGGGGTTGAACAGGAAGGCGAAGGCGACGGTGGCGGCCACCGGCGGGGCCAGGTACGGCAGGTAGAAGGCGGTGCGGAAGAAGCCCGCGCCGGTCTTGACCTTGGTGATGAGCATCCCGATGCCCAGGCCGAACGCGACCCGCAGGCTCACCATCACGACGACCAGCCACAGGGTGTTGCGCAGGCCCTGCCAGAAGGCCGGCAGCTGGTTGAAGACGTAGTCCCAGTTCTTCAGGCCGCTGAACGTGGGGGCGCCGAAGCCGTTGTAGGAGGTGAAGGAGAAGTAGACGGTGGAGATCAGCGGGTAGGCGAAGAAGAGGCCGAACCCGATCAGCCAGGGGGAGAGGAAGGCGAGGGTGCGGGCCGCCTCCCGGCGGCGCTTGCGACGCAGCAGGTGCTGCGTGGCGGGCGCCGCCGGGCCGGTCGGTCCCGCGTCGGCCTTGTCGCTGTTCCCCTTGCGGGTGCCGAACGCGAGTGACATGGGAGCTCCGTGGACCGTTCCCGGGCTACTTGGCCTGGGCGATGTCGGTGTCGATCTGCTTGGCCGTGGCGGCCAGGCCCGCCTGGAGGTCGGCCTGCTTGCCGGACTCGTAGTCGTAGCCGAGGTTCTGCAGGGTGGTGATGTAGGCGCTGCCGTTGACGGCCGACGGGGTGGTGCCCGAGTGGGCGTTCTTGGCGACGTCCAGGAAGGTCTTGAAGTTCCGGTCGCTCACCAGCTTCGGCGAGTCGAGCGCGGCGAAGGTGCTCGGCACGTTGTGGATCCCGTTCGCGAAGTTGACCACCGCGTCGGTGTCCGTGGTCAGGTACTTGACGAACTCCCAGGCGGCGGCCTGCTTCTTGCTGGTGCTGGCGATGCCGACGATGGTGCCGGTCTGGTAGCCGCGGCCGTAGGTGTCGGCCTGGTCGTCCGGGACGGGGAAGGCGGCCGTCGCCCACTCGAAGTCGGGCTTGTCCTTGGCGAGCGAGGCGGTGCGCCACTCGCCGTCGAGGATCATCGCGACCTGGCCGGTGTGGAACGGGTTCTTGGCGCTGAACTCCTCGCCGAAGGTCGCGCGGTACTTCTCCAGCTTCGCGTAGCCGCCGAGCTGGTCGACCAGGCCCTTCTGCCACTTCAACATCGCGGAGACCTTCGGGTCGGTGGCGACGTTCGACTTGCCGTCGGAGCCGAAGTAGCTCGGGCCGTACTGGCCGAGGAAGTGCTCGGTGGTGGACTCGTAGCCGTGGTACAGCGGCATGAAGCCGAGCTGCTTGTACGAGTCACCGTCCGCGAGGGTCAGCCTGGCGGCGTCCTCGGCGAACTCGCTGAAGGTCTTCGGCGGGTTGGCGATGCCGGCGTCGGCGAAGGCCTTCTTGTTGTAGTACAGGCCGTACGCGTCGCCGAGCAGCGGCAGCGAGCACTGGTTGCCCTGGAACTGGGTGTAGTCGAGCATCGTCGCCGGGAAGGTCTTGGCCGGGTCGATGCCGCTCTTCTGGAGCATCGGCTTGAGGTCGACGAAGGCCTTGGTCGAGCAGAACATGCCGACGTTGTTGGTGGTGAAGGAGGAGACCACGTCCGGCGCGTCGGGCCCGCCGGCCCGCAGGGCCTGGTTCACCTTGTCGTCCGCGAGGCTGTCCACGGCCTTGACGTGGATGTTGGGGTGGGTCTTCTCGAAGGCGGCGATGTTGTCGTTGATCGCCTTGATCTCGTTCTCCTGGCTCCAGCCGTGCCAGAAGGTGATGGTGACGTCCTTGCCACTGGCCGAATCGTCGGTGCCGCCCGAGTCGCTGGAGCCGGTGCAGGCGGAGGCGAGCAGGGCCAGGACGGCGCTGCCGGCGACGGCGGCCACGGTGCGGCGGCCTCTGCGGGAGGTGGTGGCGTGCACTTCGGGATCCTCCTGGGGGTGCGCGGGCAGGCCTCGTTGCCTCGGGTCCCGCGTTCGGGGGTTGGGGAGAGGTGGGTGCAGGTGGCGAGGTGACAGGGGGAGCGTCAGTGGGTGGTGGCGTCAGTGGTTGGTGCCAGTGGTTGGTTCCAGTGGGTGGCGTCAGTGGGCGGCGTCAGTGAGTGGAGAAGACCGCCTCGCGGGCGTCGGACAGGGCGCGTTGCAGGGCGCCGAGCAGCACCGGTGAGCCGGACAGGGCCGTGCTGCGGACCTCCGGGCGGGCGATGGAGACCCGCGCCAACTCGTCCTCGACCAGGGCGCGCAGCCGCTCGCCGCCCGCGCTCGGCACCACGCCGGAGAGGACCACCAGCTGGGGGTCGACGACGGCGACGATCACCGCCAGCCCGACGGCCAGCCGCCCGGCGAGCTCGGCGAGGAAGGCGTCGCCGGCACCGGCGGTGGCCAGCGCCTTGGCGATGGACTCCTGCGCGGTGGCCGCGCCGAGCCCGTGCTCACGGGCCAGGGCCCGGACGGCGGGTGCGCCGACCAGGGCCTGGAACCCGCCGAACTTGCGGCGGCGGGCGTCCCACTCGACCGGCGAGTCGGGCAGCGGCATGTAGCCGACCTCACCGGCGCCACCCGTGAAGCCGCGGTGCAGCCGCCCGCCGATCACGATCGCCGCGCCGACCCCCGCCCCGGCCCAGAGCAGGACGAAGTCCTCGAAGCCGGCCGCGGCGCCCGAGGAGCGCTCGGCGACGGCGGCCAGGTTCACGTCGTTCTCGATCGACACCGGCGCGCCGATCGCCTCGGTCAGCTCCTCGACCAGCCGCGGCGAGTGCCAGCCCGGCAGGTGGGAGGCGTAGCGCAGCTTGCCGGTGACCGGGTCGGGGGCACCGCCGACCCCGATCGCGACGGTGCGCAGGACGCCCTCGGGCAGGCCGGCGGCCCGGACGGCCGCGGCCACCGCGGCGGCGACGGCCGGCACCGTCCCGGCGGCCGGGACGCCCTTGGTCGGCACGGTGTGCTCGGCCAGCGTGGTGCCGGTGATGTCGGCGACGGCGACCCGGATCTCGCTGTTGGTGACGTCCAGTCCGGCGACGTACCCGGCGGCCGGATTCACCTGGTACAGCCGGGCGTTGGGGCCTGGTCCGCCCGCCGTGGTGCCGACCGGAAGCACCAGCCCGGCCGCCTCCAGCCGGGCCAGCAGCTGGGAGGCGGTCGGCTTGGACAGCCCGGTGAGGGTGCCGATCTGGGTGCGTGACAACGGCCCGTTCTCCAGCAGGAGTTCGAGGGCCGCGCGGTCGTTGATGGCGCGCAGCAGGCTGGGAGTGCCGGCGAGGGGGGCCTTGGCGGTGCTCTTGGTCATGCCCGGAATCCTCCTCTCTCGGCTGGTCGCACGGTCCGCGGGTGACGCCGACGCGGGAAGCGGGCGGGCTTCGGACGAACTGTTAGGAAACTTTCCAGTCGCTTGGGAAGGACCGTAAGGGCCGTGTCGGCGGGGTGTCAATGGTGGGCGTCGCGGAGGATGCCGAAGCGTTACCGGACACCACGAAGCCCCGCCCCCGGCACACCGGGAGCGGGGCCGGCACCCACCCGGCTGCCAAGAATGGAAACTCACTCCTGCTTGCCCCAGGAGGGGTGGTAGATCAATGAAATGAAGAATGAAAGAAGGCGGGAACTGTGGTGATGCTTCTCGGCTCACCGAGGAGCATCACCGGTGAAACGCCCAACGAGGAGGGCAGTACAAAAGGGCAAGTCGGCTTCTGGAAAAAGTGCGGCGGCCTCCTCTGGCAAGGAGGCCGCCGCCAATGGAAAGGCTGCTGGCTACCGAGGCCGTCCAGCACGTCCCGCCGCTCCCTTGAAGCAAAAAAAGAGAAGAGTCCGGATGTCACCCCTCGGTGCACCGAGGGGCGACACCGGAAAATGGCAAAATTTGGATGCCCTGGCATGTCAAGGGGAATCGCCACTGATCATCTGAGAGAACACGGTGACCGGTCCATGTCGCCAACACCAGCCCACCCCCAGTAAGGGCCGAAAGAAATAGTGGCCGTGGCGCCCCTCCTCAGGCGAGGAGGGGCGCCACGGCCACCATGGACAAAGAAGCAGGGTGTGGGAATTTTGGTGCCCGCTTCTCGGAATCGCCGAGAAGCGGGCACCAAAGAAGGCATCGGATAAGGTCGAAGCGTCGCCGGTCACCGCTTCGGCACAGCCGAAGCGGTGACGGAATTATCTGGCGTTCTGCGCAGGAAGTCGGGCGGGCCGACTTCCTGCGCAGAGGGCGAAAAGGCTGTGGGTCAATCGCAACACGTGGCCGAGTAGCGGGCTATCGGACCATGTAACGGTACGCCGGGGCCCCTTCCTCGGCCGGGGGCTTGTCGCCCAGGCCCCGATAGCCGAGGGCTTCGTACATCTTCATCGCAGCCTGCGCTTCGGGCCGGACCGCAAGCGTCACACGCTCCACGTCGGCCCCTGCGAGTACAGCCGCGTGCAGCTTCCGGCCCAACCCCCGCCGACGCCGCTCCGGAACCACGGCAATTTCCCGGATCACGAATGTCCGGTGCCCGTCCTCGTGGGTGAAATCCTTGGTCAGGCCGAGGCCATGCCACCAACGGCTGTCCGACTGGAGCAGGACACCAAAAGCGAACCCGACCAGAGCAGCACCTGAGCGAGCCAGCACCAGTCGAAAACCGGGCATCGTCCGGAACGACTCATAGCCCTCCAGGAACCCGGCCAGGTCGTCGGGCCCCTCGAGGTACGGCGGCTCCGCGAACACCTGCCTGTACAACGGTGCCATCTCGTCCAGCGCCCGGGCGGCGGCATCCGGATCGGTGAGGGTCTCGAAGACGGGCGTCTGCACAATTCTCCTTCTAGGCGATCAGGTGGGCGGTGCTGGCAGCGGCCAGAGAGGGATTCAAGCGCTTCAGGTGGGCGTGTGCCTCCTCCATCGATGTGCGCGCCCGGCCCGACGACACCTCGGTCAACAGGACGGCTCCCGAGGTGAGTTCGTGGGCCGACTCCTCGGCCTCGCCTGCTTGCGCGAGGGCTCCGGCGAGACTGAACCGCAGTAGTGCCTCGTTCCGCGCGTAGTTCGTCTCCTGGTGTTGGAGCGAGCGCCGCAGCCAGTCCACGGCCGCCTTGTGGTGCCCCGACTCCGTGAAGAGGGATGCCTGCGCCAGCGCCAACTCCGCCGGCCCGTGGAACACTGCCCAGTCGGGCACCGGCCGCTCGTTGCGTTCTTGCTCGAAGGCGCGAGTCGCCTGCGCCAAGGTCGATCGGGCACTGACAGGGTTGCCCATCATCGCGTAAGCGCGGGCCTCCCGAGTCATCAGGATGGACATCAGCGAGGGGGGCGCCCATGGCGCTGCCTTGGAGTGTGCGGCGCGGGTGAGATCGAGCGCGATACCAGGCTCGCGTTCTCGAAGGCTCATCAGTGCCATGGACGCCATCACCACTACGGCGAGCGAGTTGTCCTGTAACTCCTCGGCTCGGGTAAGCGCGTGCTTCCAATGCTTCTTGGCCTGGACGTTGTCGCCGGCGTCGAAGGCCAGCCACGCCACGTGTTCCGCGGTCTCCCCCGCGACCAGTCGGAGCTGGCGGCCGATCGTTCCCGGGTAGCTCTTGGTGGCGATAAGCCGTTCGACCCGAGCGAGGTGAGCCTGAGCGAGGGGGCCGACTGTCGCACCGCCGAACCGGTCGTCCAGCCCGTACAAGGCAGTGAGTCCGGCCCGCAGGTCCATGACGGTCTCGGCACTGATTCGCGGCGGCGCTAGCTTGGCGGACACGGCGGCACCGCCGGCCAGGGCGATGAAGGATCGGCGGTTCACGTCTTCTGGCTCTTCTCGGGGCGTGGGTGGTGGTCCTGATCGACGGTGTAGTGGAACGGTGAAACCCGTCTGCTCCAGCGGGATACCCAACATCGCTTCGAGAACCCGTTGGCGTGCCGGGTGAGGGCATGGTGGTAGCGGCTGACGCCAACGGTGGTACTGGCGGCTGCTGACCTCTTCGTCCTCTCCGAGCTTGCGGGCCGTCGCGGCGTACACCTGTTTGAATCGGGTCGGGCTACTCCAGCCGAACTCGGCACACAGGCGCGTGAATTGGGTCTCCACCTCACAGACGGTAACTCGCCGACTGCTGGCCGCGCATGGGCTTGCGCATGGAAAAGTCCGCCGAAAAGTCCGCCGGTCATCAGCCGTTGATCTCGCCCTGGCGGTCAACTGGTCCCTGCTCGTCGGAGTGACGATGCGACTACTCACTGTCGCTCGGGGATGGCTGTCTCTTTGGGGGTTTCCTGGCTGTGCAGGCTGGCCTTCGGCAGCCCACCACCCCGGGCTTCTCAGCGGTGATTCGGAAGGAGTGCAACGGCATGGACGACAAGAACGGCACCAGCAACGGGTCGGGCGACCACAACGGCGACAAGCCGAAGAGCGAGTAGCGGCAGCGGCGCTCATCGCCTCCGGCTGCTTCCGGCCGGCACTCGCGCCTGGGCGCCCCAAAGCCCCGGCTCGTCGAAAAGGGTCTGACGGGCCGGGCCGCACCACCCCACAAGATGCGCACCCGTAACCGGGGGAGCAGAGCAAGTCGATTGGAGAGGCACGTGAGCACCGCCATCATCCAGCCCAGTGACCCGGAGGTCACCAACCTGACCCGCCGCCTGGACCACTCGGTCCCGGACGACGACTTCACCCCGGAGACGGGCGTCGAGTCCCTGACCCGCCGCCTGGACCACTCGATCCCGGACGGCGACTTCGCCCCGGTGGGTGTCGAAGTCTGACCGCAGTTCCGAACGGATGCCGGTTAACGGCACGAGGCGGGTCGGCGTGGCTGATCATTCGAGCCGACCCGCTGCTCGGCGTCTCACCCACCCCAACCAAGGAGAGTCCGCATTGAAGACCGCCATCGCCGCCCGCGTCCCGGCCGGCTCCTTCTTCGACCTCGATCGGAAGGACCCGGTGCTGACCCGGCTCCGCGAGGAGGGTGCCGAGTCGGCTTTGCCGTTCGCCCTGATGGAGCGCCTGGTGAAGTCGGGCACCCCGTATGCGGAGCACGCCCGTTCTCTTCGCGGTGAACCCGTGACCGTGGCCGGAGCCACCTTCGACTGGTTCGACGCCGAGCTTTCCGGTGAGATCGCCAGCGAGATCAACCTGACGGGCTACGAGGTCGTCCAGCACACGGACGAGCGTCGCGCGGTGCTGACGCAGGCCCTGGATCGCCTGTCGCTGGTTCACCCCGAGGGGTTCGCCCGCGTGCGCGAATTCGTCCGGGGGCTGCTGTGGGTGGGCCTCAGGCCCGGCATCCGCATCTCGTCGCTGACTAGCTCCAGCGACCCGGCGCTCCCGTACGTCATCACGTTCTCCGACAAGGCTTCCCGCCACATCCCCCCGAACACCGTCAGCGAACGCCCCTCCTGCCTCTACCTGGCAGAGAACATCCTGCATGAGGGCACCCACCAGTCGATCAGTTTCCACGTCCTCCAGCACCAGGTCTTCGCTGACGGGTACTCCTCCAAGACCTCTCCCAAGATCGAGATCAGGTGGCGGGCCGGTCAGGGAGAGGACCGCAACCAGTACTGGGAGATCGACCGGGCCTTCCACGCGACCTGCGTCTACAACCAGCTGCTGCGCTTCCGCCAGACCGAACTGCGCCGCGACGACCTCACCCCCGACGAGCGCGCGAGCTTCCAGAGCGCCTACGACGAGGGCTTGCCGGCCGTCCGCTACCTCATGCGCGAACTCGAACTCCTGCGTGAGCACTTCACCCGCCACGGGGTGGAGCTGCTGGCCGGTCTGCGCCACCAGACCGACCGGTTGCAGGCACGCTGAGCGCAACCGAACGACGGAGGGTCACGTGCTGGATCACCTCATCACCCACGACGACAACCTGCGGATGGTCCCCACCGACCGCAACGAGCTGGCCTCCGCGGTCGGCAGGCTCCGCGAGGAACTGCGGGGCCTGCCCGAAGGGAGCGATCCCGCTCGTACTCGGGTCCTGACCAGGTGGATCGGCATCGGCCAGATGTGCCTGGGCCGCCACGAGGACGCCCATATGTTCCTTCGGCGGTCGCTGGACCTCGCCGCGGAGACGGGCAACACCCGGGCCGTCGTCGCCACCGGGCTCAACCTCGCCGACGCGTACCGCTACGCCGGCGACGTACAGACCGCGGACGCGCTCTACCGCAGCGCCCTGTCCGACGCACGAGGCCGGCACCCGGAGCTCCTGGACTTCGCACTCCAGCACACCGGCAAGCACCTGATGGAGCGCGGCGACCTCGCGGATGCCCAGGTCCATCTCCAAGAAGCCATGCGGCTGCGGATCGCCAAGGGGGACGCCGGGCTGGTCGAGTCCACGCAGGCCGCACTCGCCCGGGTGGAGATGCTGATCGGCCAGGCCGACGCATCGTCGGCAGGCAGCGGGGCACCTAGTCAGTGGAGCGGTCAGTGGACCTCATGGCTCCAGTCCCACACCACAGCCAAGACGCCGGCCCGGTGGGAAGAGGACTTCCTCACCCTCCGGGACCCTGTGCGCGGGCTCGCCGCACACCAGCACGTGCACCCGCGCCACCTGCGTGATCAGTCGTTTCCCGTTGAGCTGATCGCCGCCATGGCAGAGGAGGCCGAGAAAGCCGTCACCGCTGACGGATACCTTCACAACGGCAAGTGGAACGCGCCCGTCGGCGACGCCGCGAACCGGTTCGCCGCGCAGATCGATCTCGCCGCAGTCGTAGAGCGGTCCACCGGCCTGGAAGTCGAGCAGCCGCACACCGGCGTTTACATCGGCTACGAGGAAGGGCAGTTCCTCGACTTCCACGTGGACGAGTTCGGTTTCGGTGAGGCCAATCTGATCCTGTGCCTCAAGCACGAGCGCCCTGGCGACCTGTTCAGGGCCAGCACCACCGTCTTCATCACCCCCGACGGCTATCACGAATGCGAACTTGCCGCAGGTGACTGCGTCGTCTTCGACGGCGGGCTCACACCGCACGGTCGGACGCCGCTCAGTGCGGGAGAGGGCGTCACCCTCATCAGCTTCGGCTTCCGCGCCCGTGATCGGGCTCTTCGCGCGTTCACCAACCTCCCGCCGGTCCCTCGGCGGGGAAGGCGTGTTCAGCCGACCTGACACCCCTGTGCCCCGCCGCCGTCGATCGCCGGCTGCGCCCCGCCCCTGTTCCGTGGTTGCCGCTGGGAACCACCGGGGCGGGAGCGGGGCTTTCGTCGGCTTGGCGGGAGGGTGTCCTACGGCTCCGGCTTCGCGGCCGGGATCGGCTCCGTCGCCTTGAAGCGCGCCGAGTTCGGGTCGGCGAGTGCGGAGGGTGCGCCCTGCTCGGCGGCCGGCACCGGTGAGGGCGCGATCACCACGCCGGTCGCCGCTGACGCCGCCGCCGCGGCGGCGGCCGCCGCCGGGGTCTCCTCCTTGACCTTGATCCCGGCCTCGTCGAAGGCCGCCTTCAGCCGCTGGCGCAGCGCCCGGGAGACGGAGAAGGCCTTGCCGGGGGCGGTCCGGGCCTCGATCCGCACCACCACCGAGTCCGAGGCGACGGACTCCACGCCCAGGATCGACACCGGGGCCCAGATCAGCTCGTCGTACGGCGCCTCCTTGGCCATCGCCTCGGCCGTCGCCAGGATCAGGTCCTCGACCCGGACCAGGTCCTCCTTGTACCCGACCTGCACGTCCACCGAGGCGGTCGCCCAGCCCTGGCTCATGTTGGCGATCCGCTTCACCTCGCCGTTGCGGATGTACCAGATCTCGCCGTTCGCCCCGCGCAGCTTGGTCACCCGCAGGCCGACCTCCAGCACGGTGCCGGTGGCCACCCCGGTGTCGATCTCGTCGCCGACGCCGTACTGGTCCTCCATGATCATGAAGACCCCGGAGAGGAAGTCCGTGACCAGGTTGCGGGCGCCGAAACCGATCGCCACACCGGCCACACCGGCGCTCGCCAGCAGCGGCGCCAGGTTGACCCCCAGCGCGGAGAGCACCATCAGCGCCGCCGTGCCCAGGATGCTGAAGGAGGCCACGCTGCGCAGCACCGAGCCGATCGCCTCCGAGCGCTGCTGGCGCCGCTCCGTGTTCACCACCCCGGTGTTGGCCAGCAGCCCGCCCAGTCGGCTCTCCTCCTGGTGCTCGGAGGTGCGCGCCATCCGCCCTATCAGCTGGGTGATGAGCTTGCGCACCACGGCCCGCAGCACCAGGGCCAGCATGATGATGAAGACGATCCGCAGCCCGGAGGCCAGCCAGCCCTGCCAGTGGGTGTCGAACCAGCTGGCGGCCTGCCGGGTGGTCTCCGAGACCTCCTGCGCGCTGGTCGGGATCCGCAGGTCGAGCTCGGGCAGCTGCGCGGTGGGGCTGGGAGCCGGCGTCGGGGTGGCGAGCGCCGAGGACGCGTCGGACGGACCGGTGGCACCGGAGCTGAACACGTGCGGGCCTTCCTTGCTGGGTGCGTGGCGGGCCCGCACCGCCGATGAGCGGCCCGCGGACCGTGAGCGTTAGCCTATCCGCCGCCGCATGCCCGCCCGGACCGGCCGGGAACCTCCCGCGAACGTGCCCGCAGGCGCACGAAGCCTCCCGAACGCCCCGTCAACGCCCCCGTACGCTCCCCCGCCCCCGGGCTCCGAGGCCCGTCGGGGCAGTCGGGGCACTGCTCCGGACGGCCGAACCGTGCCCCCGGAGGGCCACCCGGCAGGGTCACCGGGGCGCCACGCACCGCCACCCGGGTGCAACCCGAGCTTCCCCCGGGCATACCGGCTATGACAGAGAGCACACCCGGAGTTCTCGTCAGGTCAGTTACACAGGAGTGGTGGCGCCGTACAAAGGCGTAAGGCGACACTGGGGGAGATCGCGCACGCGTGGCGCGGTCCAACCGCTCGTCCCGGCGCGAGCCACGCGCCGCAGGCGTCCAAGGAGGCATCCGTGCCGCATGTCCTGGTCCTCAACGCGTCCTACGAGCCACTCGGCGTCGTATCGATGCGCCGCGCACTCATCCTGGTCCTCAACCACAAGGCGGTCAGCCTGGAGGACTCGGAAGTCACTCTGCACAGCGCCACCAGCGCCCTTCCGGCGCCGTCCGTCGTCCGACTGACCCGCTTCGTGCGGGTCCCGTTCTGCGGGCCCGTCCCGCTCACCCGCCGGGCGCTGTTCGCCCGCGACCACGGCCGCTGCGTCTACTGCGGGGCCGCCGCCACCAGCGTCGACCACGTCATCCCGCGCAGCCGCGGTGGCCAGCACCGGTGGGACAACGTGGTGGCGGCCTGCCGCCGCTGCAACCACACCAAGGCCGACCGTCACCTCACCGAGCTCGGCTGGCGGATGAAGCGACCACCCGCGCCGCCCAGCGGCCTGGCCTGGCGCATCATCGGCACCGGGATCAAGGACCCGCGGTGGCGGCCCTACCTGGAGCCCTACGGCGGCGCGGACCAGCTGCGCGCCCCGCAGTGGGGCGAGTACGAGCACCACGACCATACCGAGCAGCCGGTCCACCCCGTCCCGCTCGGCCGGGCGCACCCCGCCCACCCCGCCCCCGTCCGCCGCGGCGAGCAGCCCGAACCGCTCTCCGCCTGACCGCAGCTCCACAAGGGCCCGCCCGTCATACCGTCGGTACGCGCCTCATGGGCCGCCGAGCCCCCCGCAGCGGGGAGCCGGCGGCCCGCCGCGTTCCCGCGCGGGGCCGGCCCGCCACGGCTTGGCCGCCACCGCTTGGGCCGCCACCGCTTGGCCACCGCCGCTTGGCCGCCACCGCTTGGGCCGCCACCGCTTGGCCGCCGCCGGGTGCGCCCCGACGGCCGGCCCGCTACGGCTTGGCCGCCGTCGCCGGGGGAGCCGCGGGCGCGCCGGGCTGGACGGGCGCGCCGCCGGGCTGGGCGGGCTGCCCGGCCGGGGGCTGCGGCGCGGCCGGCGGGGTCACGGCGTACAGCTCGACACCCCACAGCGAGTAGCCGTACTTGGTCGCCCGTGCCACGCCCTGGACCCGGACGTACCGGACCCCGGGCGCGTCGAAGCGCACCGTCTCGTCGCCGCCCTTGCCGTTGTCCACCGTCGCGGCGTCGGTCCAGGTGTTCCCGTCCGCCGAGACCTGGATCCGGTACGAGGCGGCGTACGCGGCCTGCCAGTGCAGCACCGCCGCGCCCAGCCGGGTCGCCTGGGGCAGCTCCAGCCGCACCCAGGCGTCGTCCTTGGCCGGCGAGGACCAGCGGGTCTTCGGATCGCCGTCGGTGACGGCCGAGGCCGGGAAGTTCGCCGTCTCGTCGCCCGAGGAGGTGGCCTTCGCGCCGGCCGCCAGGTCCGGACCGCCGGTGGGCGGCACCACGTGCACCTGGAGCACCTGCCGGACGGTG
Organism: Kitasatospora sp. NPDC058444; assembly: GCF_042721415.1. NCBI lineage: Bacteria > Bacillati > Actinomycetota > Actinomycetes > Kitasatosporales > Streptomycetaceae > Kitasatospora > Kitasatospora sp. NPDC058444. Next base: position 84,294 of record NZ_JBHXLL010000026.1, on the reverse strand, counting down.
GTGCCGCCGGCCACGAACTGCACCGGCACCCGGTACGTCCCGGACGGGGTCTCCGCGGTGGCGCCGACCAGCAGCGGCACGCCCACCCGGCCGCCGCGCGGCACGGTGACCGGGCCGGCCGGGGTCACGGTCAGGCCCTTCGCGGCGGCCGGCACCTCGGTGCGCAGCTCGCCGGTGGTGCCCTCGGGGCGGCCGGCCTCCACGGTGGCCCGGGTGGTGACCGGGGCGGCGGCGCCGGTGACCACGTCCAGGGCCGGGTCGGAGAGGCTGAGCCGGGCCGCCGGGGCGTCCGCGTACCAGGGGATGACCTGGTTGACCACCGGGGGGTCGCCGCCGGGCTTCCAGGTCAGCCGGAACGCGTCGGCGGCCTGCCCGCCGGCCGGCAGCTCGTTGTAGCCGGGTTGCACGATGCCGATGTCGGTCCAGGTGCCGTCGGCCCGGCGCACCGCGACGGTGGCGGTGGCGCGGACGGCCGGGTCGGTCAGCACGGTGAGCCGGTCCAGCGGGCGGGCCGCGCCGAGTTCGACGACGAGCGGCTCGTCCAGCGCGGTCGGCGCCTTGGCGGCCCGGTACGCGGTGTCCGGGTTGCCGTCCAGCACGGCGGCGGCGGAGGAGCCGGGCGCCGCGTCGGGGCCGCCGCTGACGCTGGCCGGGGAGTCCTCCGGGGCGGTGACGGTGAACTCGCGCACCGCGACGGCGGTCTTCTGCGCGGCGGTGGCCCGCAGCCGCACCGCCCGTACCACGGTGCCCGGCGGGAGCTGGGCGCTGACCGTCTTCTGGTTCTTCACCACGGCGAGCTGCTTCCAGCCGCCCTCGCCGGTGGAGTACTCGAGCACGCCGTCGCGGATGTAGTCGTCCACGGCGGTCCGGGCGTCCGGGCCGTCGCCCCAGCCGCCCATCAGCACGGTCACGCCGCTGACCGGGCGGCCCGCGCCGAGGTCCAGGCCGACCGCGTCGCCGGGCTGCGGGGGAGCGGAGCTCCAGTAGAAGGTGTCGGCCACGCCGTCGGTCATCAGCGCGGGCAGGTGGTCCTGCGCGGTGCCCAGGGTGGTGGTCGGGGTGAGCGCGCCGCCGCCCACGCCCGACCAGTTGTCGGCGGCGCGCACGGCACGGTCCAGGAACGGGCCGAGCACCCCGGCGCCGATGGTGGCCGGGGCCCGGTCCAGCTGCTCGCGCAGCCGGTTGAGCTCGACCCGGGCCTTCCAGGCCGCCGTGCCGTCGCCGCCGTGCTGGGCGAGCAGCATGTCGAGGGCGGCCTGCCCGGCCAGCCCGTAGTCGCGCAGCGGGCCCAGCCAGGGCGCGGCCTCGCCGGCCAGCTGGGCGGTGGCCGGGGTGCCGGCCAGGGTCTGCCGGGCGGTGGCCATGGTGGCGAAGGCGTCCCGCAGCGGGGCGGCGGCCTCGATCAGCCGGGCGAGGTCGGGGGTGGCGCCGGAGGTGGGCTCGGCGGCCGCCCAGAAGCGGTCCAGCAGCGGCGTCAGATAGCCGGACTCCTGCTTGGACAGCGGCGAGGAGGTGCTGTTCCCGGCCAGCGCGAGGACCGCGGGCAGCGCCGATCCGGCGGGCGTCGGGGCGGCGCCGGTCGGCCCGGCCAGCGAGCGCACGGCGGCCTGCCAGGACTCCTCCGGCTTGTACCCGGCCGGGTTCCAGGCGAAGTCGCCGGCCGTCGAGACGGCGATCCGGGAGGCCACCGGCTGCTGCATCGCGCCGGTCAGCAGCGCCGCCGAGCGGGTGGCCAGCTCCGGGTCGCGCCCGGTGTAGGCGCCGAGGAAGAGCCGGTCCGGGGTGGCGTCGTTGACCGGGTAGTTGTCCATGGTGAGCAGCGGGCGCCCGTACAGCCCGGCGGTGTCCGAGGCCTGGGCGCCGGTGATCTTCTCCGGGATCACCCCGACCCCGCTCCAGGCCACCTGCACGCCCTCCGGCAGCGCCGCCGCCAGCGCCTTGCGGTACGGGGTGGAGCCCTGCTGGTGGTACTCGGTGGGGACGACGGACAGCGGCGCCAGGCCCGGGTTCTTCGCTATCAGCCGGTCCTGCACCTTCTTCACCAGCGCGGCCTGCGCCTTGGCGGCCGCGGCGGGCCCGGTGCCGTACTCGTCGCGGTCGTCGTCGCAGTGCCACTCGTCGTAGCTGACGTCCAGGAACTGCAGCTGGAAGGCGGTGAAGCCGAGGCCGCGCAGCCCGTCCAGCTTCTTCACCAGCGCGTCCACGTCCTTGCCGGAGCTGAAGCAGAAGGACTGCCCCGGGTCGATCGCGTAGCCGAGCACGACGTGGTTCTGCCGCGCCCGGAAGCCCAGTTCGCGCAGCTCCTCGGCCTGGGCCGCGGGGTAGGCGCTGCGCCAGCGCGAGAGCCGGTACGGGTCGTCGCCGGGGGCGTAGAGGTAGAAGTTCTGCTTGGAGCGGCCCAGGAAGTCGACCTGCTCCAGGCGCTGCTGGGCGGTCCACGGGGTGCCGTAGAAGCCCTCCGCGGTGCCGCGCACCGGCGTGCCGGACGGCCAGTCCCGCAGGGTGATCCCGGGCAGGCCGAGCCCGGCCGCACCGGGCGCCTGCCCCTGCCCGGCCGGTACGGCGGCGAGCAGCTGACGCAGGCTCTGGGCGGCGTAGAAGGTGCCGGTGGCGTCCACGCCGGCCAGCACCAGGGCGCCATACGTCCCGCCGCCCTGGGCGGGCAGCTGACCGGCCGACAGCACGTACCCGCCGACCGGCATCCCGGCGGTCGTCGGCCCGGTGCCGTCCTTGCCGCCGGCCGCCGCGGACAGCTGCCGCAGTATCCGGTCCACCTCGCCGCCGGCGTCCTCGGCGGGCCCGCCGACGTACACCACCAGCGAACCGGCGGCCGGCGTCCCACCGTCCGGCTGCGGCGTCACCTCGCCCGCCCCGGCGACGTCCAGCACCTCCCGGACGGCCCGCACCGCGCCCTGGTCCACCTTGGGCGCGGTCACCAGCGTCACGGCCGACGGCACCGTGACGGGCTTGCCCGCCACGGTCTGCTGCTGCGGCTTCGGGAACACCTTCGGGTCGGTCACGCTGCCCAGCGGCGTCTGCGGCGCGGCGCTCGCCACGTCCGCCGTCGAGCTCACCGAGGCCGCCGCGTACGCCGCCGACGGCAGCGGGCCGGCCAGCAGCCCGCCGACCACCGCCGCGGCCGCGACCCCGGCCGCGATCTGCATCGTCCGCCGCCCCGGCCGCCCCGCGCCGTGCTCCGCGCGCTCCGCCCGCTCCTCCCGCACCGACGCCAGCAGCGGCTCCGTCCCCTTGAGGTCGGCGATCAGCCGGTCCGCCGTCCGCGGCGCCAGCTGACGGCACGTCCGCGCCGTCGCCCGCCGCGCCACCACCGCCGCGGGGTGCTGCAGCACCTCCCGCAACGCCGGACTCTGCTCCAACTGCGACCGCAGCCGCCGCCCGGCCGCAACGGACACTCGGGCTTGCACAGGAGCCTCCTCGCCAGGCCGGAACCACATCCTCGGCAACCCCACCAGCTGGCCAATCCGGTGTCAATGTCACCGACAGCTACGCCTGGATTGCCCTGCTTCATCCCCCTCCGCGAGCGTCCCGGGAACGCGTCGGGCCCGCGCCGCCGATCGGCGACGCGGGCCCTGGTGCCCACTCAGGACCCGGAGGTCAGGAGCGCGGCGGAGCGGGCAGCACGGCCGACTTCAGCGTCGGCATGTCCCACTGCTGGTTCGCCCCGTAGCCGCAGCCCGCGATCTGGAGCCGGGTGCCGTTGGCCGCCGGCCCGCCGGGGAGCTCGAAGCACTTACCGGAGGCGGGGTGGAACAGCGCGCCGTTCGCGAGCGGGATCCACTTCTGCGCCGTCGTGCCGTCGCAGGTGTGGTACTCCAGCTGCGTGCCGTCGGCCGTGCCGGCGTTCACCGTGGCGACGCACCCGCCCTTGACCCGGACGGTGCCGTCGTTCCCGAACGCGAGCTGCTGCGCCTCGGTCCCGTTGCAGTTCACCAGCATGATCGGGTTGCCGTTGGCGGTGCTCGCGTTGACGTCGTCGACGCACATGCCCGCGTCGACGCCCGAGCGCACGACGCTGGTGGCGCCCGGTGCGGTCGGGGCCACCGCGAACGGGTAGACGGCGGTGCTGCCGATGGCTCCGTCGAAGCTGGTGGACGCCTTGGACTGGTACTTGTACCGACCCAGGGTGAACGGTCCCGAGGACGCCGGGCTGGTGCTCGCCCGGTGCACCTTGGTGCCCGCCAGGACACCGTCGACGTAGAGCGCCATCGCCCCGGTGTCGGCGTTGTAGGAGGCGGTCAGCCGGGTCCAGACACCGGGCCGGGTCTGGGCGGAGGCGTTCTGGGTGTCGGTGAAGTCGTACGACCAGGTGTCGTCGTCCGCGTACGCCAGGGCGAAGTGCCAGTTCCTACCCAAGCCGTCGCTGTAGAGCAGGAAGTTGCTGCTGTGCCCGGTGTCCTGGCTGGCGACCACGCCGCCGACCGATCCGGACAAGGCCCAGGTGGAGACGGTGAAGCTCTTGCGGGTGTCGACCACCGGCCCCGCCATGGTGACGTTCGAGCCGGCGCCGGGGTTGAAGTAGCCCACGGTGGCCGGCCGGCCGTCCACGGTATCCGGGCCCCAGCCGACGTTCGTGGCCCACCCGTCGGCGCGCTTCTGGCCGTCGCGGACGGTGTTGGTGCCGTCGTGCGCGGCCAGCCAGTTGCCGGCGGGGCGGTTGAGGTTGCCGAGCGCGACCGGGGACTTCTCCAGGCCGGTCACCGTCGGGCCGCTGGTGGCGGTGTTCTTGTCCTTCGGAGTACCGGTGCCGGCCCAGGCGACCAGCTGGTTGCTAGTGTCCACGGCCCAGAGGTCGGGGATGCCGTCACCGGTGACGTCACCGTTTGAGCCCACCTTCGGGTAGAGCTTGGCGTCGACGCCGTTGGCGAGCCAACCGCTGGTCGGGGTGGCGAACGCCGAGGCGTCGTACTTCCTCGAGGCACTGCCCTTGGCCAGCTGGTAGGCGTGAATGGTTCCGTCGCCCTTGGACCGGCCCCAGACCGTCGGGATGTTCGTGCCCTTGGCCGGACCGGGGGTGATCAGGTCGTAGAAGTCCCAGTTGTGGTCCGGCGACAACAGGTAGGCCGGCCCGTCGAGGGTCTTGGCGCTGGACGACGTCGCGAGCCACAGCTGGCCGGCCTCGACGTAGAGGAGTGAGGTGCGGGGAAGGCCGAGCTGCCCCGTGCCGGGGTCGCGCGGGTTGTCGTCGTAGGGCGATCCGAAGGCCGCGATCTGGGTGACTCCCGACCAGTCCGGCCGGCCACAGGTGGTCGGCACGTAGTCGGGGGTGTAGCAGGAGTCGGGCTTCGTGAGCGGCACCCCGCTCTGATTGTCGAGGGTGGTGGTGTTGCCGTCATTGGCGTACAGGTACAGCTCGGCCGCGCCCGGAACGTGCGCGATCAGGTCGTCGACGTTCCGCTCGCTGAGGGAGCCCCGGTGGGTGATCTGGACCGTGCTCCAGTCGGTGGAGCCGGGGGCGGAGGCCGGCTTGGCGCTCGGAGCCGCGTACGGATCAGTACTCGCGCCGATCACGCGGAGTGAGCCGGAGCCGTCGGGCAGGAGGATGTCGGCCTTCAGGTCGCCGTCGATGTCGCCCATGACCGGGGGACCGGCGTTCGGGTTGCTGGGCACGAAGAAGGTGTACGCGACCGGCTGGGACATGTTGCCGGCGTTGTCCTGGGTCTGCAGGTAGAGGAAGTTGGTCCCCCAGTGGTTGGCGGTGTACTTCAGCTGGAAGCTGCCGTCGCCGCTCATCTTGACGACATTGCCGCCGTCGTTGCAGTTCCAGCCGGTGGCCGCGGCCTGGATCGGGTCGTTGGTCCAGCGGGCGCAGGCCAGGCCGGAGGAGCGGCCACCGGTGGCCGGGGCCGGGTCGGTGCCGGTCAGGGTGAAGACGCCCTCCTCGCCGACGCGCTTGGGGTGCCCGCCCAGGGTGCCCGACTCGGGGAAGTCCGTCGAGGTGACGCGGGCGGTCGGCGGGGTCCGGTCGATGCGCAGGAAGCACATCCGGCTGTTGTCGCTGGTGAGCGTGCCGTCGGTGGTGGCGGCGAACCAGCCGTACTGGTGGCCGTCGGTCAGCGACCCGACGCTCGCGTACTTGCGGCCCGAACTCGCGGCCCAGCCGGTCTCGTAGAGCTTCGAGGACCCGTTGTCGTCGTCGTCCCAGATCTTGAACGAGGTCCAGAGCTGCTCGCCGGTCGGTGACCAGGTGTCCACGCTCAGACCGATGTCGGTGTTGATCCCGACCCAGCCCGGGTTGTCCCACGGATTGGCGGTGCCGGGGGTCTGGCACTTGTCGGACACCGCGTCACGGGCGAAGCCCGGCGGCGGGTTGGTCCCGGGGTCGCCGATGTGGGGCTGGAAGTCGTACGTCACGACGACGTGCGGGTTGTTGGCGAACCGCTGACGGTAGTACTTGTTGCCCTCGTCGTCGGGCGCGAACATGAAGGTCCAGCCGTCCCAGTGCTCGCGGGCGGCCTGGACCATCTGGCTCTGGACGTCGAACTCCTTGCCGCCTTCACCCATGATCCAGTTCATGCCGACCTTGGAGCAGTTCGACGGCTGGGGGCAGGGCTGGGCGTTCCAGCGCGTCCACTGGTTGATCGGGTTGCTGTTGGCCGACCCGGTCGAGTAGACGCCCATCGGAGTGGAGGTCGAGGGGCTGGACGACTGCGCGACGGTGGCGTACAGCTTGGCGGTGAGGACGGTCGAGTCCCAGAACGCCGAGTTCAGACCGACCTGGAAGTAGGCGCGTTCCTTGCCTTCCTTCTCGCAGCGGTTCCTCGTGTCGATGTAGCCGCAGTAGCCGGCCGCAGGCGTGTCCTGGCCGAGCTGCGTGCCGTTGTACTCCATCGTCTCCGGGTAGGCGGACTGCACCTGGGCCCAGGCCTGGGTGCCGTTGTCGACGCTGGGGTTCCAGCCCGGGTCGATGAACCAGGGGCCGGTGCCCTGGCCGAGGAGCGAGGCGTCCGGCACCAGGTCGATGCCGCCGCCGCTGACGGTGGTGGCGATCGGCGCGGTCCGGGCACCGGGCCCGGGGGCCTTGCTGTCGGACCCGGCCGCTTCCGAATCACCGCCCGCTACGGGCGCGGCGGCGGCCTTGGGCTGTGCGGCCGGAGCCGTGGACGAGTCCCACATGACGGGTGCCGGAGCGGTGAAGCGGGCCTTGCCGGAGGCGTCCTCGGCCGACAGGTTGCCGTTGGCGTCCGCCTTGACGGTCAGTCCGTCGACGGTCGTGTCGAGGTGCAGCTTCGTGACCTTGGGGTCGGCCGCCGCTTGTGCTGTGTGCACGATCAGGACCTGGCGCCAGCCACCGGCGGGGGTGGCGCTCAGTTCCAGGTCGACGTCCGGCAGGACGGAGCGGTAGAGGGCGCTGCTGCCGGCGAGTTCGGGCTTCGGCAGGGCGAACGGCGCCTTGATCGACAGCTTCTTGCCGTCGGCCGTGGCCATGGTGGCCAGCGGTCCGCTGCCGCCGCCGGAGAAGGTGAGGCCGGAGGGCACGGCGGTGGGTGCGACCGTGCCGTCAGGGTTGGTCCGCAGCGTCGCGTCGACGGCGCGCCAGGTCCCGTCGGCGTTCTTGACCCGCTCCACGACGGGGGAGGAGTCGGTGGTCAGCGTGCCGTCCGGATTGGCCGTGGTCTGGCTGCCGCCCGTGGTCATGGTGTCGACCACGACGGGCTTCCCGGTGCTCTTCGCCCTTGCCTGGGCGGCGAGTATCGCCTCGGTCCGCGCCGAGCGCGAGTCGGGCTGCCCCTTGGCCGGAGGCGCGGGCCAGGAGGCGTCGGCGGGACCGTGGTTGCGGTCGGCGGGAGCCGCCGCCGCGATTCCGGGTACCGCCAGCAGTCCGGCGCCGAGGGAGAGGACGGCCGTGCAGGCGAGCGGCAGGAGAGCCACTCGGAATGTCCGGATTCCCTCAGGTCGTGTCGGAAAGGACGGAGATGGAGGACGTGACCTCGACATGAAGACCCCCTCGTCATTGGTGATGTGAGCAGAGATCGGTCGCACGCTGCCTTCACGTTTGCTTCGCTGTCAAAGCGTTTTGACGACAAGGTGCCCGAGTTGTCGCGGGTGGTGGCACATTGCTCTTCGAGTGACGCTGGTCACATGATGATCTTTTACTTCTTTCCCACTTTTGATCGGTCGTGTGCGCCTAAGGTGCCGGGGGCCCGGGCCGGTCCGGTCGGCCCGATTCGAGCTTCGACAATCTGTGGGGGGATCAGTTGTCTCGTCCTGTCCGCCTGTTCACCCGTCCGCGAAGTTTGCGGGTGGCCGTGGTGGCGGCTCTGGCCGTCACCATGTCCGTGGTGACACTCCCTTCGGTGGAGGCGGTCGCCCAAGCGGCCGCCCCACCCGAGGTGTGGGTGCCACCGAATACGCCGGTTCCGAACACCCAGCCGGTGAAGGGTGCCGACGGCAAGCCCGCCGGCCACACGCCGGACCCCGGAAAGAAGTGGTCGCCGCCGGCTGACTCCAGCCCGCCGGCCGGCCGAGCCACCGCCGTCCTCGGCGGAGCCGGTGCCAGCGCCGGTGCCGCCTTGGCGCCGTCGGCGGCTGACGCGACGCCGACCGCCGTGCCCGTGCAGGCCGGTTCGCTGCCGGTCTGGGTCGCCCCGGCACCCGGCGCGAAGCCGGCCGCCCTCGCGGCACCGGAGGCCCGGGAGACCACGTCGGCGCCCCAATCCCCGGCACTCCAGATCGAACTGGCCGACCAGGCCCGGACCAACGCCGCAGGTGTGAACGGCGCCCTGCTGGGCGTCACCGACACCGGTGAGGGTGCTCAGGCCGGTCGGGTCCAGGTCGGGATCGACATCCAGTCCTGGGCGAAGAACGCCGGGGCCAACTGGGCCTCGCGGGCCCGGATCGTCCAGCTGCCCAGCTGCGCGCTGACGACCCCGGGGGCCGCGGGCTGCGGCACGCGCACCCCGGTGCCGTCGCACCGGGACGGTTCGACCGGCCGTCTGGTGGCCGAGGTCGACGTTCCGCAGCTGACCACTCCCACCGCCGCCAAGGCCTTCGCCGCAGGCGCCTCGGGGAGCCCGGCCGCCGCCTCTCCCACGGTGGCGCTCGCCGTCGAGGCGGACGCCAAGGGCAGCGGCGGTGACTTCACCGCCTCGCCGATCACCCCGTCCGCCTCCTGGCAGGCCGGTTCCAACGCCGGCAACTTCACCTACGGCTACACCGCCGAGCTGCCCTCCGCGCTGGCGGGCCCGGCTCCCGACGTCTCGTTCGGCTACGACTCCTCCGCGGTGGACGGCAAGACCGCCTCCACCAACGCCCAGCCGTCCTGGATCGGCGAGGGCTGGGACTGGCAGCCGGGTTCCATCGTCCGCGCCTACAAGAGCTGCAAGGACGCCGGGATCGACAAGTCGGGCGACCAGTGCTGGGGCGGCGACCTGCTCCAGCTCTCGCTCGCGGGCCACGCGGGCCAGCTGGTCAAGGACGACAAGTCCTGCGAGTGGCACCTGCAGGGCGAGGACGGCACCAAGGTCGAGCGGCTGACCGGCCAGAACAACGGCGCCTGGAACGGCGAGGCCTGGCGGATCACCACCACCGAGGGCACCCAGTACTACTTCGGCGTCAACCACCTGCCCGGTGGCGACGGCACGGACCAGGCCAGCAACTCGGTCTCCACCGTGCCGATCTACTGGCCGGGCGGCCAGGACCCGTGCCTGAAGGACGGATCCCCGGCCACCGGCAGCTGGAACCAGATGGGCTGGCAGTGGTCGCTGGACTACGTCGTCGACCCGCACCAGAACCTGATCACCTACCGGTACGACCAGGAGCAGAACCACTACGCCCGGGGCGGCGGCCAGAACAACGGCAACGGCACCCGGACCCAGTACCAGCGGGCGAGCTACCCGACCTGGGTCGGCTACGGCCAGCGCCTGCCCGACCAGATCGCCGCCAAGGGCAAGGCCAACCCGGCCGCCCAGCTGTGGTTCCGCACCGCGGAGCGCTGCCTGCCGGACAAGGACTTCAGCTGCGACCCGTCCCTGCGGACCAAGGCCAACGCCAAGCGCTGGCCGGACACCCCGATCGACCAGAACTGCGACGCGACCGGTGACTGCACCGTCTACTCGCCGACCTTCTGGACCACCAAGCGCCTGACGAAGGTCGACACCGAGGTCTGGGACGGCGCCACATACCGGTCGGTCGACTCCTACGCCCTCAACCAGTCCTTCCAGGACCCGGGTGACGGCACCTCGCCGTCGCTCTGGCTGGACTCGATCCAGCGCACCGGCACCAACAACCGCACGCCCATCACCCTGCCGGCCGTGTACTTCCAGCCGCTGCAGATCGCCAACCGCGTCGCGGGCCAGATCGTCCAGCCGGACGGCACCTCGGCCTCGATCGAGCCGTACAAGCGCCCGCGGATCCAGAAGATCACCACGGAGACCGGTGGCCTGATCAACGTCGTCTACCGGCCCGCCGAATGCTCGCGCGAGGCCGGCGGGAAGATGCCGGGGTCCGAGGACGGCAACACGATGGCCTGCATGCCGGTCAAGTGGTACCTGCCCGGGCAGAGCGCGCCGGACCCGGTCAACGACTGGTTCAACAAGATCATCGTGCAGTCGGTCACCCAGGAGGACACGGTCGCCGGCGGTCAGCCCGCGGTCGTCACCACCTACGAGTACGGCGGCGGCGCGGCCTGGCACCGCAACGACTCCGAGATGGCCAACGCCAAGACCCGCACCTGGGACCAGTTCCGCGGGTACGCGACGGTGACCACCCGTTCTGGCAGCGGCAGCGACGTCGAGGCCCCCCGCACCAAGTCGGTCGCCACCTTCCTGCGCGGCATGGACGGTGACGTCCTCGCCAACGGCACAACCCGCCAGGTGTCCGTGGCGGACGTCCACGGCGGCACCATCAAGGACGAGAACGTCCTGGCCGGCTTCATCCGCGACTCGGCCAACTACACCGGTGACAACGGCGAGGTGCTGTCCACCGTGGTCTCCGAGCCGTGGCTCGGTCCGATCACGGCCACCCGCAACCAGTCCGGCGGCATGCCCGCGATCACCGCCCGGGCCGTCAACGCCCTGAAGGTGACCAACCGCGAGAAGCTGGCCAACGGCAGCTGGCGCACCCGCGAGCGTTCCACCACGTACGACTCGACGTCGTTCGCCCGTCCGCTGACGGTGGTCGACAACGGCGACCTGGCCCACCCCGAGCAGCTGCTCTGCACCTCCTTCGAGTACGCCACCGGCCCCGGTGGAGCACCGACGCAGCTGGCCTCGCGCACCCTCGTTCTCAAGGGCGCCTGCGGCCAGACCGCGACCAAGGGCAACACGGTCGCCGACACCCGGAACTACTTCGACGGCCTGGCGCTCGGACAGTCCGGAGCGAAGTCCGAGCAGACCTCGAACGAAGTCCTGGAGCGCTACGACGCGGCAGGCAAGCCCGTCTACCGGACCACCGCCCGAGCGAGCTTCGACGCCTACGGCCGGGTCGTCAGCACCGTCGATCCGACCCGCACCGACGCCACCCACCAGACCGGCGCCGAGACCAAGACGGCCTACTCGCCGGCCACCGGGCAGCTGCCCACCCAGATCACCCACACCAACCCGATGGGCTGGCAGTCCGTCAGCACCCTCGATGTGGGACGCGGCTCGGCGCTCAGGATCAAGGACGAGAACGGCCGGATCAGCGAGCAGGAATTCGACTCCCTCGGCCGCGCCGTGGCGGGCTGGAGCCCCGGCAACGAGCGGGCCAACTTCCCGGACCGTCCCAACCGCAAGTTCTCGTACTCGGTGAACAGCTCCAACACGCCCTCGCAGGTCCTCAGCCAGGCCCTGATGGGCGACCTGAAGACGTACACCTCCAGTTTCACCATCTACGACGGCCTCGGCCGGGTCCGCCAGACCCAGGCCAGTACCCCCTCGGGTGCCACCGGCCGCATGATCACCGACGCGCTGTTCGACTCGCACGGCTGGCAGATCAAGACCAGCGCCGCCTACTATAACGACCAGGCGCCGCCCAGCGGTCAGCTCTTCCTGCCCAACGGAGGTGTGGAACCGGACAGCAAGATCCCGTCCCAGACTGTCCGGAAGTTCGACGGCATGGGCCGGGTGACCGACTCGGTCTTCCAGTCGTACGGCGTCGAGCAGTGGCGCACCCACACGGACTACGTCGGCGCCGATGAGGTCCGCATCAGCCCACCGACCGGCGGCTACGCGTCTGCGACGGTGTCGGACGCCCGCGGTCAGACCATCGCCCTGCGCCAGTACAAGGCCAACACCCCGACCGGTGCGTACGACGAGACCACCTACGGCTATACGCCAGAGGGCAAGGAGGCCTGGCGCAAGGACGCGGCTGGTAACCAGTGGACGTACGAGTACGACCTGCTGGGCCGCCCGGTGAAGTCCTCCGACCCGGACTCGGGCGTCGGGGCGACGACGTACGACGACAGCAAGAACCTCATCACCGTCACGGACTCCCGCGGCAAGAGCGCCACCAGCGTCACCGACCTGCTCGGCCGCAACATCGCGGCCTACGAGGGCACGGCGATCGACCCGACCAAGCAGGTCGCCGCCTGGACCTACGACACCCTCGCCAAGGGCAAGCCGACCTCCTCGACCCGTTACGTGAACGGTGCTGCCTACACGTCGGAGATCACCGGCTACGACGTCGGATACCGCGAGCTCGGCACCAAGACCACCATCCCGGCCGTGGAGAAGGACCTCGCCGGCATCTATCAGACCAGCAACACCTACGACAGCGCCGGGCGGCTGAAGAAGACGCTGCTGCCGGACGTGGCCGGCATGGGGCAGGAGGAACTGACCTTCGCCACGGACACCATGGGCCAGTTCGCGGCCGTGTCCAGCTCGTTCGGGGCCGAGTCCACGACCTTCGTGGCCGACGTCCGCTACGACCCGTACGGCCGGCCGTACCGCACCACGGTGGGCCGCGCCGGTGCGCAGGTCGTCGCCACGATGGTGATCGACGACGCCACCGGCCGGGTGACGCGCTCGATCCTGGACAAGCAGACCGCCGAGACGGCGCACATCGACTCGGTCGACTACACCTACAACCCGCTGGGCCAGGTCACCTCGGCCCGCAACGCGCAGGACGGCCAGGTCGCCGACCTGCAGTGCTTCACCCACGACTACCTCGGGAGGCTCACCCAGGCCTGGACCGACACCGGTACCCAGACCACCAAGCCGCAGCCGAGCGTTCCCGGGGTCGGTACCTGCACCAACCCCGACGGTCCGTCGGTGAGCGGCGGCAAGCCGAGCGTCGGAGGCCCGGCTCCGTACTGGCAGCAGTACGAGTACGACCTCATCGGCAACCGGACGAAGCTGGTCCAGAAGGACGTCACCGGCGACGCGAACAAGGACGTCACCACCACCCAGACCTTCGGCACCGGCCCCAACACCCCGTCCTCCGACCCGAAGACGGGCGGCGGCACGGGCGGTCCGCACGCGCTGATGAAGTCCACCCAGACCGGCCCGGCCGGCACCGCGCTGACCTCGTACACCTACGACGCGGCGGGCAACACCACCTCGATCACCGACACCCCGGGCACCCGGACACTGACCTGGAACGCCCAGGGCAAGCTCGACCAGATCACCGGCACTGGCGAGAGTGGCGCGACGAGCTACCTGTACGACGTGTCGGGCAACCAGCTGATCCGTCGCGACCCAGGCAAGACCACGCTCAACCTGGGCGCCGACCAGATCACCCTGGACACCACCACCAAGGTCGTCACCAACGTCCGCAGTTACGCGGCGCCCAACGGTCTCTCCATCACACGCACCACCACCAACGGAACGTCCAAGCTGGCGTACCAGGGCGCGGACCCGCACGGCACCAACGGCGTCCAGTTCGACGCGACGACCCTCGCTCATGTCCGCCGCCCCACTGACCCGTTCGGCAACGAGCGCGGCACCCAGCCGACGGCGGGTGTCTGGGCCGGGGACAAGGGCTTCGTCGGCGGCACCAAGGAGAAGTCGACCGGCTTCACCCTCCTCGGTGCCCGCGAGTACGACCCCAAGACGGGCCGCTTCATCAGCCCCGACCCCATCACGGTTCCCGAAGACCCCCAGCAGTGGAACGCCTACGCGTACGCCAACAACAGCCCGATCAACAAGTCGGACGCCAACGGCCTGCGCCTCGACTGCGACCAGGCCGGTGAGTGCGCTGGCTGGCACACGGACTCCCATGGTGCTACCACCCAGGTGGAGGTCGTGGAGAAGCCCACAGCAGAGGAGCAGACCGCCCAGAAGGCCGTTGAAGAGGCGGACCACGTCGTCCGTGTCAACAAGCGGAAGCGTGACGAGCTTGTGCACAAGGTGGTCGACATCGTCGGCGACCTGATCGGCTTCAACGACGCCCGCGACTGCTTCACCAAGGGCGACGTGATGGGCTGCATCAACACGGCCCTCAATGTGGTGCCCTGGGGCAAAATCGCCAAGGTCGTCAAGGCCGGAATCCAGGCACTCAAGATCTACAAGGAGATCGAGAAGCTCTACACCGTCATTCGCTCCGGCGAACGTGCCGCAAAGGAGGCCGAAGCCGCCCTCGTCACCGCCAAGACGGCAGCAGCCGAAGCCAGGGCAGCTGAAAAGGCAGCAGCCAAGGCGGCAGAAGAAAAAGCGGCAAAACAAACAGCAACCGATGCGGCAGGCGTAGAGCCCAAGCCGGCCAGGGCTGATGCCGACGCGCCCAGCCTCGAGAAGTGCAACAGCTTCCCGGCCACGACCCTGGTTCTGATGGCGGACGGTAGCGCCAAGCCCATCGGTGATGTCCGTGACGGCGACGTCGTCATGGCAACCGACCCGCAGACCGGCGAAACCCGTCCCGAGACCGTCACCACCACCATCACCACCCCCGACGACAAGGACTTCACCGACCTCACCTTCACCGACGACACCAGCCCCCGAGGCCCGCCGGCCAACGACCAGGCGAAGATCACCTCCACCTATCACCACCCTTACTGGAGCGAGACCCGCCAGCAGTGGGTCGACGCCGGCGAACTCACCCCCGGCGAACAGCTCCGCCAGCCCGACGGCACCACCCTCACCATCCAGTCCGTCCGCAACTACCCCTACGCCGTCACCACCCACAACCTCACCGTCAACCTCCTCCACACGTACTACGTGCTCGCAGGCGCCACGCCGGTCCTGGTTCACAACTGCAATTCGGTGTATCGAGCCGATACGCGCGGGCCTGACGAGATATTCACCAACGGGTTCGAGCCCAAGGGTAACAACCTGGATATTAATCAGCATGTCCACGAAAACAGGCCGGACAGTGGGTTCATCTCAACGTCAAGGACGCGAGAGGCAGCGGAGGGGTTTGCCGAAGATACTTATATGGGCGATGAGAC
This sequence comes from Kitasatospora sp. NPDC058444, assembly GCF_042721415.1. Taxonomy (NCBI): domain Bacteria; kingdom Bacillati; phylum Actinomycetota; class Actinomycetes; order Kitasatosporales; family Streptomycetaceae; genus Kitasatospora; species Kitasatospora sp. NPDC058444. The sequence continues at coordinate 68,972 of NZ_JBHXLL010000026.1, read as the reverse complement.
TCACATCTATAAGGTTCGCGGTAGTGGTATCGACGTGAACGTTCACTTTGGTGACAGCTCGCCTTATCCCTGGGAAGAGGAGATCGCAGTGGCTGGAAAAATCCATCCGCACGATATTGAAGGCGTCTGGAACCATCTTGGAGAATGGACTCCGAATCCGAGGTTTCGCCCATGATTTGGACTGAAGTCGAGTTGACGGTGGCAGGCGGGGGCGCGGTCCAACCCGTCCGAGTGCGCTTTGCTTCGGATGGCACCTGCTTCGTGGAGGTGGTGTTCGAATCCGGAGAGGTTATTTCCGGAGATGGTTCCGACCTTTTTGAAGCACTGTCGGCTGCGCGCAGGAGGATCGAGCCTTCTGGTTTGCTGCTGGTGTGCAATGGCGCGCGCCGGAATGTTTTTCCATCGCCTATGCTGCGTCAGGCGACAATAGGGCGCCGAGCGTACGCGCTGAAGATTCCCCGGACTGCAGATCGGCCACCGGTTGTCGATATCTTTGAGCCAGCAGAGGAGAAGGAAGTCTGCACCGTTGATGAGCAGCTCGCCTGGCATTCGCAATGGCTAGCATCCGGTGGAGTTTAGACTGATATCGATCAGTTGAGACGCCACGGTTAAATACGTGAAGCCCCGCCAGAAACAATTCTGGCGGGGCTTCTGTGGGTCTTGACGGCAGTAGTTGACGGCAACGTCAGTGGACGGGTGCTGCACAGGGCGGCGGGTCGTCGCCGTCGTCGGGCGCGGAGGTGACCTCCGACGGGGTGTGCAGGGCGCGGCTGAGGAGGTCGATGGCCTGGCGCTGGAGGCGGAGGCGGACGTGGGCGTACACGGTCGCGGTGACGCCGATGTGGGCGTGACCCAGTAGCTCCTTGATGACGACGAGTTCGACGCCCTGTTCCAGGAGGAGTGTCGCGGTCGAGTGCCTCAGGTCGTGGAACCGGATCGCCCGCAGGCGAGAGCGGCGGAGCATCGCGTTGAAGTGCCGCGTGAGGGTGGCGGGTTCAATGGGATGGCCGTCCGGGCGAGTGAAGACAAGGCCGGTGTCCGCCCACTCTGTGCCGGTCTGCTGCTTCTCCTGGGCCTGCCGGTCACGGTGCGCGCGGAGAGAAGTGACGCAGGTGGACGGGAGGGCGATGCGGCGTTCCGAGCTGATGGTCTTGGTCGGCAGGGTGGTGAGGCCGCCGGTGCGGGTGCGCTGGAGGGTGCGGCGGATGCTGGCGGTGCCGGCGTCGAGGTCGAGGTCTTCCCAGCGCAGGCCGAGGAGTTCGCCCTTGCGGAGTCCGGTGCGAAGGGCGAGCTCAAACACAAGGCGCAGTCGGCCATCGAATACCGCTGGCTCGCCTGCCGGCTGACCGAGGCCCTGTCGGACGCGCTCAGGGTCGCCGCGTCGCACGGAGAGCGCATCCCGGCGCCGCAGGAGGAGGTGGCTGAGGAGGGTGAACCTGCGAACGCCAGCCCCCTTGATGGGAACGGGGAAGGCTGATGGGCAAGGCCACCCGCTACCGCTTCCGCGAGTACCACGTGACCACCGTGACCGACCCCATGGCGCTGCCGACCTTCGAGGCGGTCTGCGTCACCGGCGAAGAACGGAACTGCGCTGCCGCCTCCGGCGAACTGCACACCCCCGAGGAGCTGACGCGCTGGATCGCCGGACACTGGGTGCAGACCGGTCACCAGTCGTCCGAGCAGACCACCCGCACCGTCGTCCGCGCCGAGCCCGGAGCTTGGCAGCAGGATCACGCGCGCGGCCGAAGACAGCACGGCTGGTCTACACCTCTGACGGCAATAGCGACGGCAACAACCACGGACTTCGGCGCACATCCACGAGCACCGACGGACCGTCAAATCACCGTTGACCTGCGACAAAGCAGGCGGAGAGGGGGCGCGTATCACACGTATTATGTAGTGGCAGGCGCTACTCCGGTTCTCGTCCATAACACAAATGGAGATGAGTGTCTGAGTGCTGCCAGACAAGCGGCAAGGTCAGCGCCGGCCGATGTTGAAAAAGTATCCGCAGCGCGGCTGGTCGACAGAGGCGATGGGCAGCCCGGCGAGTTTTCAATCGGATATAGTGGCCCGTCGCATGGTGATCCTTTCTGTGAGGATGCGCTGGTTTAGCGTTCTCACCTGGCTCGAGGGCAAGAAGTTTGGGCATGGAATAACTGCGCAGAGGTTCGGGCCTGTAACGGCGCCCTGAGTGGAGCCCCGACGGATGATCTGGCTCGATTGACTAATGTTGAACATGCGGTAATTTATCGACAGTCTGGAGATATTTCCGCCGCTTGCAAGCAGTGCCTCAGTGTCGTTATTGGAGGCGGAGCCAGGGCGAGTCAATGAGGTGAATCGGTCGAGAGGTGGCGAGCGTCTGGGAAGCGGGGGCTCGCCACCTCGCCAATCGCAGGATATTTCTTAATTCGCTGGGAGCGATGATGGGCGAACTGACGGTGCTGGCCATGGCGGGCCTGCAGAAAAGCGGCTGGTTTGCCGGGAGGAGGGTATCGATCGACAGCTCTCTGCGGGCTTGGAGGGATATCGATCGCTCTCCGGGCTCCGAGGCGGTGGAAGCTGTTAGGGAGTTCTTCTCCTTGAAGGTAAGGCACCCGCATCACTGGAGTAAGGAGGCTGAGGATCTAACGGAAATTGACCCGGTCGGGGCGGTTGCTAGGACCTATATCCCCGTGCTGGTTAACGAATACGAACCTGCGGCTGGCCAAAAACTGACCCCGATTGGCTTGATGGGTGGCGGGATTCTGATATTTCTTGGCGAGGATGGCGCAGTCTATGGCGGGAGCAGTCCGTATCTTGGCAGGTATGGCAACTCGCTTCAAGAATTTTGGAACCTTCTCTATTCGGGGCGGAGGCCGGTGGTCATTAAAACGTGAGCGAGTGTCAGGTTCTTGGTGATTGTCAGGCTGGTGAATGAGGGGTGTGGGATTTGATGATCGATCAATTTGGATGAAGTTATTGAGGCGTGAAGGAGGCGTCGAGTCCCATATCTTTCGCGCGGCGCCTGGAGGGGAAAGCTCGGCATCGTGATTGAAGGCCTGATTGGGAATTTATTCGTCGCCCGAAGGGGGTGTAGTGCCGGATTTTCACCCTGCCGAACCTCCTAATCGTGCTGGCCGCACTGATGGCAAGGAGCTGGGAGGGCTGGCGGGGATGGAGGTCATGAACCTCGGGGCCTCAGGCTTCCGCAGGGTCCGGGGGTCGACTTCGAGCTCAACAAGTCGGTGTCCAGCGTCCTCTTGGCGGTGATCGCCAGGAAGGGCTTGCAGGTTTAGGCCTTCCATGCAACGTCATTGGGCTACTGGACGACGGCATGTGAGCGTTTCATGGGAGCGTCCGACAACTCGGCGGAGAAGCCCAGTCCTTGGCCGGGTGTTCAGGGTGGAACTCAGGCGCAAGATCCCGGTGGCGTTCGGTTCGGGCGGGATGGGGACGGACATCATCCGGGTGTTCGGCTGCGACGGCCCTGGTTACTGAGGGGGCGTGTCCGGTGCCAGCGCCGGGCCGCCGCCGACCGCTGTGGCGAGTGGGTGTACGAGTTCTTCGAGCGGACCGTGGTGGGCCCGTCTTGCCAGCAGGCCTCCACCGTGTTCCTGACTCCAGCTGGTGTCGTCGGGCTGCGCACTCGCGGAGGGCCGGCCGATTCCGCGTTGTGTCGGACCGACTGGTTCATCGGGCGCTGACGGGGCGCGCAGGTCTGGTTCGGCTGTCGAGCCGGGCCCCTCATCACGTCCGCCCGACTTGACGCTGTGTCGCGCTGGGTGATCGTGGTGTCACGCGGGTAGGACTGTGGCTGTTCTGACCGGGCGTCGCCGAGACATCGCAGGAGCCGCGAGTGGCCGCTTACCACGACAGTGACGGAGCCGAGCAGGTGCCGGCGCAGGATGCTCCGCCGCCGCCCGCCGAACTGGTGGCGCTGGCGCAGGCGTACGGGGTGGACACCGGGTACCCGGGGCCGGGCGGGCAGACGGTGGGGGCGCGGACGCTGGTCGCGGTGCTGGGGGCGATGGGGGTGGCGGCCGGGACGCCGCAGGAGGCGCGGGAGGCGTTGGAGCGTCACCGGGTCGAGCAGCCGGCCCGGTTGCTGCCGCCGTGCGTGGTGGTGCGGCAGGGGAGGCGGACGGCGCTGGACGTGCCGGCGGACGCCCGGCTGCGGGTGGAGCTGGAGGACGGCGGGAGTTGGGAGCTGCCCCGGGGGCACTCGCACTGGGTGCCGGGGGACCTGCCGCTGGGCCGCCACGTGCTCCTGGCGGAGAGCGGCGACCGGACGGCGAGGGCCGCGCTGGTCGTCGCCCCCGAGCGGCTGCCTCAACTGCCGGGCCGCAGCTGGGGGTTCCTCGCCCAGCTGTACTCGGTGCTGTCGGAGCGCTCCTGGGGCATGGGCGACCTCGGGGACCTCGTCGAGCTGGCCCGGTGGGCGGGGGCCGGTCTCGGCGCGGGCTTCGTGCAGATCAACCCGCTGCACCAAGCGCTGCCCGGCGCCCCCTCCGACCCCTCCCCGTACCGCCCGTCCTCGCGCCGCTTCGCCGACCCGGTGCACCTGCGGGTCGAGGACGTCCCCGAGTACGCGTACCTGACGGCGGAGCAACGACGGAGGGCCGAGGAGGTGACCCGCCGCGCGGCCCGGCTGCGCGAGGAGGTGCTCGTCCACGACGCCCTGATCGACCGGGACGCCGTGTGGCGGCTCAAGCGCGAGGCGCTGGAGCTGCTGTACGAGGTGCCGCGCGGCCCCGGGCGCCAGGCCGAGTACGAGGCGTACCGCCGGCGCGAGGGCGAGTGGCTGCGCCGGCACGCGCTGTGGAACGCCCTGGCCGAGGAGCACGGCACCGACCGGCAGCACTGGCCGAAGGGCCTGCGTCACCCGGACGGCCCACAGGTCGAGCAGGCGGAGAAGGAGCTCGCGGAGCGGGTCGAGTTCCACCGCTGGCTCGCCTGGCAGGTCGACCAGCAGCTCGCCCACGCCCAGCGGGCGGCCCGCGGGGCGGGCATGCCGGTCGGCCTGATCCACGACCTGGCCGTCGGCGTCCACCCGGACGGCGCGGACGCCTGGGCGCTGCAGGACGTGCTGGCCGGCGGCATCTCGGTGGGCGCCCCGCCGGACGCCTTCAACGCCCACGGCCAGGACTGGGGCCTGCCGCCCTGGCGCCCGGACGCGCTCGCCGAGGCCGGCTACGCCCCGTTCGCGGAGCTGCTGCGGGCCACCGCCCGGCACGCGGGGGCCCTGCGCCTCGACCACGTGATGGGCCTGTTCCGGCTCTGGTGGATCCCGCGGGGGCACGCCCCGACCGAGGGCGTGTACGTGCGCTACGACGCGGAGGCGATGCTGGGCGTGCTGGCGCTGGAGGCGCACCGGGCCGGTACGGCGGTGATCGGCGAGGACCTCGGCACGGTGGAGCCGGGCGTGCGGGAGCAGCTGGCGGCGCGCGGGGTGCTCGGCACCTCGGTGCTCTGGTTCGAGCGGGACTGGCAGGCGGACGGTTCGATCCTCGGTCCGGACCGCTGGCGGCCGGGCTGCCTGGCCACCCTCACCACCCACGACCTGCCCAGCACCGCGGCCCGGCTCTCCGGGGAGCACGTCGAGCTGCGGCACCGGCTGGGCCTGCTGGCCGGGCCGCTGGGGGAGGAGCAGGAGCAGGCGGCGGCGGAGCTGGCGGACTGGCGGGCCGAGCTGGTCCGGCGCGGGCTGCTCGTCGAGGACGAGCCGCTGACGATGCCCGTGCTGTACCGCTTCCTGCGGGCGACCCCGGCGGAGCTGGTCGGGGTCTGGCTGCCGGACCTGGTCGGCGACCCGCGCCCGCAGAACCTGCCCGGCACCTGGGACCAGTACCCGAACTGGCGCCTGCCGGTCGCCGACGGCGCCGGCGACCCGGTCACCCTGGAGCGCCTCGCCACCGCCCCCGCCGCCGACCTGCTCGCCCAGCTCCTCGCCCTGCCCGACTCCGTCAGGCGGACCCCGACGCGCGCCCGTCCATAAGCAGCGAGTAAGTTGGAAACGTGGACAAGAGGAACGCTTTGCGAGCCGGCGCGGTCTCCGCAACGGTCACGCTGATGATGCTGATGTCGTCGCCCGCCATGGCCTACGCCCGGGACGACGGTGACGACCCCGGTTCCGGCCTGAGCGTCGGCGAGACCCTCGGCCTGTTCGTGTTTCTTCCGCTCGTGGCCTTCGCGGTGATCGCCGGTCTGGCCGGCCTGCCGTACGGCAAGGGCAAGAAGAAGTAGCAGCCGGGTCCGCCCGGACCCGCACGACGTCCATCCGGACGTTCCACGTCCACCAGGACCCGCACGACCCCGAAGGGGCGCCGGACGATCCCGTCCGGCGCCCCTTCGGGCTATCCGCGCACCGTCAGCGGGCCCCCGCCGCACGGTCGGCGGCCTGGGCCTTGAGCGCGCGCTCGATGCCCGCCCGCGCCTCGACGACCTGGCGGCGCAGCGCCGGCGCCGGCTCGGCCGAGGCCAGCCACGCGTCGGTCGCGTCCAGCGTCTCCTGGCTGACCTGCAGGGCCGGGTACAGCCCGACGATGATCTGCTGCGAGATCTCGTGGCTGCGGGTCTCCCAGATGCCCTTGACCGCCGCGAAGTACTTCGCCGCGTACGGTGCGAGCAGCTCGCGCTGGTCGGACTGCTGGAAGCCGGCGATGACGGCCTCCTGCACATAGTTCGTCAGCTTGTCGGACTCCACCACCGACGCCCAGGCCTGTGCCTTGGCCTCGGCGGTCGGCCGGGCGGCGCGGCAGGTGGCCGCGTGCTCCTGGCCGGCCGCGGTGTTGTCCCGCTCCAGCTCGGCGGCGATGGCGGCCTCGTCGGCCCGCCCGGTGGCCGCGAGGCGCGCCAGCAGGGTCCAGCGCAGCTCGGTGTCGACCGCGAGGCCCTTGATCTCGACCGAGCCGTCCAGCAGCCCGGTGAGCAGGCCCAGCTGACCGTCCGTACGGGCGACCGCGGCGAGGGCGCGGGCCCAGGCCAGCTGGTGGTCGCTGCCGGGCTCGACGGCGCGCAGGTGCTCCTCCGCGGCGGCGGCCCAGCGGTCGAGGCCCTCCTCGCGCCACGCCGGGTCGGCGTAGGCGTCCAGGGCGAGCTTGACCTGGCGCTGCACGGACTGCACCACGCCGATGTCGCTCTCGCGCCCGATGCCGGACAGCGCCAGCGACAGGTAGTCGCGGGCGGCCAGCTCGCCGTCGCGGGTCATGTCCCAGGCGGAGGCCCAGCACAGCGCGCGCGGCAGGGAGTCGGTGAAGCCGCCGAGGTGCTCGGTGACGACGGCCAGCGAGTCCTCGTCGAGCCGGATCTTGGCGTACGAGAGGTCGTCGTCGTTCAGCAGCACGACGGCCGGGCGGTGGCGGCCGACCAGCTCGGGCACCTCGGTGCGCGGGCCGTCGACGTCCAGCTCGATCCGGTCGGTGCGCACCAGCGCGTCGCCGTTCAGCTCGTACAGGCCGATCGCGATGCGGTGCGGCCGCAGCACGGCCTCGCCCTTGGCGCCGGCGGGCAGCGCGGGGGCCTCCTGGAGTACGGCGAAGGACTCGATCTCGCCGTCGGTGTTCACCACGATCGACGGGTGCAGCACGTTGATGCCGGCGGTCTCCAGCCAGGCCTTGGACCAGGCCTTGAGGTCGCGTCCGCTGGCCTCCTCCAGGGCGCCGAGCAGGTCGCTGAGCCGGGTGTTGCCCCAGGCGTGGCGCTTGAAGTACGCCTGCACGCCCTGGAAGAAGGCGTCCTGGCCGACGTACGCCACCAGCTGCTTGAGCACCGAGGCGCCCTTGGCGTAGGTGATGCCGTCGAAGTTGACCTGGACGTCCTCCAGGTCGTTGATCTCCGCCATGATCGGGTGGGTGGACGGCAGCTGGTCCTGCCGGTACGCCCAGGTCTTCATCTGGTTGGCGAAGGTGGTCCAGGAGTGCGGCCACTTGGAGCCGGGGGCCTCGGCCTGGCAGACCGCCTCGGCGTAGGTCGCGAAGGACTCGTTCAGCCAGAGGTCGTTCCACCACTCCATGGTGACGAGGTCGCCGAACCACATGTGGGCGAGCTCGTGCAGGATCGTCGCGGCGCGGGCCTCGTAGGCGGCGTCGGTGACCTTGGAGCGGAACACGTACTGGTCGCGCAGGGTGACGGCGCCCGCGTTCTCCATCGCACCGGCGTTGAACTCCGGGACGAAGAGCTGGTCGTACTTGGCGAACGGGTACGGGAAGTCGAACTTCTCCTGGAAGTAGTCGAAGCCCTGCTTGGTGACCTCGAAGACGGCCTCCGGGTCCAGGAACTCGCGCAGCGAGGGCCGGCAGTAGACGCCCAGCGGCACCTTCTGCTCGCCGTTCTCGTAGGTGTCGAAGACCCCGACGTACGGGCCGGCGACGAGCGCGGTGATGTAGGTGGAGATCCGGCCGGTGGGCTCGAAGGTCCAGACCCGGGTGTCCCCGTCGCCGGCCGGCTCCGGGGTCGGCGAGTTGGAGACCACGACCCAGCCCCGGGGCGCGGTCACGGTGAACGCGAACGCGGCCTTCAGGTCGGGCTGCTCGAAGTTGGCGAAGACCCGGCGGGCGTCCGGCACCTCGAACTGGGTGTACAGGTAGGTCTCGCCGTCGACCGGGTCGACGAACCGGTGCAGGCCCTCACCGGTGTTGGTGTACTCGCAGTTCGCGACGACCCGCAGCTCGTTCTCGGCCGCCAGGCCCGGCAGCGGGATGCGGCTGTCGGCGAAGCTCGCCGGGTCGAGCCGCACGCCGTTGAGGACGACCTCCTCGACGCTCGGGGCGACGAGGTCGATGAAGGTCTCCGCGCCGGGGGTGGTGGCGGTGAACCGGACCACGGTGGTGGACCGGAAGGTGCCGCCCTCACGGGCCGAACCGAGGTCGAGCTCGATGTCGTACGCGTCCACGTGGAGGAGGTCGGCCCGGGTGCGGGCCTCCTCACGGGTCAGGTTTGTGCCGGGCACTCGCTGCACTCCTTTGTCAGACTGATGGTCCGAATCCTCGCATGTCCGGCGGGCGGGGCGGCCGGAAAACCGCGGGCGGGGCGGGCCCGGGCGCTCGGCCCGTTCCCGCCCCGCCCGCGTGGCCCGCGACGAGGGGTCATGCCCCGGTCGTCACCCCGGTTGCCACGCCGGTCGTCACGCCGGTCGTCACGCCGGTCGTCACGCCGGTCGTCACGCCGGTCGTCACCCGGGTCGTCACGCCGGTCGTCACCCGGGTCGTCACCCGGGTCGTCACGCCGGTCGTCACTCCGGTCGTCACCCGGGTCGTCACTCCGGCGTCACTTCTTCCACTTGGTCAGCGGACCGTCGCTGGAGCTGTAGCGGCGGAACGCGTAGACCGCGGCGCCGTCGTCCGAGATCAGGTACTCGGTGCTGCTGCTGCCGATGCTCATGCTGCTCGGCATGGCCATGGTGCCGATGTCGGACAGCGAGCCGTCGGTCGGCGAGAGCGTCACCAGCCGGGCCGGCTTGTTGTAGCCCTGGTCGACGACCGCGCGGACCTTGCCGTCCTTGTCGGTCCCGGCCACCAGGCGCAGCTCGTTGCCGGCCGAGCCGGAGCCGGCCGCCCAGAGCCGCTTGCCGGTGTTCAGGTCGTAGGCGTTGATGCCCGGCTTGCTGCCGCTGACCTGGACGTACAGCGTGGTGCCGCTGACCACGTTGCGGGTGACGGCCTCGTCCTGGCCGGAGAGGCGCAGGCTGTCCGAACCGGGCTCCTTGACGGACATCTGGGTGCCCGGCTTGTTGTCCTTGTCGAACGGCAGGACGTAGTCGCCCTGCGGGCCGTTGGACATCAGCAGCACCAGCGGCTTGTCCTGGACGACCGCGTCGACCTCCTCGATGCTGCCGGTGAGGGTGATCGGGGTGCTGGCCGGCTTGCCGGTCTCGGCGTTGACGATGACCAGCTGCGACTTGGGGCCGCTGGTGCCGTAGCAGCGGTCGCTGACCGCGATCTGGACGCCGGCCGCCTTGCCGCGCAGGATGCAGTCCTTGTCGCGCGGCTGGTACTGCCAGGCCGGCTGGCCGGTGGCGATGTTCAGGGCGCCGACCGCGTTGCCGCCGACGGCGACCACGTTCTCGGTGACGCTGAGGGTCGGCGAGGACATCCGGTCGGCCGAGACCTTGACGCTCCAGAGCAGCTTGCCCTGGGCCAGGTCGACGGCGCCGACGGTGGAGCAGTCGCTGTCACCGGTGTTGAAGGAGACGGCGGCGACGCCCTTGGAGTTGGCGCCGTACGAGGCGGTGCACAGCTCCTTGCTGCCGGCCGGGGCGGCGATGGTCCAGGCCTCCTTGCCGTCGGCCAGGTTGTAGGCCTTGATGCCGGAACCGTCCACGCGCACGGCGAGCTTGTCGGTGCCCCAGACGCCGAGCAGCTGGGTCGAGCTGTCCGCGCCGGCCGGCTTGGGGGCGCTCCAGGCGACGCTGAAGGTGCCGCCCTTGGGGCCCGGGCCGGGGGTGGGGCCGTTGCTGGTCCCGCCGTTGTCGGTGCCGCCGTCGGCGGCGATCGGGCCCGGGCCGGGGTCGGGCTTCGGGTCGGGGTCCTTGAGCAGGACGAACAGGGCCACCGCGATCGAGACCGCCAGCACGCCGCCGATGATCCCGCCCCACAGCATCACGGGGTTGCGCTGCTTGGGCGCGACGGGCGCGACGGGCGCGACGGGTGCGGTGGGGTAGCTGTACCCCGGCTGCTGCGGGTAGTTGTAGCCGCCCGCGTTGTAGGCCTGCCCGGCGTTCGGGGCGCCGTACGGGGCGCCGGGGGCCGGGTCGTACGGGCCGACCGGGGCGGCGCCGGGCGGCGGCGGGGCCTGGGTGGGGAACCCGGTCGCGGTCGGCGCGTACGCCGCGTACTCCGGGCTGCCGACGGGCGGCTGCGCGGGCGGTGCCGGCGGCTGGGCGGGCGGCTGGGCCGGCGGTGGGCCCGCGGGCGCGGCCTGGCCCGGGACGGCCGCGCCGTCGAGCTGCGTCATCTGGTCCGCGACGGCGGCCGGATCCACACCGCCGCCCGGCGGGCGCCCGAACGAGACGCCCCGGTTGTCCTGCGGACCGCTGCCGGGCGTTTCGCCTGCCCCCGGCGTAGGGTGATCCCCTGCCATCTGATTCCCCGTCATGTCTGGAAACGTCCCCCCGTCCCCCTGCCGGTGCCGTCCACGGCTCCGATGGGACAGATGAGAATTGGGCACCATGCTAATGGTGCGCCGATTTCGGCCACCGCCAGGACGGCCGATCCCCGTCTCCGCGGGCCGGGCCGTGCAACACTTTCACCCCCCGATCACCGCGCCCCCACGCCCGCGCCCCGGCCGTCCGGTCCGCGCCGGCCGGGCGCCGTCCGCGCTCCCCCGTGCGCCCGCCCGCCTCGGCCGGGACCCGCGCCCGGGCCCCCGGGCCGTACCCTTCAGGAGTTGAAGGGGACGCCCGGCGGAGGGGTCCCCGACCTGGGAGGGTGGATCATGTCGACGGACACACCGGGCTCGCAGTCCTCGCTGCACCGGGCGAACCTGGAACGGGTGCTCCGCGCGGTGCGGATGGCCGGCTCGCTGACCCAGGCCGAGATCGCCCGCGGCACCGGACTGTCCGCGGCCACCGTGTCCAACATCGTGCGGGAGTTGAAGGAGAGCGGCACCGTCGTGGTCGCCGACACCTCCTCCGGCGGCCGCCGCGCGCGCAGCGTCTCGCTCAGCGGGGACGCCGGCATCGTGGTCGGCATCGACTTCGGCCACACCCACCTGCGCGTCGCGGTCGGCAACCTGGCCCACCGGGTGCTGGCCGAGGAGAGCGCCCCGATCGACGTCGACGTCTCCGCCCAGCAGGGCTTCGACCGCGCCGAGGCGATGGTCGAGCGGCTGCTGACGCAGGCCGGGTTCCGCCCCGACAAGGTGATCGGCGTCGGCCTCGGCGTGCCCGGCCCGATCGACGTGGAGACCGGCGCGCTCGGCTCCACCGCGATCCTGCCCGGCTGGACGGGCATCGCCCCGGGCCGGGAGCTGGCCGAGCGGCTCGGCATGCCGGTGCACGTGGACAACGACGCCAACCTGGGCGCGCTCGGCGAGCTGGTCTGGGGCGCCGGCCGGGGGCTGAGCGACCTCGCCTACATCAAGGTCGCCAGCGGCGTCGGCGCCGGGCTGGTGGTGAACGGGCAGATCTACCGCGGGCCGGGCGGCACCGCGGGTGAGATCGGGCACATCACGCTGGACGAGGCCGGGCCGGTCTGCCGCTGCGGCAACCGCGGCTGCCTGGAGACCTTCGTCGGTTCCCGCTACCTGCTCTCGCTGCTCGTCTCCACCCTCGGTCCGGACCTCAGCCTGCCCCGGGTGGTCGAGCTGGCCCAGCAGGGCGACCTCGGGTGCCGCCGGGTGATCGCCGACGCGGGCCGGCAGATCGGCACCGGCGTCGCCACCCTGTGCAACCTGCTCAACCCGCGCCGGGTGATCCTCGGCGGGGACCTCGCCGAGGCCGGTGAGCTGGTGCTCGCCCCGATCCGGGACTCGGTGGCCCGTTACGCGATCCCGAGCGCCGCCCGTCAGCTCTCGGTCGTCCCCGGCACCCTCGGCGGCCGGGCCGAGGTGCTCGGCGCGCTGGCCCTGGTGATGAGCGAGATGGGGGAGTCCGGCGCGCTCGGCCGGGTCTGAGGCCGGCGCGGCGAACCCTGAGTCCGGCGGGGCGAAGCCTGAGTCCGGCGCGGCGAAGCCTGAGTCCGGCGCGGGGCACATAAAGACGCTCGAACGCCCGTCCGTCAACCGGGCGTGACCCTCCTCCCCGGCCCGACCTCCCGGAATGGCGGTAACCGGACGTGGCACCGGGCGCGCCGCTCGGTGTCCGGGAGGCGGACATTAGACTCGACCGGTCGGCACCGGCCGGGATCGTCGGCGTGCCACCGGACCGGGCAGCGACGCCCGTCGGACCGTCCGTGGTCCGCGAACACTGAACGAGGAGGAACGGGTGGCCCTGCTGACCCGCATTCGGGGACCGCGCGATCTCGACCGGCTCACGCCCGGACAGCTGGCCGCACTGGCCCAGGAGATCCGGACCTTCCTGGTGACCGAGGTCTCCAAGACGGGTGGCCACCTCGGGCCCAACCTCGGCGTGGTGGAGCTGACCATCGCGCTGCACCGGGTCTTCGACTCGCCGCGCGACCGCATCCTCTTCGACACCGGCCACCAGAGCTACGTCCACAAGCTGCTCACCGGCCGCCAGGACTTCTCCCGGCTGCGGATGAAGGGCGGGCTGTCCGGCTACCCGTCCCGCGCCGAGTCCGAGCACGACGTGATCGAGAACTCGCACGCCTCCACCGTCCTCTCGTACGCCGACGGCCTGGCCAAGGCCAACCAGCTGCTGGGCAAGAACGACCCGGTCGTCGCGGTGATCGGCGACGGCGCGCTCACCGGCGGCATGGCCTGGGAGGCGCTCAACAACATCGCCGACGCCGAGGACCGCCCGCTCGTCATCGTCGTCAACGACAACGAGCGCTCCTACTCGCCGACCATCGGCGGCCTGGCCAACCACCTCGCCACCCTGCGCACCACCCAGGGCTACGAGCGGTTCCTGTCCTGGGGCAAGGACGCGCTCCAGCGCACCCCGGTGGTCGGCCAGCAGCTGTTCGAGACGCTGCACGGCGCCAAGAAGGGCCTCAAGGACTTCATCGCCCCGCAGGGCATGTTCGAGGACCTCGGCCTCAAGTACATCGGCCCGATCGACGGCCACGACCTGACCGCCCTGGAGTCCGCGCTGACCAAGGCGCGCGGCTTCGGCGGCCCGGTGATCGTGCACTGCCTCACCGAGAAGGGCCGCGGCTACCACGCCGCCGAGAACAACGACGAGGACCGCTTCCACGCGGTCGGCAAGATCCACCCGGAGACCGGCCTGCCGATCGCGAGCGGCGGCGGGCAGAGCTGGACCTCGGTCTTCGCCGAGGAGATGGTGGCGCTCGGCCGCGAGCGCGAGGACATCGTCGGCATCACCGCCGCCATGCTCCACCCGGTGGGCCTGGCCCCGTTCGCCGAGGCCTTCCCGGACCGGATCTTCGACGTCGGCATCGCCGAGCAGCACGCCGTCACCAGCGCCGCCGGCCTGGCCACCAACGGCCTGCACCCGGTGTTCGCGGTCTACGCGACCTTCCTGAACCGGGCCTTCGACCAGGTCCTGATGGACGTGGCCCTGCACAAGCTGGGCGTCACCTTCGTCCTGGACCGGGCCGGCGTCACCGGCGACGACGGCGCCTCGCACAACGGCATGTGGGACATGTCGATGCTGCAGATCATCCCGACCCTGCGGCTGGCCGCCCCGCGCGACGCCGACCAGGTCCGCGCCCAGCTGCGCGAGGCCGTCCAGGTCAAGGACGCCCCGACCGTGGTCCGCTACTCCAAGGGCACGGTCGGCCCGGCCGTCCCCGCGGTCGGCCGGGTCGGCGGCATGGACGTGCTGCGCGCCGCCGAGGAGTCCTCCGGCGCCCACCGCGCCGACGTGCTGATCGTCTCGGTCGGCGCGATGGCCCCCACCAGCCTGGAGGTCGCCGACCTGCTGGCCGCCCAGGGCATCACCGCCACCGTGGTGGACCCGCGCTGGGTCAAGCCGGTGGACCCGGCCCTGCCGGGCCTGGCCGCCGAGCACCGGGTGGTCGTCACCATCGAGGACAACGGCCGGGTGGGCGGCGTCGGCGCGGCCGTGGCGCAGGCGCTGCGGGACGCGGACGTGGACCTGCCGGTGCGCGACTTCGGCATCCCGCAGGAGTTCCTGGACCACGCCAGCCGGGCCGAGATCCTGGCCGAGATCGGCCTGAACGCCCCGGACATCGCCCGAAAGGTGACGGCGCTGGTCTCCAAGCTGGACGCGGCGCCGGTCCAGGCCTGACCGGGGGCCGTCCGGCGGGGCGGTCCCCCGTTCCGCCGACGACCGTTTGTCGTAACTCCGTAACAGTTCGTCACGGAACAAGCTGACAATCGCACTGAGGGGTGGGACCGGCGCCATCGGCGCCGATCCCGCCCGGTAGGTTGTCACTCGTGCCGACCCCCACCCGCCTCCGCCTCACCGGACTGGCCGAGCGCCTGCCCGAGCGCGTCCGCACCCGTCTCCTGACCGGGTACTGGACCAGGCTGGTGCCGGTGCTCGCGCTGGTCGCGCTGCTCACCCACATCCCCTCCTTCGCCCGGCCCGTCTGGAGCCCGGACGAGGGCTTCCTGGCCACCCAGGCCCGGATGCTGGCGGACGGCGGCGTGCTGTACGACACCGTGGTGGACCGCAAGCCACCGCTGCTGCCCTGGCTCTACCAGGCCTGCTTCGCGGTCTTCGGCTCCGCCTCGCTCTGGCCGCTGCGCACCCTGGCGGTGGTGGCCCACCTGGTCACGGCCATCCTGCTGGCCTCGATCGCCCGCGGCCGCTGGGGCAACCGGGCCGGGGCCGGGGCCGGACTGCTCTACCTGCTGGTCTCCATCGGGCTCTCCCCGGAGGACACCCAGGCGGCGACCTTCGAGGTCTTCATGCTGCCCGCCATGGTGGCCGCCTTCCGGTACGCCGAACGGCGCCGCTGGCTGGCCGCGGGCATCGCGGTCGCCCTGTGCTCACTGACCAAGCAGACCGGCGGAGCGGTGCTGCTGCCGGTGCTCTGGATGCTCTTCCAGGACACCCGCCGGCGCGGGGTGCGCTGGCCGCCCGCGCTGTTCAAGATCGGGTTCGGCTTCACCCTGCCGATAGCGCTGGTCGCGGTGATCCTCACCAAGCCCAAGGGCTTCCTCTTCTGGGTGGTCACCGGCAGTGGCGACTACGCCTCCTTCGGCGGCGCCTGGCTCCAGATGCTCGGCCGGGCCCTCGGCAACTCGGCCATCCTGGCCGCGGCCGGCCTGGGCTTCCTGCTCCCGGTCGGGCGCCGGCTCTGGCTCAAGTACCGCCACCGCCCGCTGCCGGTGGCCGGCGAGGAGCACGGCTCGACCACCGACCTGTGGGTCTGGCTGCTCTCCTCGGTCGTCGCGGTCAGCGTGGGCTTCCACTTCTTCGGCCACTACTACCTCCAGCTGATGCCGCCGCTGGTGCTGCTGGGCACCGGGGCGGTCGCCACCTCGGCGATCCGCTGGAAACCCGTCCTGGCGTACACCACGGCCGCCGCCACGGTGTTCTGGGGCCTGGCGATGGCCTGGCCGGGGGAGCGGCTCAACCGCACCACCGAGGTCGCCACCGCCGTCGCCGCCCAGACCACCCCCAAGGACACCGTGCTGGTCTGGGGCATGCACCCCGAGCTGTACTGGCTGGCCGACCGCAAACCCGCCACCCGGTACCTGACCGCCGGCTTCCTCACCAACTACAGCGGCGGCAAGGACGGCAACCAGAACGTCGGCGAGCAGTTCAGCGTCTCCAACGCCTGGCAGACCTTCGACAAGGAACTGGCCAACGGCCTGCCCGAGGTCGTGGTCGACGACTCCGGCATCGCCCCGTACCAGCCGGTCATGGTCCCCCGGATCGAGAACCTGCTGGACACCCACTACGAGATGGTCGGCGTCTTCGCCGACACCGTGGTCTACCGCCTCAAGCACTGAGGCGTCCGTACCGGGCCCCTGCGCGGGAGACGTCCGTACTCGCCTCTGCACGCGAGACGTCCGTTCCCGCCCCTGCGTGAGAGACGTCCGTACACGCAGTCCCGCGCCGAAGGCCCCGTACACACCGAGGAGCCCCGGTGACCTGGTGGTCACCGGGGCTCCTCCGTTACGGGCTGCGCCTACGCCTTACGCGGGCACCGAGGCCACGCCGGGGGCGAGGAAGGCCTTGCCGTTCACCCGCTCCGAGATGCCCTCACGGTCCAGGTACGGGGTGATCCCGCCCAGGTGGAAGGGCCAGCCGGCACCGGTGATCATGCACAGGTCGATGTCCTGCGCCTCGGCGACGACACCCTCCTCCAGCATCAGGCCGATCTCCTGAGCGACGGCCTCCAGGGAGCGGGCGCGGACCTGCTCCTCGGTGAGCACCGAGTCGCCGAAGGACAGCAGCTCCAGCACCTCGGGGTCGAGGACCTGCTGGCCGTCCACCCAGGTGTAGAAGCCGCGCTTGCCGGCCTTGACCACCTTGGCGAGGTTCTCGGAGACGGTGAACCGCTCCGGGAAGGCGCCGTGCAGGGTCTCCGAGACGTGCAGGGCGATGGCCGGGCCGACCAGCTCCAGCAGCACGATCGGGGACATCGGCAGGCCGAGCGGCTCGACGGCCTTCTCGACGTCGGCGATCGGGGTGCCCTCGTCGATGATGTTCTGGATCTCGCCCATGAAGCGGGTCAGGATCCGGTTCACCACGAACGCCGGGCGGTCCTTGCACAGGACCGAGGTCTTCTTCAGCTTCTTCGACACGGCGAAGGCGGTGGCCAGCGCGGCGTCGTCGGTCGCGTCGCCGCGGACGATCTCCAGCAGCGGCAGGATCGCGACCGGGTTGAAGAAGTGGAAGCCGACGACCCGCTCGGGGTGCTTCAGCTTCGAGGCCATCTCGGTGACCGACAGCGAGGAGGTGTTGGTCGCCAGCACGCAGGTCGGCGAGACCACGTTCTCCAGGTCCGCGAAGACGGCCTGCTTGACGCCCATCTCCTCGAACACGGCCTCGATGACGAAGTCCGCGTCGCCGAAGGCGGCGGCCTTGTCCAGCGAGCCGGAGACCAGGCCCTTGAGGCGGTTGGCCTTGTCCTGGCCGATCCGGCCCTTGCCGAGCAGCTTGTCGATCTCGGCGTGGACGTAGCCGACGCCCTTGTCGACGCGCGCCTGGTCGATGTCGGTGAGGACCACCGGCACCTCCAGACGGCGGGCGAACAGCAGCGCCAGCTGCGAGGCCATCAGACCGGCGCCGACGACGCCGACCTTGGTGACCGGGCGGGCCAGCGACTTGTCCGGCGCGCCGACCGGGCGCTTGGCCCGACGCTGCACCAGGTTGAAGGCGTAGATGCCGCTGCGCAGCTCGCCGCTCATGATGAGGTCGGCCAGGGCCGCGTCCTCGGCGTCGAAGCCGGGCTGGAGGCTCGCCTTGTCGGCGAGGTCGAAGTCCTTGGCGGCGGCGATGATGTCCAGCGCCTTGTAGGCGGCCGGAGCGGCGCCGTGCACCTTGGCGTCGGCGACCATGCGGCCCCAGAGGACGGCGTCGTCCCAGGCCTTGCCGCGGTCGATCGCCTCGCGCTCGACGACGACGTCGCCCTTGACGACCTTGGCGGCCCAGAGCAGCGACTGCTCCAGGAAGTCGGCCGGCTCGAAGATCGCGTCGGCGATCCCCAGCTCGAACACGTCCTTGCCCTTGAGCTGCTTGTTCTGGTTCATCGAGTTCTCGACGATGACCTTGACGGCCTTACCGGCACCCACCAGGTTCGGCAGGATGGTGCAGCCGCCCCAGCCGGGGACGAGGCCGAGGAAGACCTCGGGCAGCGAGAAGGCCGGGACGCCCGCCGACACCGTGCGGTAGTCGCAGTGCAGGCCGACCTCGACGCCGCCGCCCATCGCCGCGCCGTTGTAGAAGGCGAAGGTGGGGACGGGCAGCGCGGCGATCCGCTTGAAGACGTCGTGGCCGCCCTTGCCGATGGCCAGCGCGTCCGTGTGCTCCTTGAGCACCTCGACGCCCTTGAGGTCGGCGCCGACCGCGAAGATGAACGGCTTGCCGGTGATCGCGGCACCGATGATGGTGCCCTCGGCGGCCTCGGCCTCGACCTGGTCCAGCGCCTCGTTCAGCTTGAGCAGCGAGCCCGGGCCGAAGGTGGTCGGCTTGGTGTGGTCGAAGCCGTTGTCCAGGGTGATCAGGGCCAGCCGGCCGGCCTGCAGCGGCAGGTCGAGGTGGCGGACGTGCGCCGTCGTGACGACCTCGCCCGGGAAGAGCTCGGCGCCGCGGGTCAGCAGCTCAGTGGTGTCGGCCATGGTCACTTACCACCCTCGAGCTCGGTGTTCTGGGCCGCGCCGCTCCAGTGCGGGTTCTCCCAGATGATGGTCCCGCCCATGCCGAAGCCGATGCACATCGTGGTGAGGCCGTAGCGGACGTCCGGGCGCTGCTCGAAGCGGCGGGCCAGCTGGTTCATCAGGCGCACGCCGGAGGAGGCCAGCGGGTGGCCGAAGGCGATCGCACCGCCGTACGGGTTGACCCGCTCGTCGTCGTCCGCGATGCCGAAGTGGTCCAGGAAGGCCAGGACCTGGACGGCGAAGGCCTCGTTGACCTCGAAGGCCTGGATGTCGTCGATGGTCAGACCGGCCTTGGCCAGCGCCTTCTCGGTGGCCGGCACCGGGCCGACGCCCATGACCTCGGGCTCGACGCCCGCGAAGGCGAAGGAGACCAGGCGCATCCGGACCGGGAGGCCGAGCTCCTCGGCGACGTCCTCGGCGGCCAGCAGCGAGGCGGTGGCACCGTCGTTCAGACCGGCCGAGTTGCCCGCGGTGATGTTGCCGTGCGGGCGGAACGGGGTCTTGAGGCCCGCCAGGTTCTCCATCGTGGTGCCCGGGCGCATCGGCTCGTCCACGGTGGCCAGGCCCCAGCCGGTCTCGCCGACCTCGGGGTTGGTGTTGCGGATCGTGATCGGCACCAGGTCGGGCTGGATGTCGCCGTTGGCGTACGCCTTGGCGGCCTTCTCCTGCGAGCGCACGGCGTAGGCGTCGCAGCGCTCCTTGGTCAGGTGCGGGAACCGGTCGTGCAGGTTCTCCGCGGTCATGCCCATGAACAGGGCGGACTCGTCGACCAGCTTCTCAGAGACGAAGCGCGGGTTCGGGTCGACGCCCTCGCCCATCGGGTGGCGGCCCATGTGCTCGACACCGCCGGCCACGACCACGTCGTACGCGCCGAAGGCGATGCCGCCGGCGGTGGTGGTCACCGCGGTCAGCGCGCCGGCGCACATGCGGTCGATCGCGTAGCCGGGGACGGACTTCGGCAGGCCGGCCAGCAGGGCGGCGGTGCGTCCGATGGTCAGACCCTGGTCGCCGATCTGCGTGGTGGCCGCGACGGCGACCTCGTCGATGCGCTCGACGGGCAGGTTCGGGTTACGGCGCACGAGCTCCCGGATGCACTTGACGACCAGGTCGTCGGCGCGGGTCTCGTGGTAGATGCCCTTCGGGCCGGCCTTGCCGAACGGGGTGCGGACGCCATCGACGAAGACGACGTCCCTCGCGGTACGAGGCACGGGGGCTCTCCTCCCAGGGACCAACATTTCGAGGTGGGCAGGCTGCCGCCGTGGAACACCCGAGCGGCGCCGCTCACGGTCATGCTACCCGCCGGTAACCAACCTGCCCAGGCCCCTCGGAGGGATCTGACCGTGTGTCCCCCGACACGTTCCCCGGCACGTCCGACCAGGAGCTCCGTTCCCGGGCACGACGAAGGGGATGTCGCCCGTACGGACGACATCCCCTTCGTCGTGTTGCCGGATCGGCCCGGCTCGGCTCCGCGCGCGGCGCCGAGATCAGCCCCCGGCCTCGCGATCAGCCCCGGCGCCGCGGTCGGCCCTCGGTCGCGATCAGCCCTGGGCGATGGCCGCCGCGGCGAACGCGGCGGCCATCGCCGGCGCCACCAGGTCCACCTGCCACTGCCGGGCGCCGAGCCCGCGCAGCGCGGCCGCCACGTCCTCGGGGCCCGGGTCGGTCGGCGGCTGCCAGGAGACCCGCCGGACCAGGTCCGGGGTGATCAGGTTCTCGGCCGGCAGGTGGTAGCGCTCGGCCAGCTCGCCGATCGCGCTGCGCGCGCCGGAGAGCCGGGCGGCGGCCACCGGGTCCTTCTCGGCCCAGGCCCGCGGCGGCGGCGGTCCGTCGTGCGGCGCGGTGGCCGACGGCAGCAGGTTCTCGGGGATCTCCCGGCCGCGCTGCACGGCCGCCAGCCACTGCTCCAGCTGGCGCCGGTGCACCCGGGGGCCGAAGCCCTGCACGGCCTGCAACGAGGCGATGTTCAGCGGCATGGCCAGCGCGGCGTTGACGATCGCGGCGTCCGCGAGCACCCGGCCGGGGGAGACGTCGCGCTCCTGCGCCATCCGGTCACGGGCGAGCCACAGCTCGCGCACCACGGCCAGCTGACGGCGGCGGCGGATCTTGTGCAGCTGCGAGGTGCGGCGCCACGGGTCGGTGCGCGGGGCCGGGCGGGGCGCGGCGGCGATCGCGGCGAACTCCTCCATGGCCCAGCCGAGCTTGCCCTGGGCGTCCAGCTCCCGTTCGAGTGCGTCGCGCAGCTCGACCAGCACCTCGACGTCCAGAGCGGCGTAGCGCAGCCACGGCTCGGGCAGCGGACGGGTGGACCAGTCGACCGCGGAGTGCTCCTTGGCCAGGCTCAGCCCGAGCACGTTCTCGGTCATCGGCCCGAGGCCGACCCGGGCGAAGCCGGCGATCCGCCCGGCCAGCTCGGTGTCGAACAGGCGCCGGGGTCTCATGCCGACCTCGGACAGGCAGGGCAGGTCCTGGCTGGCCGCGTGGACCACCCATTCGGCGTCCTCGACGGCCCGGCCGAGCGCGCTGAGGTCCGGGCAGGCGATCGGGTCGATCAGGGCGGAGCCGGAACCCGCGCGGCGCAGCTGGATGAGGTACGCGCGCTGCCCGTAGCGGTAGCCGGAGGCCCGTTCGGCGTCGACGGCCACCGGTCCGGTGCCCGCCGCGAAGGCGGCGACGATGGCGGCCAGCGCCCGGTCGTCCGCCACCACGGGCGGGATCCCGTCCTTCGGTTCGAGGAGCGGGACCGGGGCTGCTTCTTCTGGGATGGCTGCTACGGCGTCGGTCACCCCCCAAGGGTACGACGGTCCTCACGGCCGGGAGTGTTGTCGGACTGGTCAGACTGTTGATCGCCAAGGGGTCGCCAGGGGATCGCGCAGGGACCACTCAGGGACCGCGAGGGGGCCGCACGGGGCGGTGTGGGACCGCCGGCCCGACCGTCCCCGTGCGGGGACCGCGCGCCCCGGGCCCCGGCACAGCGTGACGGCGGCCGAGGAGGAAACGTTCCTCCTCGGCCGCCGCAGCGGTCCGGCGCGCCCGGCTCAGTGGATGATGCCGGTGCGCAGCGCGACCGCGACCATCCCGGCTCGGTCCCCGGTGCCCAGCTTGCGGGCGATCCGGGCGAGGTGGCTCTTGACGGTGAGCGCCGACAGGCCCATCGCCACGCCGATCGCCTTGTTGGACTGCCCCTCGGCGACCAGCCGCAGCACCTCGACCTCGCGGCCGGAAAGCTCGCGGTACGCGGCCTGCTGCGCGCCCGGCGCACCGGGAGCTCCGGGGGCGCCCGGCGCACCCGCCGCGCCCGGCATGCCCGGCATCCCGGGGCGGCGCATCCGGCCGGCCAGCCCGGCGGCGCCGAGCGGCAGGCCCGGGCGGCCCGGCATCGCGACGTTCGTCCGGGTGCCGGTCACCACGTATCCCTTGACGCCGCCGGCCAGTGCGCTGCGGACCGCGCCGATGTCGTCGGCGGCGGACAGTGCCAGGCCGTTGGGCCAGCCCGCGGCGCGGGTCTCGGCGAGGATGGTCAGCCCGGAGCCGTCCGGGAGGTGCACGTCGGCGACGCAGATGTCGCGCGGAGTGGAGACCCTGGGGCGGGCCTCGGCGATGGAGGACACCTCGATCACGTCGCGGACGCCGAGTGCCCACAGGTGGCGGGTGACGGTGTTTCGGACGCGGGGATCGGCGATGACCACCATGGCGGTGGGCTTGGTCGGCCGGTAGGCGACCACGTTCGTGGGGTGCTCAAGAAGGACCGACACCAGGCCTCCTGCGGGGAGTGGCGGACGGAACCCCGATGGGGGCGGTCGGAGTGTTCCGCGTTCGGAAAGGGTCACAGTCTGCTTCGGCAGCAACCGTGCCCGGCTTTAGCAAGTGATCACGATCTAGTGAGTAACAATACGGACAAATCGCGCAAATGATTGATGCGACATGCCCGCTATTCGCACAAAATCGATCAGATTCGGTGTCGATCGGTCGGTATCGACCGGTGAATTGACGTAGAGCGGATCCGAAGTCACACTCCGTCAGCCCTGGGGGTGGCGTCCGGCCTCAGGGGGCCGCCGCGCCCGCACACCACCCGTCAGTGCGACCGGGGGCGTCGCCGGGCCGGCATCGGGACCACTCCACCGAGTGAAGGAACCTCGGCGGGCCCCTGCGGGGCCGGGGCGGCCGGAGGCAGGCCGGCGCTGACGCACAGCAGGTCCGCCCAGGCGGCCAGGTGCCGCTCGAAGCGGCCGTCGGACGGGGTCCAGGAGGCCCGGATCTCGATCTCGGTCGAGGACGGGCGGTCCGCCAGGCCGCCGAAGTACTGGGAGGAGGCCAGGGTCACCGTGCCGGACGGCTCCGCGTACCCTGCGCCGTGCGCCTGCAGGGTGTCCAGCAGCCAGGACCAGCCCACCTCGGAGACCATCGGGTCGCCCGCCATCTCCGGCTCCAGCTCGGCCCGGGTCATGGTGACCACCCGGAACTCCCCGTTCCAGGCCTCCTGTCCGGCAGGGTCGTACAGCAGCACCAGCCGGCCGTCCGCCAGCTCCTCGCCGTCGACCTCCACCGAGGCGGTCACCGCGAACGAGTACGGGGCGAGCCGGCGCGGCGCCGGCGCGGGGGAGAGCTGCACCTCGGGCCGCAGCCGGGCCCCGTCCAGGGCCGCCACGGCCGCCCGGAACTCGCTCGGCGCCCCCTCGCGCCCCGCTCCGCCACCTGCTCCGCCACCCTGCGCGGGGTGCCCTCCGACCGCTGCCATGCCCCGAAGACTAGGTCGAAGAACGGGGTTATCGCCGCAACTTCTCTCCCAGCGGCGTGCCGGAACGGCAAACCCGGACAGATCTTGGAGGAACCGACGAGACCGGCCGGGAAACCGGGCCCGGCACGCGTGCGAAGATTTGACGCGTGAGCGAGACAACGGCAGACACCACGGCGGCCACCCACGACGGCCCGACCACCTCCCGGCGTCGCGGCGCCGCGCACGACTCGGCGTTCCTGCGCGCCTGCCGGCACGAGCCCGTGCCGCACACCCCGGTGTGGTTCATGCGCCAGGCCGGCCGCTCGCTGCCCGAGTACCTGAAGGTCCGCGAGGGCATCCCCATGCTGGAGTCCTGCATGCGGCCCGAGCTGGTCAAGGAGATCACCCTCCAGCCGGTGCGCCGGCACAAGGTGGACGCGGCGATCTTCTTCAGCGACATCGTGGTGCCGCTCAAGGCCGTCGGCATCGACGTCGACATCAAGCCCGGCATCGGCCCCGTCATCGCCGACCCGATCCGCACCTTCGAGGACCTCAAGCGGCTGCGCCCGCTGGAGCCGGACGACGTCCCCTACATCACCGAGGCCGTCGGCCTGCTGGTGGACGAGCTCGGCGAGACCCCGCTGATCGGCTTCGCCGGGGCGCCGTACACCCTGGCCAGCTACCTGATCGAGGGCGGGCCGTCCAAGAACCACGAGAACACCAAGGCCATGATGTACGGGCAGCCCGAGCTGTGGGCCGCCCTGGTGGACCGGCTCGCGGACATCACCTCGGCCTTCCTCAAGGTCCAGATCGAGGCCGGCGCCTCGGCGGTCCAGCTGTTCGACTCCTGGGTCGGCGCGCTCGCGCCGGACGACTACCGCCGCTCGGTGATGCCGTCCAGCACCAAGGTCTTCGACGCCGTCGCCGGGTACGGCGTGCCGCGGATCCACTTCGGCGTCGGCACCGGCGAGCTGCTCGGCCTGATGGGCCAGGCCGGCGCGGACATCGTCGGCGTCGACTGGCGGGTGCCGCTGAACGTCGCCGCCGAGCGGGTCGGCCCGGGCAAGGGCCTGCAGGGCAACCTCGACCCGGCGGTGCTGTTCGCGCCCACCAAGGTCGTGGAGACCAAGGCCCGCGAGGTGCTGCACGCCGCCCAGGCGCTCGGCACCAGCGGCCACATCTTCAACCTCGGCCACGGCGTGCTGCCGTCCATGGACCCGGACGCGCTCAGCCGCCTCGTCGCCTTCGTCCACGAGGCCAGCGCCCGCTGACCTCCCGGTGGCGGGCCTCCGGCACCGGGGGCCCGCTACCCGGCCGTGACCTCGATCCCGGCCCGGCGCAGCAGCGCCGCCGTCACCCCGTCGCCGGGGCGCAGCTCCCCGGTGAACGACCCGTCGTACACCTGCCCGCAGCCGCAGGACGGGCTGCGCGCCATCAGCACCGCCCGCCGCGCCCCCGCCTCCTCGGCGGCGGACAGCGCCGCCCGGGCGCCGGCCAGGAACTCCGCGGTGCAGTCCGCCCCGGTCGCGTCCACCACCCGGGCCCGCCCGTCCAGCACGTCCGCGCCGTCCCCGCCCACGATCTCCGCCGGCGGCCGCGGCGTCGGCAGCCCGCCCGCCCCCTCCGGGCACACCACCACGGCCCGCCCCTCCTCGACCAGCCGCACGGCGCCGTCGGAGGTCTTCGCCCGCCCGTCGTACCGGCAGGGAATCCCGGCCAGACACGCACTCACCATGATCGGTTCCATAGCACACACCCTAAGCGGCGGTCCGTCGCAGCCCTCGACTCGCTATCTTGAGGGCATGAGCGAGCTGCCGGACTGGATGTACGCGCCCAGAGTCGAGGGCTGGTTCGCCGATGACCTCGACCACCTGCCGCAGGCGCCGCGGCACACCGAACTGATCGATGGAGCACTGGTCTTCATGATGTCCCCGCAGCGCTGGTGGCACGGTGAGGTCGTCGACAACCTGAAGACCGCGCTGCGCGCCCAGGTTCCGGAAGGCGTCAGGGTCGGCCGGGAGATGTCGATCAAGCTCGACCAGTGGAACCGTCCCGAGCCGGATGTTCTCGTGGTCAGGGCCGAGTTCGAGGGAAGGCGTACGCAGTTCACCCCGGATGAGGTGCTGCTCGTCATCGAAGTCGTCTCGCCGGAGTCCGCACAGCGCGACCGTACGGTCAAGGTCCGCAAGTACGCCGAGGCCGGCATCCCGCACTACTGGATCGTCGAGGAGGAAGAGGACGGCCGGGCGGCGGTACACGTCTACGAGCTGGACGGGGCGACCTCCGCGTACGCCCCGGCCGGGATCTTCCGCGGCACCCTCGAACGCCCCGTGCCGTTCCCGATCACGATCGATCTGCGGCGTGCAGCGGATTGATGGTCCGGCGTAAAGACCTGCGAGACTGCGGAGCATGTCGGATGCACAGGTCGTCGTCGTCGGTGGTGGGATCGCGGGGCTGGCTGCGGCCGCTTTCCTGAGCGGTGCGGCCGGGGGGGCCGCGCGGGCGAGGGTGACGCTGCTGGAGGCGTCCGGGCGGGTCGGCGGGAAGCTGTGGGGCGGGGAGGTCGGCGGGGTCCGGGTGGACCTCGGGGCCGAGTCGGTGCTGGCCCGGCGGCCGGAGGCGGTGGAGCTGGCGCGGGCGGTCGGGCTCGGCGAGGAGCTGGAGCCGCCGACCACCGCGAAGGCCGCGATCTGGACCCGCGGCGCGCTGCGGCCGCTGCCCGGCGGGCAGGTGATGGGCGTCCCCGGCGACCTGGAGGCGCTGGCCGCCTCCGGCGTGCTGAGCGACGAGGGGCTGGAGCGGGCCCGGAACGAGCGGCCCACCGAGGTCGGCGAGGACATCGCGATCGGCCGCTACGTCGCCGACCGGCTCGGCCGGGAGGTCGTGGACCGGCTGGTCGAGCCGCTGCTCGGCGGCGTCTACGCGGGCCGCGCCGAGGAGATCTCGCTGCGCGCCGCCGTCCCGCAGCTGCTGTCGATCGCGCGCGGCGGCGGCTCGCTGGTCGAGGGGGTGCACGAGCTGGCCTCCCGGCCGAAGGTGGTCGGCACCCCGGTGTTCCAGGGCCTGCGCGGCGGCCTCGGCACCCTGCCCGGCGCGGTCGCCGCGGCCTGCGTCGGGGCGGGCGTGGACCTGCGCACCGACGCCCCGGTGGACGAGCTGCGCCGCACCCCCGACGGCTGGCGGGTGGTGACCGGCGGCGAGGTGCTGCACGCGGACGCCGTGGTGCTGGCCGTCCCGGCCCCGGTCGCGGCCCGGCTGCTGCGCGAGGACGCCCCGGCGGCCGCCACCGAGCTGGACGCCGTCGAGTACGCGGGCATGGCCCTGGTGACCCTGGCCTTCCGCCGCGCCGACCTGCCCGAGCCGCCCGGCGGCAGCGGCTTCCTGGTGCCGCCGGTGGACGGCCGGCGGATCAAGGCCTCGACCTTCTCCTCCAACAAGTGGGGCTGGCTGGCGCGCTCCGCGCCGGACGCGTTCCTGCTGCGCACCTCGCTGGGCCGGTACCGCGAGGAGGAGGCGCTGGGGCTGCCGGACGAGGAGCTGGTGGCGCGCTCGCTGGCGGACCTGGAGGAGGCGATCGGGCTGACCGCCCGGCCGTACGACACCTTCGTCTCCCGCTTCTCGGCCGGTCTGCCGCAGTACCCGGTGGGGCACCTGGACCGGGTGGCCCGGGTGCGGGCGGCGGCCGGGCGGGTGGGCGCGCTGGCGCTGTGCGGCGCCGCGTACGACGGGGTGGGCATTCCGGCGTGCATCGGTTCGGCGGCCGCCGCCGCCGCGGCCGTCGACAGACTGCTGACCCCGGCGACCGGGGAAGGTTCCACGGAGAGGACAATGGGCGCATGACTGAGAGCGTTGAGCGGGAGCCGGAGCAGCGGCCCGAGAAGAAGAAGGCGCGCGACCTGAACCAGGTCATCCGCTACACCATGTGGTCGGTGTTCAAGCTCAAGGGCGCCCTGCCCGAGGACCGCACCGCGCTGGCCGCCGAGGTGGACGAGCTGTTCGCCCAGCTGGCCGCCAAGGACGTGACCGTGCGCGGCACGTACGACGTCTCCGGTCTGCGCGCGGACGCCGACATCCTGGTCTGGTGGCACGCCGCCGACTCGGACGACCTTCAGGAGGCGTACAACCGCTTCCGCCGCACTGGCCTCGGCCGGGCGCTGGAGCCGGTCTGGTCGAACATGGCGCTGCACCGCCCGGCCGAGTTCAACAAGTCGCACATCCCGGCCTTCCTGGCCGACGAGCGCCCGCGCGACTACGTCTGCGTGTACCCGTTCGTCCGCTCCTACGAGTGGTACCTGCTGCCGGACGAGGAGCGGCGCGCGATGCTCGCCGAGCACGGCATGATGGCGCGCGGCTACCCGGACGTGCGGGCCAACACGGTGGCCTCGTTCGCGCTCGGCGACTACGAGTGGCTGCTCGCCTTCGAGGCGGACGAGCTGCACCGGATCGTCGACCTGATGCGCGACCTGCGCCCCTCCCGGGCCCGGCTGCACGTCCGTGAGGAGGTGCCGTTCTTCACCGGTCGGCGCAAGCCGGTCAGTGAGCTGCTGAACGGCCTGGTCTGAGCGGTCCCGCTGTTCTTCGGAGGCCGGTTCCCCCACGGGGAGCCGGCCTCCGGCGTTCCCGGGCGCGGTCGGTCCACGGGCGCGGTCGGTCTACGGGCGGGGCCCGGCGAACTCGCGCAGCACGGAGGTGTAGTGGTCGCCGAGGTCGACCCGGGTGACGTCCCGGAGCCGGAACTTCGTCGGCTCCGGGTACCAGCGCGCCTCCGGGTCGACCTCGTGCAGCCGCAGGGAGGCGGGGCGCAGCGCGGTGACCGTACCGACCCGGCAGGCGTCGGGGTCGAGGCGCTCGGTGTGCAGGGCGATCAGGCCGTACTCGGCGCAGGCGGCGGTGAGCAGGCCGGGCAGGTCGTCCAGCGGCAGGTCGGCGCCGGGCGGGCGGACCGGCCACAGGCCGCGGCGGCGCAGCGCCCGTACGGTCAGGCTCTCGGGGCCGCCCTGGTCGCCGACCTTGTGCAGGTCGGCGGTGCGTACGGCGGTCCAGCCGTCGAGGCGGTGGTCGGTGCAGGCGGCGAGCAGGGTCCAGACCGGGCCGGTGCCGAGGACGAAGCCCTCCAGGCGGTCGGCTCCGGGGACGGAGCGGCGCAGCCGGACCGGGCGGCCCTCGCGGCGGGCGCGTTCCAGCGTCGCGAGGCCCTTCCTGCCGAGGCCCTGCCCGCTGACGCCGGGGTTGCCGGGGGATTCGTCCATGGGCCGGAGTCTGCCCTGGTCGGAGGGGTCGGCGCAGCCGGTTTTCAGGTCCGGTGCGGGCGCAGGGCGGCGCGCAGGCGGGCGTCGGGCAGGACGGCCGGGCCGTTCATGGCGACGGCGGTGAGCAGTTCGCGCTCCTCGTCGTCGGCCAGGCCGCGCTGGCGGGCCGGGCGGACCTCGCGCAGGACCTCCTGGCCGATCGGGGAGGCCCAGCGGGTGTACGGGTAGACGTCGACCCGGGCCATCAGCAGGGTGCCCGAGGTGAGCACCACCGGCAGCGAGAACCAGGCGAGCGGGGTGAGGACGTCACCGCCGGTGAGGCCGCCGACGGCCAGCGACGCGGCCAGCAGGACCAGCGTCAGCAGCAGCGCGTGCCGGACCTGCCGGACCACCACCACGGTGTTGCGCTGCACCAGGGCCGGGGTGGCCAGGCCGGCCAGCGTGAGCCGGGCGCCGATCTCCAGCACGGTGGGGTGTTCGGCCATGGCCCGGCGCAGGTCGTCGGTCCGGCACTGGATCTCGGGGCCGACGGTGGCGATGACCGCCCGCTCCAGGCGGCTGCGGCCCCGGGGGTCGACCACGGTGGTCCAGCCGGTGTGCGCCAGGTGCAGCCGGCCGCGGCCGGCCATCAGGACGAGGGCGAGTTCGACCACCCGGTCCGGGCCGCCGGCCAGGTAGGCGGTCTCGTAGAGGCCGATGCCGACGGCTTCGGGTGGCCGCAGGCCGGTCCGGTCGGCCAGGGCGTCGGCGGTGGCGGTCATCCGGACCAGTCGGAGGCAGGACAGGACCGCCGCGACACAGGCCGGTATGAGGAACAGCAACCACATGGGCTTGTTCTATGCCTGCGTCGACGGCGGGCGGAACGTCTTCCCGGTCCGCGATACCGAACTGTGACGTCCGAAGGCGAGTTCGAAGGCGCGTCCTGCGGGTTCGTCCGGCGGTGCGGCGCCGGTGCGCCCGGTGGGGGCTCAGGAGCCGCAGCCGCCGCCGCCACAGCTCGACCCGCAGCTGGAGGAGGACGAGGACCCGCAGCTCGACGAGGAGGACCCGCAGCTGGAGGAGGACGAGGAACCGCAACTCGACGAGGAGGATGAGGAACCGCAGCTGGACGAGCCGCAACCGGAGCCGGAGGAACCGGAGTCGGAGGAGCCGCACCAGGAGGCGGAGCCCCCGCCGCAGGAGGAACCGGACGAGGAGGACGACGAGGAGAGGGAGTTCGCGGCGACCGCCTGCCGTACGGCCTCCTCCTCGGCCGACGCGGCCAGCATCGCGGCCTCCAGCTCCGGGTTGTCCAGCCCGGCGGCGGCCAGGCCGCCGAGCGCGAGCGCGCCCAGCAGCGCGCCGCCGGCCAGCTGGGGCGGCACGCCGGCGTTGGGCTTCCACGGCGTGCCCTGCATCAGGGAGAGCTGGCGCTGCCCGGCCGGGGTGATCCGGCCCTTGAACGGCGCGGTGGCGAGCAGCGTGGCGAAGCCACCGACCAGCAGGAGGCCCGGGGTCCAGAGGTTCGGGCGGTCGTGGCCCGCGGCGCCGTCGTCGAGCAGGAGGGCGGCCACCGCGGAGGCCACCACGAGGAGCATCGCGAGCCAGAGCAGTCGGCGGGCGGTGCGGGCCCGGCGCAGTCGCTCGGGGCGGCGCAGCAGGCCGCGGTCGGCGAGCCGGTCGCCGATCTCCTGGACGGCGGCGGAGCGCATCACGGCGTGGCGCAGCGGGCCGATCTCACGGCTCCCGGTCGGGCCGACGGCGTCCTGGACGGCCTTGTCGACGGCGTCGTACGGCTTGGCGCCGGTGAGCGTGACGAGACCGGAGCGGCTGACCACGGCCTGCTCGTTCAGGTGCATCCGGACCATGGCGGTGTCGAACACCCGCCCCGGCCCGCCGGACAGGAACGCGGTGTCGAGCAGCGGCAGACCGCGGCCGGGCAGGCCCTTGGCGTAGCGGACCCGGCCGACGCGCTGTCGGGTCCGGGCGGCGTACAGGGCGGC
The DNA here is from genome assembly GCF_042721415.1 of Kitasatospora sp. NPDC058444. Lineage (NCBI taxonomy): Bacteria > Bacillati > Actinomycetota > Actinomycetes > Kitasatosporales > Streptomycetaceae > Kitasatospora > Kitasatospora sp. NPDC058444. The sequence continues at coordinate 38,172 of NZ_JBHXLL010000026.1, read as the reverse complement.
GGTCACCAGCAGGACGGCCGGGACGATGAAGTAGCTGTTGTGCCACATGGGCGGTTCCCCCGAGGTGGTGATGGTGCGGCAGAGTTCGGTGCGGCCGGGTTCGGCGTCCGGCGCCGCCGGGTTCGGCGGCGGCCCGGCCGTCAGCGGCGCAGGGCCCGGCGCAGGCGGGCGAGCGGGCCCGGCGGCCGTACGGGTGCCGGGTGGAGCCACTGCTCCAGGGCCCGGCGGTGGTCGGCGGCGAGCGGGCCGCCGGCGGTGAGCGCCCACTGCGCGAAGGCCCGGGCGTCGGCGCGGTAGCCGCCGGTCTGCGGGTGGGAGCGGGCGTAGTCGAGGAAGAGCGGGCCGTACTGCGCCCCGAGCGTCCGGGGCAGGTCCGGGGCCACCTTGGCGGTGGTGTCCCGCCGCTTGGCGGCCAGGCCGGTGGACTGGGCGCGGACCTGGCGCTCGTCGAAGCCGGGCGGGACGGGCCCGCCGGCCACCAGGGCGGCCAGCAGCTCCTCCTGGCGCCGGGCCAGGCGCTGCCGGGCGGCGTCGAGGTCCGGGTCGGCGGTGGGGTCCGGGTCAGCGAGGTTTCGCCGGGTGAGGTCCGGGTCGGCGGTGGGGTCCGGGTGGGCGAGGTTCCGCGCCGTTCTCGTCAGGTCGCTCATCGCCGGATGCTCCCCTCCAGCACCCGGCGGATGGCGTCCAGTTCACCGGCCAGCTCGCTGGGCGGCGGGAAGTTGGCGTCCCGCTCCAGCAGCACCCCGGGCGGGGCGACCCGCGCGCAGAGTTCGGCCAGCACCTCCAGCACCGGTTCGGTGACGGGGTGGGCGTGGGTGTCGTGCCAGACGCCGTCGACCAGGGTGCCGCCCGCGACGTGGACGTAGGCGAGCGACTCCAGCGGCAGGCGGTCGAGTTCGGCGGCCGGGTCGATGCCGAGGTTGACCCGGTTGGTGTGCAGGTTGGCGACGTCGATCAGCAGCCGGACGCCGGTGCGCTCGACGAGCTCGGCGAGGAACTGGCCCTCGGTGAACTCGTCGTCCGGCCAGGCGAGCTGGGCGGCGACGTTCTCCAGGGCGAGCGGCACCGGAAGCCGGTCCTGGGCGATCCGGACGTTCTCGGCGATCACCCGCAGCGAGTCCCGGGTGCGGGGGACGGGCAGCAGGTGGCCGGCCTCCAGGCCGCCGGCCCGGACGAACGCCAGGTGCTCGGTGACCAGCGGGGAACCGAGGGCCAGCGCGGCCTCGGCGAGCCGGTCGAGCCGGCCGGGGTCGGGCAGGTCGGCGCCGCCGAGGCCGAGACCGACGCCGTGCGGGACGACGGTGACGCCGCGTTCGCGCAGGACGGTCAGGGAGTCGGGCAGGTGGTCGGCGCAGATGTTCTCGGCGACCACCTCGACCCAGTCCAGGCCCGGTTGGCGCTCGACCACGGTGTCGATCTCACTGCGCCACCCGAGGCCGACGCCCAGGCGGGTCGCGGCTTCTCGGGTCGCGGCTTCGCGGGGTGCGGTTCCCGGGGAGGTGGCCTCGTGGCTCGCGGTGGCGGAGGCAGTCAGTTCCAGGGCAGGGGAAGTCATCGGTTCGCCCCCTTCTGAGGGCCGGGTGGGAGGGCCGTCGAAGCGGTGCGGGCGTCGTCGCCGGAACCGCGTGGCCGTGCTGCTGAGAATGTCCCCGGGCGGGGTGGCTGCCAAGCCTCACCCGGTCTTCTCAGAGCATTATTTGAGCATGTCGTCCCGGCCGTGAGGGACTTTGGTCCCGAGACCGGTCCGTTCCCGCAGGTGGGGCGCCCTTCCGGCGGGAAAAACCGGAGGCGCCGGGCGGGCCGGCGAGGCTAGCGTGGGAATCCATGACTTCTTCTGATTCCTCCTCCTTGACGATCCGTGACTTCCGCCCCGAGGACGCCGTGGCCGTGGCCGCGGCCCACCGGGCCGGGCGCGAGCACCTGGTGCTCTCCGCCGAAGCCCTGGTCTGGCTGAACGCCCAGCCCAGCCCCGACGAGCACTTCCGCACCTTCGTCGCCGAACTGGGCGGCCGGGTGGTCGGCGCGGTGCGCTGCGGGGTGGTGCTCGGGACGACGACCACGGGCGTCGGCTACGCCAACGGCAGCGTGCTGCCGGAGTTCCGGCGGCGCGGCGCGGCCACCGCCCTGCTGGACGCGGCCGAGCGGCACCTGACCGGGCACGGGGTGACGGAGCTGCACACCTGGCTGGACGACGAACCCGCCTCGCTGGCCTTCGGCACCGCCCGGGGCTACCGGCTCGGGCGCGCCATGCAGTTCGCCGGACGGGACCTCGCGCTGCCGCTGCCGCCCGCGCCGGTACGGCCGGCCGGCGTCGAGCTGCGCCCGGCCGCCGACTGGGCGGCCGACCCGCACCCGGTGTTCCTGGTCGAGGCGGACGCCATCCTGGACGAGCCCGGCAGCGAGGTGCCGATGGACGCCTACGAGTACGAGGACTGGCTGCGCAACGACTGGAACCGGCCGGACCGGGACATGTCGCTGAGCGTCGTCGCGGTGGTGGACGGCCGGCCGGCCGCGTTCAGCATGGCGCTGACCGACGGGGTGGACCGCTACTGGTCCGCGTTCACCGCCTGCCGCCGGGAGTTCCGCGGCCGGGGGCTGACCAAACTGGCCAAGCTGGAGTCGCTGCGGCTCGCCGCGGCCGCTGGGCACCGGCACGCGTACACCAGCAACGACACGACCAATGCGCCGATGCTGGCGATCAACGCCTGGCTCGGCTACGAACGCTGCGCGGGGGAGCGCAAGGGGATCAAGCGGCTGAACCGGTCGGCCCGGTAGCGGATCCGACGCTCCGAGGACGCCTTCCGGTGGGATCCCCCGGCCGTCGGCCGGGTCCCAACCGGGGCGCGGGCCGGGCCACTTCGGCCAGATGTGGTCCAGACCACGTGGGACGAATCGGGACAGCTCGGGTTGCTCCGGGCGCGAAGTGGCTTGAACTGTAATAGTTTTGCTCCACTCCTGTCACGGCATGGGGATAATCGCGCACATGACGATCAACCGTGCGAACGTGAGCGCGATTGCCGAGGACCTCTACGTGTGGCTCCCGCCGAAGCGGGGATGGGGCCTGGCCAACTGCGGGCTGCTGGCCTCGGAGACCACCGCGCTCTGGATCGACACGCCGTACGACCCCTCGATGGCCGAGGAGTTCCTCGCCGCGAGCCGGCGGCTGCTGCCGGCCGGGGTCGGGATCGACCGGGTGGTCGTCACCCACGCCAACGGGGACCACCTGTGGGGCGCCGGCGTGCTGCCGGACGCCGAGGTGATCGCCACCCGCGAGGCCCTGGAGCACATCCACTGGGAGCCCACCCCGCAGCAGCAGCACGCGCTGGTCGCCAACAGCGACCCGCACTCGCCGCTCGGCGGCTACCTCAAGGAGCACTTCGGGCGGTTCGACTGGTCCGGCACCGAGCCGGTGCGCCCCGACACCGTCTTCACCGGCGAGCTGGAGCTGACCGTCGGCCGCCACCCGGTGCAGATCACCAGCCTGCCCGCCGCCCACACCGGCGGGGACCTCCTGGTCCACCTCCCGCACCAGCGCGCGGTGTTCACCGGCGACGTGATCTTCTCCTCGACGCCCGAGCAGCCCGGCGACCACCCCTCGCACTGGGCCGGACCGCTGGAGAACGTCATCGGCGCCTGCGAGCAGGCCCTGGCCACCGGCGCGGAGATCTTCGTGCCCGGCCACGGCCCGGTGCTCGACCGCGACGGCGTCCGCGAGCACATCGGCTACCTCGCCTACGTCCGCGAGCGCGCCCACGCCCTGCACGCCGCCGGCATACCCGCGCTGGACGCCGCCCGGCGGGTGATCGCCGAGCAGCGCCACCCCGAACTCGGCCTGCCCGAACGGCTGGTGCTCACCGTCGCGGCCGAGTACCGGCACCTGGACGGCTCCGCGGCCCCGGGCGTCCTGGAGGCCATGGGCCAGGTCGCCCTGGTGGCCCGGGAGCTGGCCGAGGACGCCACCCACTGCCCGCGCCCGCGCACCGCCCGGAGCTGATCCCGCCCGCGCGCCGCCCGGAACCGGGCCCACCCCGGCTCCCCGGGCAGCGCACCCCCCTCCCGGCAGGCCCCGCCGCACCCGTCTCCCGGCAGGCCCGGCCGCACCACCGAGCCACACCCGCAAGCACTCCCGAGGACTTCGATGACGCAGATCGCGCTGATCGTCCTGGCGCTGGTCGCCGCCGTGGCCGCGGCCGTGCTCGCCCGCGGCCGGGCCGGGGCCGTCGCCCGGGCCTCGGCCGCCGAGACCGCCCTCGGTCGCGGCGAGGAGCGCACCCGGGCCGCCGAGGGCAGACTCGCCCGCGCCGAGCAGCAGCAGCGCGAGGCCCAGGACGCCGCCCGGCGCTCCGCCGAGGAGACCCGGCTGGCCCAGGAACGCACCCGGGCCGCCGAGGACAGCGTCCGCGAGGCCCAGGAAGCGGCCCGGCACGCACAGGACACCGTCCGGGACACCCTGCGGCAGGGCGCCGCCGCGACCGCCCGCGCCGAGCAGGCCGAGAGCGCGCTCGCCGCCGCCGAGACCCGGGCAACCGCGCTGCTCGCCGAGATCGGCCACCTCGCCCAGGAGCGGGTCGCCGCCACCGCCGTACGGCTCACCCACACCAACGCCCCGCTGGTCGGCCCCCTGGACCCGCAGGCCGTCGGCCCCGAGGCCGTCCGGGCCCTGCAGGCCGTCCTGGACGCCGCCCACGCCGCCCTCGCCGACGAGCGCGAACGGGTGGACGCCGCCGCCCGCGCCGCCATGCGCGGCGCCACCTCCCGGATCCAGACCCTGCTGTACCAGATCCAGAGCCTGGTCCAGCAGCTCCAGCACGAGAACGACGACCCCCGGCTGCTGGAGGTCGACTTCCGCAACGAGGTCGCGCTGCGCCGGATCCAGACCATCGCGGTGCTCTGCGAGGCCTGGCCGGGCCTGGCCCGCACCGACTCGCCACTCGCCGAGGTGGTCGTCGGCGCGCTCTCCCGGGTGCCCGGCTACGCCCGGATCAAGGTCGCCAACCACCTGCGCGAGCAGCGCCTCGCCGTGGTCGCCCGGGCCGCCGAGCCGATCGCCGTCACCATCGCCGAACTGCTCGCCAACGCCACCGCCTACTCCCACCCGGAGACAGAGGTGCCGGTCACCGTCCAGCAGGGCGGCCGCGGCGCGCTGGTGATCATCGACGACAGCGGCATCGGCATGGACGAGGACCAGCTGCGCCGCGCCCGCCGACTGCTGGCCGGCCCGCCCGACATGCTGCTCACCGAGCTCGGCAACCCGCCCAAGACCGGCTTCGCGGTGATCGGCAAGCTGGCCCGCCAGTACGGCTTCTCCTGTCACATCGAGCCCTCGCCGTACGGCGGCATGCGGACCATCCTGCGCATCCCGGCCGCGCTGGTGACCGTCGTGGACGACGAGCAGCCGCTGTCGGTGCTCACCCCGCTGCCGCTGCGGGCCGGCGCCGGCCCGGCCCCGGCGCCCACCGTCGCGGCCGTCCCGCCGATGCGTGACGCGGACGAGCAGGACGGCCCGCGGCTCGCCGACCGCCACAACCGGCCGGGCCCGCACCCGGCGCCGGCCATCCGGGTGGTGCCCGATCCGGTGGCGGACGGGCTGGCGGCGGACGGGCCGGCAGCGGACGACGCGCCCGCGACGGCCGGTGCGCCCGCGCCGGACGCACCTGCGACGGACACCCCCGCGACGGACGCACCTGTGCCCGACGACGGCACCGGCCTGCCCACCCGGCGCCGCCGCCGGCCGCCGGCCGCCGAACAACCGTCTGGCGCCAAGCCCGCCCCGGCCCCTGGTCCGGCCCCGGCCCCCGCCCCGGCCCCCGCGCCCGACCGCACCCCCGAGAGGGCCGCCGCCCACTGGCAGGCGTTGCAGCGGGGCACCGACTCCGGCCGGGCCGCCGTGGCCCGGGCCGCCCGCGAGGAGGCCGCCTCCGCGCCCGGCGGCAGCACCTTCGGCACGACGAACACCCCCGGCGGCACCACCGCCGGCCGCGACCCCGGTGACCAGAGCACCGGTCCGACCCCAGAGGGAGCCCAGCAGTGACCAGCACGCCCAGCCCGACCGCCACCGACGAGATCTCGTGGGTGCTGACCCCGTTGCTGGAGCTGCCGGGTGTGCTGCACGCGGTCGTCGCCACCGGTGACGGACTGGTCGAGGGCGCCTCGGACGGCCTGGAGCGAGCCTCGGCCGAGCGGGTCGCCGCGATGACCGCCACCGTCCACGCCGCCGCCCGGGCCTTCACCGCCGCGTTCACCGACGTCGAGCGGCCCCGGCTGGCCCAGACCGTGGTGGAGTCCGACCTCGGCTACGCCATCGTGGTGCCCGCCGGGGAGAACACCTCGCTCGCCGTGTTCACCTCGCCGGACGCCCAACTCGGCAACGTGTCCTACCAGATGCAGCTACAGGTCGCCGCCCTCGGTCGCGCGCTCGCGAGCCCGACCCGGCGGCAGGACGACGACGGCCGGTCATGACCGCCACCCCCCGCAGGCGGATGGTGCCCGCCTACCTGGCCACCGGCGGCCGCAGCAGCCGCCCCGGCACCAAGGGCTTCGAGCGGCTGACCGTGCTGTTCGCCGACCGCGCCGATCCGCCGGACGCGCTCGAACCCGAACACCGCCGGCTCTGGGAACTGCTGCGCCCCGGCGCGCTGACCGTGGTGGAGGCCGCCGCGCACCTGCGCCTGCCGGTCAGCGCCACCGTCTTCCTCGCGGCCGACCTGGTCGAGTCGGGCTGCCTGCACGCCCGCGCACCGATCCCGCGCGCCCAGCAGACCGACCGCTCCATCGTCGAGAGGCTCCTCGTTGGACTCCGTGCGCTCCGGTGACCCGGCCGTCCGGCCGGACCCGGAAGACCAGAGCCGGGTGGGCTACCTGCCCGACCAGGACCAGACGCTGATGAAACTGGTGGTGGCCGGCCCGTTCGGGGTCGGCAAGACCACCCTCATCCGCACCCTCTCGGAGATCGCCACCCTGCACACCGAGGAGGCGATGACCGAGACCGGTCGCCCGGTGGACGACCTGGCAGGCGTGCCCGAGAAGGCCACCACCACCGTCGCCGTCGACTTCGGCCGGCTCACCCTGCCCGGCAACGTCGTGCTCTACCTGTTCGGCACCCCCGGCCAGCGCCGCTTCTTCCCGCTCTGGCAGGACATCGCCCGCGGCGCCGTGGGCGCCCTGGTGCTCGCCGACACCCGCCGGCTCGCCGACTCCTTCGAGATCATGGACATGGTCGAGGAGCAGGGCCTGCCGTACGCCGTCGCCGTCAACCGCTTCCCGGACGCGCCGGAGCACCCGGTCGAGGTGCTGCGCACCCACCTGGACCTGCACGCCGCCACCCCGCTGCTGCTCTGCGACGCCCGTGAGCGCGACAGCAGCCTGGACGCGCTGATCGCGCTGGCCGAGCACGTCCTGGAGGCCCTGCCCGCCGCGTCCGCCGACCGCGACGCGTCCACCGACCCCGACGCCGCCGCCGAGCCCGTCGCCCCCGCCGCCCCGGAGCAGCCGTGACCGTCGAGTCCCGCCCGACCCCGATCCACGGCCCGGCCTTCGCCGCCGACCCCCAGCCGGTCTACGAGCGGCTGCGTCGGCACGGCGCGCTCGCCCCGGTCGAGGTCGCGCCCGGCGTCGAGGCCCTGCTGGTCACCGACTACCAGGCCGCGCTGGACCTGCTGCGCGACACCGACACCTTCTCCAAGGACTCCCGGGCCTGGCAGCGCACCGTCCCGCCGGACTCCCCGCTGCTGCCCGTCCTCGGCTACCGCCCGACCGCCCTGTTCAGCGACGGCGAGACCCACGCCCGCTACCGGGCGGTGATCACCGACGCCCTCGCGCTGTTCGAACCGCACCGGCTCCAGCGCCAGGTCGCCGAGACCGCGCACCGGCTGATCGACCGCTTCGCCGCCGTCGGCCACGCCGACCTGATCGCCGAGTACGCCCGCCAGCTGCCCGCCTTCGCCCTCACCACCTGGTTCGGCGTCCCGGAGGACCAGCGCGCCGAGGTGGTGGCCGCGATCACCGGGCTCATCGAGTCCACCGCCCGGGCGGGCGCCTCGTACGGCAAGCTCCTCGCGGTGGTCACCGCGATGGTCGCCGAGCGCCGCGAGCGCCCCCGGCACGACCTCGCCTCCTGGTACGTCACCCACCCGGTCGGGCTGGACGACGACGAGGTGATCCGGCAGATCACCCTGACCCTGATCGCCGGGCACGAACCGACCACCAACCTGATCGGCAACGCCCTGCTGCGCCTGCTCACCGACGCCCGCTACGCCGGCTCGCTGTTCGGCGGCGCGATGACCGCCCACCAGGCGATCGACGAGGTGCTCTGGCACGAGCCGCCGATGGCGAACCTCTCGGCCCACTACCCGCGGTACGACATCACCTTCCACGGCCGCGAGATCAAGGCGGGCACGCTGGTCCTGGTCTCGTACGCGGCCGCCAACTCCCAGGCCGCGCCGCCCGCCGACGGCGACGGCGTGCTGCGCGGCGGCGAGAGCGCCCACCTGGCCTGGGCGGCCGGCCCGCACGCCTGCCCGGCCCGGGACCCGGCCCTGCTGATCGCGATCACCGCCATCGAGCAGCTGGGCAGCCGCCTGAGCGACCTCGAACTGTCCACCCCCGCCGGGGAACTGCTCTGGCGCCCCGGCCCGTTCCACCGCGCCCTGATGCACCTTCCGGTCCGGTTCGCGCCGGTCGCGGGGTAGCGCGAGGCCCTTCACAGCGGCGCCCGGGCAGGCACACGAGCCCGGGCAGGCACACGAGCCGGGACAGCACGCGGGCCCGGACACCGCAGGATGCCCGGGCCCGTCGCCGTTCGTCCTACTCGGCGGGCTTCAGCGTCAGCGAGACGCTGTTGATGCAGTACCGCTGGTCCGTCGGCGTGCCGTAGCCCTCGCCCTCGAAGACGTGCCCCAGGTGCCCGCCGCAGCGGGCGCAGCGCACCTCGACCCGGCGCATCCCGAGCGAGTTGTCCTCGATGTACTGGACCCGGTCCCCGGCCAGCGGCGCGTAGTAGGACGGCCAGCCGCAGTGGCTGTCGAACTTGGTCTCGGAGCTGAACAGTTCGGCCCCGCAGGCCCGGCAGCCGTAGACGCCGACCGTCTTGGTGTCGGTGTACTCACCGGTGAACGGGCGCTCGGTGCCCGCCTCGCGGAGCACGTGGTACTCCTCGGGGCTGAGCTGGGCGCGCCACTCGGCCTCGGTCTTCTCGATCTCGTAGCTCATCTCACGGCTCCCGGTCGCGGCGTACGTCGGACGGACGTGGGTCAGACGGACGTGGGTCAGACGTTGGATGCAACGTTCGCGAGGTGCTCCAGGATTTCCGGACCGAGGTTGGTGACGTCCCCGGCCCCCATGGTGAGCAGCAGGTCGCCCGGGCGGGCGAGGCCGGCCAGCAGGGCGGGGGCGGCGGCGAAGGAGTGCTCGGCGGTGACCTCGGCGCCGGCCCGGCGGGCGGCGTCGATGATCAGCTCGCTGGTCACGCCGGGGATCGGGTCCTCACGGGCCGGGTAGATGTCCAGCACCACGGAGGCGTCGGCCAGCGCCAGGGCGCGGCCCATCTCCTCGGAGAGCTGCTGGGTGCGGCTGAACAGGTGCGGCTGGAAGACCACCAGCACCCGGCCCCCGCCGGTCAGGCCCTCGCGGATCGCCTCCAGGTCGGCGGTCATCTCGGTGGGGTGGTGGGCGTAGGAGTCGATCACCTGGACCCCGGCGGCCTCGCCCTTGAGCTGGAGGCGGCGGCGCACGCCGGTGTAGGCGCCGAGCGCCTTGGCCAGGTCGGCGGCCGGGACGCCCAGCGCGACGCCGGCGGCCAGCGCGGCCACCGCGTTGTGGGCGTAGTGCCGGCCGGGCACCGAGACGGTGAAGGACAGCTCGGCGCCGTCCAGCAGCACGGTGACCTCGCTGGTCATGCCGTGGGCGACCACCGACAGCACCCGCAGGTCGGCGTCCTCGGCGGAGCCGACCGTCACCACGTTCAGGCCCTCGCGGCCGGCCACCCGGGAGGTGAGCTCGCGGGCGCCGTCGTGGTCGGCCGAGACCACCAGGGTGCCGCCGGGGACGATCCGGCCGACGAAGGTCTCGAAGGACTCGTAGATCTCCTCGATCGAGGCGTAGTTGGCGTGGTGGTCCAGCTCCACGTTGAGCACGATCGCCACCTCCGGCGCGTACTTGTGGAAGCTGCGGTCGCTCTCGTCCGCCTCGGCGACGAAGATCTCGCCGGTGCCGTGGTGGGCGTTGGAGCCGGGCGCGTCGAGGTCGCCGCCGATCGCGTAGGACGGGTCCAGGCCCAGCTCGCCGAGGGCGACGGCGAGCATGCTGGTGGTGGTGGTCTTGCCGTGGGTGCCGGCCACCGCCAGCGCCCGGCGGCCGCCCATCAGCGCGGCCAGCGCGTCGGAGCGGTGCACCACCGGGATGCCGCGCTCGTGGGCGGCGACCAGCTCCGGGTTGTCGGCGCGGATCGCGCTGGAGACGACCACGCTGCTGGTGCCGTCCGGCACGTGCTCGGCGGCGTGGCCGACGTGCACGGTGGCGCCGAGGGCGCGCAGCGCGAGAACGGTCTCGGACTCCTTGGCGTCGCTGCCGGAGACGCTGGCCCCGCGCACGGCGAGGATCTTCGCCAGGCCGGACATCCCGGCGCCGCCGATGCCGATGAAGTGCGGGGCGTGCAGGTCGTGCGCGGCGTCGTTCAAGGCGTGGCTCCGTACGGGCGGGGGCAGACAGGGCGGGCGGGCGGAACGGGAGGACGGAACCGTCCTCGCGGGCGGACCGCAAGGACGATTCTGCACCACCGGCGCGCCGGGCCAGGAGTCGCTCAGGAGTCGCTGGCGAACAGCCTGAGCACCGGGACCCCCACCTGGTGCCGGGCCCGGGAGGCCCAGTCGCGGTGGAAGAACTCCTCCACGAAGTGCGGGGAGGTGAGCACCACCACCTCGTCCGCCCGCTGCTCCTCGACGACCGTGCGCAGCCGCTCCAGCGGCTTCTCCTCGACCAGCTCGCCCACCGCCTCGGCCCCGGCCGTGCGCAGGTGGCGCAGGCTGTGCTCCAGCGACTCGGTGGCCACGGTCGGTTCGGTCTCGGACTCGTCGTGCTCGTGGACCACCTTGTCGAGGTGGCCGAGGGCGACGTCGTCGAGCGCCCGCAGCAGTTCGTCCTGCTTGCCGCGCGGCTGCATCAGGACGACGAAGGACACCTTCTCCTCGCCGTGGAGCGTGGTGACGAGTTCCACGTCCGCGTCGGAGAGAGCCTTTTCGATCATCAGTACCGTCTTGAACACGTGAGTCCCTTCCAGTGGCCGGCCCCCGGGCCCCGGCATCGCATAACGGGATCACGATCGGGGGGTCACGGGGTCATCCGAACCCAGGTGACGCAGGTAACGAGTGAAGAGGAATCCTTTCTGCTCGATCAATGAGACCAGCTGCATCCGCTGGACGTCCGGCATTCGGGCATCGTGCAGGATGCGCGGCGCGTCGCCCCCGGTGAGCAGCGGGGCCAGCGACAGGCACAGCTCGTCCAGCAGGCCGGCCGCCGCGAGCTGCCCCAGCAGGCGCGGGCCGCCCTCGGTCAGCTGCCGGGTCCAGCCCCGCCCGGCCAGGGCCGCCAGGCCCGCCCGCAGGTCCACCGAACCGGTCCCGGCGGGCACCACGTCGGCCACCTCGGCGACCGCCCTACGGCGCTCCGCGGGGGCGTCCTCGGTGGTGATCACCACCGTCCTGACCAGCGGTTCGGTGAACAGCGGCGCGGTCAGGTCCAGCCGCAGCGAGCGGCTCACCACGGCGATCGCCGGGGCGGGCGCCTGGCCCGCCGCCGCCCGGGCCGCCGCGAACTCCGCGCGCGCCCGGGCCGGCCGGTAGCCCTCGGCGCGGACCGTCTCCGCGCCCACCACTACCACGTCCGACAGGGCCCGCAGCACCCCGAAGATCCGCTTGTCCGCGTCGCCGGAGAGGCCCTCGGAGAGCCCGTCCAGCCTGGCCCCGCCGTCCAGGCCGGACACCATGTTGGCGCGCAGCCAGGGGCGCCCCTGATTCACCTGTTCGGGGTACGCGTAGACGGCGGCGAGCGACTCCAGCGCGGCCGGATCGGCGAGCCGTCCGCTCAGCGGGCTGATCAACTGTTGCATGCCCTCAGTCTTCCACCGCGGGCCGTGGGGCGTCCGGGGCGGCGGGCCGCGCCGCTCGGGGCCCCGAGTCGTGGGGCGTCCGGGCCCCGGGTCGTTCGGACGGCGTACGGGGCAGGCGTACCCTCTACTGATGTGCCCGCAGCCTCCCACTCCGCAACCGCGACCGAGCCGATAGCCGCCGCACCCGTGTCCGGCTCCCCGATCGCGCTCACCGACCGCCGTCCCGTCGTGCCCGCCGAGCGGCTGGTCGCCGAGATGGTCCCGCCGCCCCGGTTCGCCGACGTGAGCTTCGGGACGTACATCCCGGACCCGACTCAGCCGAGCCAGTACGAGGCCGTCCAGGTCCTGGAGCAGTTCGCGGCCACCCTCGGCGGAGGAAACGGTTCGGCACCCAAGCGCAGCTGGTTCCGCCGCTCCGCCCCCGCGCCCACCGGCCCGGCCGGGGTCTACCTCGACGGCGGCTACGGCGTCGGCAAGACCCACCTGCTCGCCTCGCTCTGGCACACCGCCCCCGGCCCCAAGGCCTTCGGCACCTTCGTCGAGCTGACCAACCTGGTCGGCGCGCTCGGCTTCCAGCAGGCCGTGCAGACCCTCTCCGGGCACACCCTGCTCTGCATCGACGAGTTCGAGCTGGACGACCCGGGCGACACCGTGCTGGTCTCCACCCTGCTCGGCCGGCTGGTCGACAACGGCGTGAAGCTCTGCGCCACCTCGAACACCCTGCCGGAGAAGCTCGGCGAGGGCCGCTTCGCCGCCGCCGACTTCCTGCGCGAGATCCAGGGCCTGTCCGCGCACTTCCGCCCGATGCGGATCGACGGCCAGGACTACCGCCACCGCGGCCTGCCGGACGCCCCGCCGCCGTACTCCGACGAGGCCGTCGGCGCCGTCGCGGCCCGCACCCCCGGCGCCTCGCTGGACGACTTCGACGCCCTGCTCACCCACCTCTCCGCCGTCCACCCCAGCCGCTACGGCGCGCTGCTGGACGACGTCACCGCGGTCTGCCTGCGCGGCGTCCAGCAGGTCGACGACCAGTCCACCGCGCTGCGCCTGGTCGTCCTCGCCGACCGCATGTACGACCGCGAGCTCCCGATCACCGCCTCCGGCCTCCCCTTCGACCAGGTCTTCCCGGAGGAGATGCTCCGCGGCGGCTACCGCAAGAAGTACCTGCGCGCCATCTCCCGCCTCGTCGCCCTCGCCCGGGACAGCGCCAAGTAGGACCCGTGACCTTCCCCCCGTTCGGCAGTTGTTCCCACTGCCGAGCGGGGGAGGGACGCGTGACCGGTGACGAGTGCCGGGCGGGCTACGGGATCGAGATCGAGCCCGAGGTGCGGGCGTGGCTCGGGAACTGCCCGATCGCCGAGTACCGGGCGGCCGAGCGCGCCGCCGACCGCCTCGCCGAGGACGGTGAGACGCTGCCGTTCCCGCTGGCGAGCCACCTGGGCGGACCGCTGCGGGAGCTGAGGGTCGGGCCCATGCGGATCACGTACTGGCTCGCGCCGGGGCGCAGGGCTGTGCTGCTGACGGTCTTCCGCAAGACTAGGAACCGCGAGACCGATCAGGTCGAACGGGCACGCCGCGCTCAGAAGGTCTGCGAGGCGGAGCACCTGCCCGCCGCCGATCACGAGATCTACGACCGGGAGGAGCAGCGATGAGCGGCGGCTACCACACCCGCTGGACCGTGCCGGCGGAGCACCGCGAGAGTGAGGAGTACCGCGCGGCCGGGCGCCGGATGGCGCTCGCCGAGGCCGTGTACGCCCGGCGCTCCGCGCTCGGGTGGACGCCCGCCGAACTCGCCGAGCGGGCGGGGCTGGACGAGGAGACCGTCGAGAGCATCGAGGAGAGCGGGGTCGATCCGACCCTGCCGCTGATCGAGCGGCTCGCCGCGGCCTTCGACTCCGTCGTGCGGATCGATCCCGCCCGGGAGCCGGCCATGAGCTTCGAGGCCCACGCCGCCTGATCGAACCGGACCCGGTTGTCAGTGGTGGGTCGTACCGTTGAGTGGTGCGTCCCATCACGAGTATTGAGCGGTCCGTGGCGCCCTTCGAGGTCGTCAGTCCCTTCCAGCCGAACGGTGACCAGCCGGCGGCGATCGCCGAGCTGGAGCGGCGGATCAGGGGAGGGGAGAAGGACGTCGTGCTGCTCGGTGCCACCGGTACCGGCAAGTCGGCCACCACGGCCTGGATGATCGAGAAGCTGCAGCGGCCCACCCTGGTGATGGCGCCGAACAAGACGCTGGCCGCGCAGCTGGCCAACGAGTTCCGCGAGCTGCTGCCGAACAACGCGGTCGAGTACTTCGTCTCGTACTACGACTACTACCAGCCCGAGGCGTACGTCCCGCAGACGGACACCTACATCGAGAAGGACTCCTCGATCAACGAGGAGGTCGAGCGGCTGCGCCACTCGGCGACCAACTCGCTGCTCACCCGCCGGGACGTGGTCGTGGTCGCCTCGGTCTCCTGCATCTACGGCCTCGGCACCCCGCAGGAGTACGTGGACCGCATGGTGCGGCTCAAGGTCGGCCAGGAGATCGACCGGGACGACCTGCTGCGCCGCTTCGTCGACATCCAGTACGCGCGCAACGACGTGGCCTTCACCCGCGGCACCTTCCGGGTCCGCGGCGACACCATCGAGATCTTCCCGGTGTACGAGGAGCTCGCCGTCCGGATCGAGATGTTCGGCGACGAGATCGAGGCGCTGTACACCCTGCACCCGCTCACCGGTGAGATCATCAGCCAGGACGACTCCGTCCACGTCTTCCCCGCCTCGCACTACGTGGCCGGCCCCGAGCGCATGGAGCGCGCGATCACCGGCATCGAGAAGGAGCTGGAGGGCACGCTCGCCCGGCTGGAGAAGCAGGGCAAGCTGCTGGAGGCCCAGCGGCTGCGGATGCGCACCACCTACGACATCGAGATGCTGCGCCAGATCGGCACCTGCTCGGGCGTCGAGAACTACTCGATGCACTTCGACGGCCGCGAGCCCGGCTCCCCGCCGAACACCCTGCTGGACTACTTCCCGGAGGACTTCCTCCTGGTCATCGACGAGTCGCACGTCACCGTCCCGCAGATCGGCGCGATGTACGAGGGCGACGCCTCGCGCAAGCGCACCCTGGTCGAGCACGGCTTCCGGCTGCCCTCCGCGATGGACAACCGCCCGCTGAAGTGGGAGGAGTTCCTGGAGCGGATCGGGCAGACGGTCTACCTGTCGGCGACGCCCGGCCCGTACGAGCTGTCGCGCGGCGACGGCCAGGTCGAGCAGATCATCCGCCCGACCGGCCTGATCGACCCCGAGGTGATCGTCAAGCCGACCGAGGGGCAGATCGACGACCTGGTGCACGAGGTGCGCCAGCGGGTCGAGCGGGACGAGCGGGTCCTGATCACCACGCTGACCAAGAAGATGGCCGAGGACCTCACCGACTACATGCTCGGCCTGGACATCCGGGTCCGGTACCTGCACAGCGACGTGGACACGCTGCGCCGGGTGGAGCTGCTGCGGGAGCTGCGGGCGGGCCGGTTCGACGTGCTGGTCGGCATCAACCTGCTGCGCGAGGGCTTGGACCTGCCCGAGGTGTCGCTGGTGGCGATCCTGGACGCGGACAAGGAGGGCTTCCTGCGCTCCGGCACCTCGCTGATCCAGACGATCGGCCGCGCCGCCCGGAACGTCTCCGGCCAGGTCCACATGTACGCGGACAGGATCACCCCCGCGATGGAGAAGGCCATCGACGAGACCAACCGGCGCCGGGTCGTGCAGCAGGCCTACAACAAGGAGCACGGGATCGACCCGCAGCCGCTGCGCAAGAAGATCGGCGACATCCTGGACACCCTCGCCCGCGAGGACGTGGACACCGACGAGCTGCTCTCCACCGGTTACCGCAACCAGGGCAAGGGCAAGGCCCCGGTGCCGGCGCTGGGCGCGGACCGCAAGCCGGGCAAGTCCCGGCCGGCCGCCGAACTGGCGGACCTGATCCAGGAGATGACCGACCGGATGCACACGGCCGCCGCCGACCTCCAGTTCGAGGTCGCGGCCCGGCTGCGGGACGAGGTCAAGGAGCTGAAGAAGGAGCTGCGGCAGATGCGCGAGGCCGGTGTGGCGTAGGCGGCGGCGCAGGCACACCGGAGGGGCACGCCGGAGAGGCGCGCCGGAGGGGGCGCCGACGCGGCCACCGCGGCGCCCGCGCGGTGGCCGGGCTTGGCCGGAATGGCACCCGTCAAGCCCACCGGTGTCTCAGCCTTGCCACAAACGGGGAAACCCGAGGGGGGCCGGGGTGCCGCAGGCCATAGGCTGGCCTGCGGCATCGTGCCCTCGGGACGGGGTTGCGGGCCGTACGCAGAGGGGGCCTCAGCCGGGGGACGGCGACGGGGTGTTCCACCGTGGAGCCGCGCGGGTGTGACCGCGCGGCCGGCAGAGAGGACAACGTCGTGTCGGTGAACCTGGCCAAGGGGCAGCGGGTCAGCCTCCAGAAGGAGCAGGGCGCCGCCCTGACCGTGGTCCGGATGGGCCTCGGCTGGCGGGCCGTCCCCAAGCGCGGGCTGTTCGGCAGCCGTACCCGGAAGGTCGACCTGGACGCCTCGGCGCTGCTGTACGCCGAGCGGACCCCGTCGGACGTGGTGTTCTTCTCGCACCTGGAGAGCAACGACGGCTCCGTGCGGCACACCGGCGACAACCTGGAGGGCGGCTCCGGGGCCGAGGACGACGAGGCGATCCTGGTCGACCTGGTGCACGTGCCCGTGAACATCACCCAGGTGGTGTTCACGGTGAGCTCGTACACCGGGCAGACCTTCGCCGAGGTGCAGCGGGCGCACTGCCGGCTGGTGGACGAGACGACCGGGCTGGAGCTGGCCCGCTACGAGCTGGCGGGCGGCGGGCCGCACACCGGGCAGATCATGGCCAAGGTGGTCAGGGACGGCAACGGCGGCTGGGAGATGCAGGCGATCGGCGCGCCGGCCAAGGGGCGGACCTTCCAGGATCTGCTGCCGGCGATCGAGCCGTACCTCTGAGCCCTGACGGTCCTTTACCTTCTTTACCTTTCCTTGCCCCTCCTGTTACCCTCGTTGGCAGCGGAGGGGAGTATTCCTCGACAGCCGACCCCGTCATCACGGGTGCCCGTCGCGGCACCCCGGGGCGCTGGCCCGATGGGCGGAAGAGACCTCCGGCAGTGACGATGACTGTCTCGCCTACCTGCCGGAGGAGCAGTAGTGGACGTTTCCGTAACCATGTGGGTCAGCACGATCGGTGTGCTGATCGCACTGATCGTGGCCGACTTCTTCATCGGAGGGCGCAAGCCGCACGAGGTCTCGATCAAGGAGGCCGGGATCTGGACGGCCGTCTGGGTCGCCTTGGCGGTGCTCTTCGGTGGCTTCCTCTGGTGGCACTCCGGTGGGGCGCCGGCGGGTGAGTTCTTCGCCGGCTACATCACCGAGAAGTCGCTCAGTGTCGACAACCTCTTCGTGTTCATCCTGATCATGGGCAAGTTCGCGGTGCCCAGGATCTACCAGCAGCGCGTGCTGATGTTCGGTGTGATCATCGCGCTGGTGCTCCGGGCGGTGTTCATCGCCGGCGGCGCCGCGCTGGTCGCCGAGTTCTCCTGGGTGTTCTTCATCTTCGGCGCCTTCCTGATCTGGACGGCCTGGAAGCTGATCAAGGAGGCCCGCGCCGAGGAGGAGGGCGAGGAGGAGTTCGAGGAGAACCGCGTCCTCAAGTCGATCACCCGCCGCTTCCCGGCCACCGAGGACTACCGCGGCACCAGGCTGTTCGTCCGGGAGAACGGCCGCCGGCTGATCACCCCGATGCTGATCGTCATGCTGGCGATCGGCACCACCGACGTGCTGTTCGCCCTGGACTCGATCCCGGCCATCTTCGGCCTGACCCAGGACCCGTACGTCGTCTTCACCGCCAACGCCTTCGCCCTGATGGGCCTGCGCCAGCTGTACTTCCTGATCGGCGGCCTGCTGAAGAAGCTGGTCCACCTGTCGTACGGCCTGTCGGTGATCCTCGGCTTCATCGGCGTGAAGCTGGTGCTGCACGCCGCGCACGAGGCGGGCGCGCACTGGGCCCCGGAGATCGGCATCCCGTTCTCGCTGGGCTTCATCGTGGTGGTCCTGGCGATCACCACCTTCACCAGCCTGCGGGCCTCGAAGAAGGCCGAGCACGCCGAGCGCGAGAAGCTCGACGCCTGATCTTGGCGCCGGCCGGGCCGAGCCCGCCGCACGGCGCCGCCACGGCACCGCCGAGGCCCCCGTGACCGCTTTCCGGTCGCGGGGGCCTCGGCCGTGCGGTACGGGGCCTACCAGCCCCGCTCGCGCCACTCCTCGAGGTGCGGGCGCTCGGCCCCGAGGGTGGTGTCGTTGCCGTGGCCGGGGTAGACCCAGGCCTCGTCGGGCAGGGCGTCGAAGATCTTCTCGGTGACGTCGCGGTAGAGCGTCCTGAAGGCCTCCGGGTCCCCCCAGGTGTTGCCGACGCCGCCGGGGAAGAGGCAGTCGCCGGTGAACACGTGCGGGTGGCCCTGGGGGTCGTCGTAGATCAGCACGATCGCGCCGGGGGTGTGGCCGACCAGGTGCCGGACGGTGAGCTCGACGTCGCCGACCCGCAGCCCGGCGCCGTCCGCGAGCAGCAGCTCGGTGGGGACGTCGATGCCCTCGGCGTCGTGCTCGCCGGCTGCCGTCCGGGCGCCGGTGGTGGCGACCACCTCGGCCAGCGCGCCCCAGTGGTCGTGGTGCCGGTGGGTGGTGACCACCGTTTCGAGGTCGTCCCCGACGGTCTCCAGCAGCACCGGCGCGTCGGCGGCCGCGTCGATCAGGAGCTGCTCGTCGGTGGCCCGGCAGCGCAGCAGGTAGGCGTTGTTGTCGTACGGGCCGACGGCCACCTTGGTGATGATCAGGTGGGCCAGTTCCCGCACGTCCGGCGCTCCGCCGACCTTGACCGCTCCGTGGTACGTCATCCGTTCGCTCCCTCTCCAGTGGCTCCTGGGATCATCCTCGCGCCGTCAGCCCATGGGGGGAAGCCGGGGGAGGTCCGTGCCGGGGGCGTGGCGCAGGTCGTCGCCGGTGGAGCGGCCGGAGAGCCAGGCGGTCAGCGCGCGGACCGGGCCCTCGACGGTCAGGGCCGGGGCGCCGTCGCCGATCGCGGCGCGGTCCCCGGTGTCCTCGGCGACCAGCTCCACGGCGGGCAGGTCGGCCTGCCCGGCCAGGTTCGAGGCGAGCTTGCGGAACTCGGCGACGGCGAAGGACTCGGGCCAGTCCGCCGGGGTGTAGCCGGCGGCCAGGTCGACGTGGTGGTACTCCAGCTCCAGCAGCCGCTTGTGCGGGATCTCCGAGGCGGGGAAGACGTAGCCGAAGCGGTGCTTGACGGACGCCGCCCAGGCCTCGGGGTCCATCAGTGCGGCGGCCTCGGCGAAGCGGGCGTGGGAGTCGCGCAGGTCGGCGAGCTGGACGTCCGGCGGGCGCGGCGCGTCGCGCTCGATGTCCCGGTCGCGGGCCTCGTGGTCGGCGTACTGCGGGATGTCGGTGCCGGTGCGGGCGCCGGTCAGCAGGTTGACCAGGGAGTCGGCGTTGCGGGCGAGGTGGGCCAGCACGTGGCCGCGGGTCCAGCCGGGGAGGGCGGAGGGTTCGGCGACGGCGTCGGGCTTCAGCTCGGCGGCGGTGCCCAGCACGCGCCGGGTGCTCTCCTCGACCTGGCTCAGCCAGGAGGCGGCGGCGGACTGCGGGTCGGTCATCGAATCTGCCTTCCGTACGGAACGGGGCGTTGCCCGGGGTGGGCTTCGCTCGTTGACCAGCCGACGCTACCGCCGATTCCGGGCGTTGATCAGGGGGTTTTTCGGTCCGGGTGCGGACGGCCCGGGACCGGCCGTCACTCGTTCGGGTGGTCCCCGCTGGACAGAGTCGATATTCGAACGTCTGAGCTATAGGCTGGCTGCCGCATCCTGGAAGAAGTACCGATACACACCGCAAGCCGTCTCGCCCCGGAGAAAGGCGCCAGAAGCAGTGGCCGACCGCCTCATCGTCCGCGGTGCTCGTGAGCACAATCTCAAGAACGTCTCGCTCGACCTGCCCCGCGACTCCCTCATCGTCTTCACGGGCCTCTCCGGCTCCGGCAAGTCCTCGCTCGCCTTCGACACGATCTTCGCCGAGGGCCAGCGCCGCTACGTCGAGTCGTTGTCCTCCTACGCCCGTCAGTTCCTCGGGCAGATGGACAAGCCCGACGTGGACTTCATCGAGGGCCTCTCCCCGGCCGTCTCGATCGACCAGAAGTCCACCAACCGCAACCCCCGTTCGACCGTCGGCACCATCACCGAGGTCTACGACTACCTGCGCCTGCTGTTCGCCCGGATCGGCAAGCCGCACTGTCCGCACTGCGGCCGTCCGATCGCCAAGCAGTCGCCGCAGGCGATCGTGGACAAGGTGCTGGAGCTCGCCGAGGGCACCCGTTTCCAGGTGCTGAGCCCGGTGGTGCGCGAGCGCAAGGGCGAGTTCGTCGACCTCTTCGCCGACCTCCAGTCCAAGGGCTACTCCCGCGCCCGGGTCGACGGCGGGACGATCCAGCTCGCCGAGCCGCCGAAGCTCAAGAAGCAGGAGAAGCACACCATCGAGGTGGTGATCGACCGCCTGACCGTCAAGGACAGCGCCAAGCGGCGGCTCACCGACTCGGTGGAGACGGCCCTGCGGCTGTCCGGCGGCATGGTCGTGCTCGACTTCGTCGACCTCCCCGAGGACGACCCGGAGCGCGAGCGGATGTACTCCGAGCACCTCTACTGCCCGTACGACGACGTGTCGTTCGAGGAGCTGGAGCCGCGCTCGTTCTCCTTCAACTCGCCGTTCGGCGCCTGCCCGGACTGCTCGGGCCTGGGCAACCGGATGGAGGTCGACCCGGAGCTGGTCGTGCCGGACGTCGAGCGCTCGCTCGACGAGGGCGCGATCCACCCGTGGTCGGCCGGGCACGCCAAGGAGTACTTCCAGCGCCTGATCGACGCGCTGGCCGAGGAGCTCGGCTTCCGCACCGACATCCCCTGGGCCGGGCTGCCCGCCCGGGCCAAGAAGGCGCTGCTGTACGGCCACAAGCACCAGGTGCAGGTCCGCTACCGCAACCGCTTCGGCCGGGAGCGCTCGTACAGCACCGGCTTCGAGGGCGCGATCCCGTTCATCCAGCGCCGGCACACCGAGGCGGAGAGCGACAGCAGCCGCGAGCGCTTCGAGGGCTACATGCGCGAGGTGCCCTGCCCGACGTGCCAGGGCACCCGGCTCAAGCCGGTGGTGCTGGCGGTCACCGTCGAGGGCAGGTCGATCGCCGAGGTCTCCTCGATGTCGATCAGCGACTGCTCCGAGTTCCTCGGCGCGATGAAGCTGAACGCCCGGGACAAGCAGATCGCCGAGCGGGTCCTCAAGGAGGTCAACGAGCGGCTGCGCTTCCTGGTCGACGTCGGCCTGGACTACCTCTCGCTCGACCGCGCGGCCGGCACCCTGTCCGGCGGCGAGGCCCAGCGCATCCGGCTGGCCACCCAGATCGGCTCCGGCCTGGTCGGTGTGCTGTACGTGCTGGACGAGCCGTCCATCGGCCTGCACCAGCGGGACAACCACCGGCTGATCGAGACGCTGGTGCGGCTGCGCGACATCGGCAACACCCTGATCGTCGTCGAGCACGACGAGGACACCATCAAGACCGCGGACTGGGTGGTCGACATCGGCCCGGGCGCCGGCGAGCACGGCGGCAAGGTGGTGCACTCCGGCTCGCTGAAGCAGCTGCTCACCAACAAGGAGTCGCTGACCGGCCAGTACCTCTCCGGCAAGCGGTCCATCCCGATCCCGGCCACCCGCCGCGAGCGGGACAAGAAGCGCCAGCTGACCGTCCACGGCGCCCGCGAGCACAACCTCAAGGACGTCACGGTCGGCTTCCCGCTGGGCACCTTCACGGCGATCACCGGCGTCTCCGGCTCCGGCAAGTCCACGCTGGTCAACGACATCCTGTACACCCACCTCGCGCGGGAGCTGAACGGCGCCCGCAGCGTGCCCGGCCGGCACACCCGGATCACCGGCACCGACCAGGTGGACAAGGTGGTGCACGTCGACCAGTCGCCGATCGGCCGCACCCCGCGCTCCAACCCGGCCACCTACACCGGGGTGTTCGACCACGTCCGCCGGCTCTTCGCGGAGACGCAGGAGGCCAAGGTCCGCGGCTACCTGCCCGGCCGGTTCTCCTTCAACGTCAAGGGCGGCCGCTGCGAGAACTGCTCGGGCGACGGCACCATCAAGATCGAGATGAACTTCCTGCCGGACGTCTACGTGCCGTGCGAGGTCTGCCACGGCGCCCGGTACAACCGGGAGACGCTGGAGGTCCACTACAAGGGCAAGTCCATCGCCGAGGTGCTGGACATGCCGATCGAGGAGGCCCTGGCGTTCTTCGAGGCCGTCCCGGCGATCGCCCGGCACCTGCGCACGCTCAACGACGTCGGCCTCGGCTACGTCCGGCTCGGCCAGTCCGCGCCCACCCTCTCCGGCGGTGAGGCGCAGCGCGTCAAGCTCGCCTCGGAGCTCCAGAAGCGCTCCACCGGGCGGACGGTCTACGTGCTGGACGAACCCACCACCGGCCTGCACTTCGAGGACATCAGCAAGCTGATCAAGGTGCTCAGCGGGCTGGTGGAGAAGGGCAACACGGTGATCGTCATCGAGCACAACCTCGACGTGATCAAGACCGCCGACTGGATCGTCGACATGGGCCCCGAGGGCGGCTCCGGCGGCGGCACGGTGGTCGCCGAGGGCACCCCGGAGCAGATCGCCGCCGTCCCGGAGAGCCACACCGGCAAGTTCCTGCGGGACATCCTGCCGGACGGCTTCGCGGACGCCCCGGCGGCCGCCCCGGCGAAGAAGGCGCCGCGCAAGCGCGCGGCCGCCGCGAAGAAGTAGTCCCGTCCGCCCACCCCGCCGCTCCCCGCCGCCCGCACCGTCCGGGCGGCCCGGGAGCGGCGGGGTGGCGCGGCATAGACTTCCGTGGTCCCTCGCCGCAGCAGAAACCGTAGGAGCACACCGATGTCCGAGGCCTCCGAGACCACCCCCGCCGCCTCCCGCCGCACCCTGCTCTGCGGGGCCGCGGCCGTCCTGGCGGCCGGCGGCACCGTGGCGGTCACCGGATGCAGCAGCTCCTCCTCCGACCACGGCGCCCCCAAGGGCCCGGTCGACCTCGGCCCGGCCTCGGCCGTGCCGGAGGGCGGCGGCAAGGTCTACCGCGAGCAGAAGATCGTGGTGACCCAGCCCACCGCCGGCCAGTACAAGGCGTTCAACGCCCGCTGCACCCACGCCGGCTGCCTCGTGGACCAGGTGAAGAACAACCAGATCCAGTGCCCCTGCCACGGCAGCCGCTTCGCCAGCACCGACGGCGCCGTGCAGGACGGACCGGCCCCCTCCCCGCTGCCCGCCTACACCGTCACGGTCGAGGGCGGCAACCTCAAGGTGACCCCGAGCTGACCCAGTTGAGCGCCTCCCGACCGCCACGGTCCTCCCTGACGATCTCCGCCCCGCGGCCCTGGCCCCACTCGGTACGGTGGACCCATGGCTGACCCGAGCACCTACCGCCCCGCGCCCGGTGCGATCCCGACCTCCCCCGGGGTCTACCGGTTCCGCGACGCCCACGGCCGGGTCATCTACGTCGGCAAGGCCAAGAGCCTGCGGCCGCGCCTGTCCTCGTACTTCCAGGACCTGGCCGGTCTCCACCCGCGCACCGCGACCATGGTCACCACCGCCGCCTCGGTGGAGTGGACCGTGGTCGGCACCGAGGTCGAGGCGCTCCAGCTGGAGTACTCCTGGATCAAGGAGTTCGACCCGCGGTTCAACGTCAAGTACCGCGACGACAAGAGCTATCCGGAACTCGCCGTCACCCTCGACGAGGAGTACCCCCGGGTCCAGGTGATGCGCGGGGCGCACAAGAAGGGCGTGCGCTACTTCGGCCCGTACGGGCACGCCTGGGCGATCCGCGAGACGGTCGACCTGCTGCTGCGCGTCTTCCCGGTCCGCACCTGCTCCAACGGCGTCTTCAGGCGCGCCCGCCAGGTCGGCCGGCCCTGCCTGCTCGGCTACATCGGCAAGTGCGCCGCGCCCTGCGTCGGCAAGGTCTCGGCGGACGAACACCGCGCGCTGGCCGAGGACTTCTGCGACTTCATGGTTGGGCGCACCGGCAACTACCTGCGCCGGCTGGAAGAGCAGATGCAGGAGGCCGCCGCCGAGCTGGAGTACGAGAAGGCGGCCCGGCTGCGGGACGACATCGGCGCCCTCAAGCGCGCGATGGAGAAGAACGCCATCGTGCTCGCCGACGCCACCGACGCCGACCTGCTGGCCCTCGCCGAGGACGAGCTCGAAGCCGCCGTGCAGATCTTCCACGTCCGCGGCGGCCGGGTGCGCGGCCAGCGCGGCTGGGTCACCGACAAGGTCGAGGACGTCGACACCGCCGGCCTGGTCGAGCACGCCCTCCAGCAGCTCTACGGCGGCGGCGAGTCCGTTCCGCGCGAGGTGCTCGTCCCCGCCCTGCCCGACCCGGTGGAGCCGGTCCGCGAGTGGCTGAGCGGCCTGCGCGGCAGCCAGGTCGACCTGCGCATCCCCCAGCGCGGCGACAAGAAGGACCTGATGGCCACCGTGCAGCGCAACGCCCAGCAGGCGCTCGCGCTGCACAAGACCAAGCGCGCCTCCGACCTCACCACCCGCAGCCGCGCCCTGCAGGAGATCGCCGACGCGCTGGAACTGGACTCCGTCCCGCTGCGCATCGAGTGCTACGACATCTCCCACCTCCAGGGCGAGGACGTGGTCGCCTCCATGGTCGTCTTCGAGGACGGCCTGGCCCGCAAGAGCGAGTACCGGCGCTTCCAGATCAAGGGATTCGAGGGCCAGGACGACGTCCGCTCGATGCACGAGGTGATCAGCCGGCGCTTCCGCCGCTACCTCCGGGAGCGCGAGCAGACCGGCGAGTGGGCCGTCCCGGAGTCCGAGGACGACCAGCCCGAGGACGGCCCGCGCATCGACGACGGCCCGCGCACCGACGACGGCTCGCGCACCGAGGACGGCTCGCGCACCGAGGACGGCCCGCGCACCGAGGACGGCCCGCGCACCGACGACGGCCGCCCCAAGCGCTTCGCCTACCCGCCCCAGCTGCTGGTCGTCGACGGCGGGCAGCCGCAGGTCGCCGCCGCCAGGCGCGCCCTGGACGAGCTCGGCATCGACGACGTCGCGCTGTGCGGCCTGGCCAAGCGGCTGGAGGAGGTCTGGCTGCCCGGCGAGGACGACCCGGTGGTGCTGCCCCGCTCCAGCGAGGGCCTCTACCTGCTCCAGCGGGTCCGCGACGAGGCGCACCGCTTCGCGATCAGCTATCAGCGCAACAAGCGTTCCAAGCGACTCACCGCCGGGGAACTGGACTCCGTCCCGGGCCTCGGCGAGACTCGCCGCCGGGCGCTGCTCAAGCACTTCGGCTCGCTGAAGAAGCTCCGGGCCGCCACCGTGGACGAGCTCTGCGAGGTACCCGGCATCGGACGCCGCACCGCGCAGACTGTTGCGGAGGCGTTGTCGTCCCGTACACCCGCCGCACCCGCGGTCAACACCGCGACCGGCGAGATCATCGAGGACGGGGCCGAGCAGGCCGCCGAGCCGGTGACCGCAACACCCCAGACCGCACCATCCCAGGAGACGCCATGACGGCCGACGCCGCCCGTCAGCCGGTGTGCCCCGGCCCCGCCCGCCTGCCCGGGCCGGGGAAGGGCGGCCGAGCCGTACGCGTTCTCCCCAGCAGAAAGACCGAGAGCGGGGAACCGAAGTGACCGTGTCAGACGTGGCCGAGAACGCGCCGGAGCTGGTGATCATCTCCGGGATGTCCGGAGCCGGCCGCTCCACCGCGGCCAAGTGCCTGGAGGACCTCGGCTGGTTCGTGGTGGACAACCTGCCGCCGGCCCTGATCCCGACCATGGTCGACCTGGGCGCACGCTCCCAGGGCAACGTCGCCCGGATCGGCGTGGTCGTGGACGTCCGCGGCCGGCAGTTCTTCGACGACCTGCTCACCTCGCTGGACGAGCTGGAGAAGCGCGGGGTCCGGCTCCGGGTCGTCTTCCTGGACTCCTCCGACGAGGCGCTGGTGCGCCGCTTCGAGAGCGTCCGCCGCCCGCACCCGCTGCAGGCCGACGGCCGGATCGTGGACGGCATCGCCCAGGAGCGCGACCTGCTGCGCGACCTGCGCGGCGAGGCCGACCTGGTGATCGACACCTCCAACCTCAACGTGCACCAGCTGCGCGCCAAGCTGGACGCCCAGTTCGCCGACCACGACGAGCCCGAGCTGCGGGCCACCGTGATGTCCTTCGGCTTCAAGTACGGCCTGCCGGTCGACGCCGACCTCGTGGTGGACTGCCGCTTCCTGCCCAACCCGCACTGGGTGCCCGAACTGCGGGCCCGCACCGGCACCGACGCGGACGTCGCCGACTACGTCTTCCAGCAGCCCGGAGCCAACGAGTTCCTGGACGGATACGCCCAGCTGCTGCGCGTCATCACCGAGGGATACCGCCGCGAGGGGAAGCGCTACATGACGCTTGCCGTAGGCTGCACCGGTGGCAAGCACCGCAGCGTCGCCATGTCCGAGCGTCTGACCAAGCGTCTCATCGCCGACGGAGTCGAGACGGTGCTCGTCCACCGTGACATGGGACGGGAGTAACCGCCGCCTCCCTGCCGGGGCCGCCGGCGGAGCGGTCGGCGGGCCGAGGAACGCGAGGTGATTGTGGCGGGATACGTGCCCGGGCGGCAGCCGCAGAGCAGGACCGGTGACCGGGCGGGAAGCCCGGCCCGGCCCCCGGCGCCGGGCCGTCCCCGCAGCAGTCCCTCCCGCGCCAACCCGGCGCCCAGGATCACCGCGCTGGGCGGCGGGCAGGGCCTGTCCGCCTCGCTGTCCGCGCTGCGCCGGCTCACCACCGACCTCACCGCGGTGGTCACCGTCGCCGACGACGGCGGTTCCAGCGGCCGGCTGCGCGAGGAGCTGGGCGTGCTGCCCCCGGGCGACCTGCGCAAGGCGCTGGCCGCGCTGTGCGGGGACGACGACTGGGGCCGCACCTGGTCCGAGGTGATCCAGCAGCGCTTCACCGGCAACGGCGAGCTCGGCGGCCACGCGGTGGGCAACCTGCTGATCGTCGCGCTCTGGGAGAAGCTGGGCGACCCGGTGGCGGCACTGGACTGGGTCGGCCGGCTGCTCAACGTGCAGGGCCGGGTGCTGCCGATGTCGGCGGTGCCGCTGGACATCGAGGCGACCGTCCGCGGCCACGACCCGCGGCGGCCCGGCGAGGTCACGGCCGTCCGCGGCCAGGCCGACGTCGCGGTGACCCCCGGCACCGTGCAGTCGATCCGGCTGCTGCCGGACGAGCCGCCCGCCGTCCCGGAGGCGGTCACCGCCGTCCGGGAGGCGGACTGGGTGGTACTCGGCCCCGGCTCCTGGTTCACCAGCGTGCTGCCGCACCTGCTGGTGCCCGAGCTGGCCGCGGCGCTCACCGAGACCCGCGCCCGCCGGCTGCTCACCCTGAACCTGGCCCCCCAGCCCGGGGAGACCGAGGGCTTCACGCCGCAGCGTCACCTGGAGGTCATCGCCGACCACGCTCCGGGCCTCGCCGTGGATGCGATCCTGGTGGACGAGCGCGCCGTCACCGGCGGGGCCTTCGGCCAGGCCGACCTGGACGGACTGGAGAAGGCCGCCGAACGGATGGGCGCGGCTCTGGTGCTCGACTCGGTGGCCCGCACCGACGGGACGCCGCGACACGACCCCGAGCTGTTGGCGGCAGCGTACGACCGGATTTTCCGGACACATGGAAGGATCGGGCCATGGCGATGACTCCAGCGGTGAAGGACGAGATCAGCCGGCTCCCGGTCACCCGGGCCTGCTGTCGCAAGGCGGAGGTGTCGGCGATCCTGCGGTTCGCGGGCGGACTGCACATCGTGAGCGGCCGCATCGTGATCGAGGCGGAGCTGGACACCGGAGCGGCGGCACGGCGGCTGCGCAAGGACCTGCTGGAGATCTTCGGGCACTCCTCGGACCTCGTGGTCATGGCCCCCGGCGGACTGCGCCGCGGCAGCCGCTTCGTGGTCCGGGTGGTCAAGGACGGCGAGCTGCTCGCGCGCCAGACCGGGCTGGTGGACGGCCGTGGTCGTCCGATCCGGGGGCTGCCCCCGGCGGTCGTCTCGGGGGCCACCTGCGACGCCGAGGCTGCGTGGCGCGGGGCCTTCCTGGCGCACGGCTCGCTCACCGAGCCGGGTCGCTCCTCCTCGCTGGAGATCACCTGCCCCGGCTCCGAGGCCGCCCTCGCCCTGGTCGGCGCCGCCCGCCGGCTCGGCATCCCGGCCAAGGCCCGCGAGGTGCGCGGCGTCGACCGGGTGGTGATCCGGGACGGCGACGCGATCGGCGCCCTGCTGACCCGGCTCGGCGCGCACGAGTCGGTGCTGGCCTGGGAGGAGCGCCGGATGCGGCGCGAGGTGCGCGCCACCGCCAACCGGCTGGCCAACTTCGACGACGCCAACCTGCGCCGCTCGGCCCGGGCCGCGGTGGCGGCCGGCGCCCGGGTGGCCCGCGCGCTGGAGATCCTCGGCGACGAGGTGCCCGAGCACCTGGCCGCGGCCGGCCAGCTGCGGATGCAGCACAAGCAGGCCTCACTGGAGGAGCTGGGTGCGCTCGCCGACCCGCCGCTGACCAAGGACGCGGTGGCCGGCCGGATCCGCCGCCTGCTGGCGATGGCCGACAAGCGGGCCTCCGAGCTCGGCCTGCCGAGCACCGAGGCGAGCCTCACCGACGAGATGGCGCTGAACTGACCTTCACGCTCCGTGACGGCGACACGGCCGGCGACCCGATCCGGGGCGCCGGCCGTCGGCGTTTCCGGGCGTCCCCGGCCCCCCTCCGAGCGGCCCTCCAAACGGCCCTCCGAGCAACCCTCCAAACGGCCCTCCGGACGGCCCTCTGAGCGGCCCTCCGGACCCGTCGGAACCCCCGAATTGGTAGAGACCATTGGCCCGGGACCAACTGCCCGGCGGAACAAGGCCGGACGGCCTGATATCGGGTTTCAGCCGCGCCACGCCCAGTCTCACCAGGCGACGCGATGTGCCGTCCCAGGCCCCGGAGGGGTAGGGTCATAGGCGGTCGGGGACTTCCCAAATCTCACCCCCGCCGGGCCTCGCGCCCGGCGTACCTAACGAGGAGATCGGTTCGTGACGATCCGGGTAGGCATCAACGGCTTCGGCCGCATCGGCCGCAACTTCTTCCGCGCGGTCAAGGCTCAGGGCGCGGACATCGAGATCGTCGGTGTCAACGACCTCACCGACACGAAGACCCTGGCTCACCTGCTGAAGTACGACACCACCCTGGGTACCCTCCAGGCCGAGGTCTCGCACACCGAGGACAGCATCACCGTCGACGGCCACACCTTCAAGGTGACCGCCGAGCGTGACCCGGCCAACCTCCCGTGGGCCGCTCTGGGCGCCGACATCGTCGTCGAGTCCACCGGCATCTTCACGAAGGCCGAGGCTGCGAAGAAGCACCTCGCCGCCGGCGCGAAGAAGGTCATCATCTCGGCGCCCGCGACCGACGAGGACGTCACCATCGTCCTGGGCGTCAACGACGAGAAGTACGACGCGGCCAACCACCACGTCATCTCCAACGCCTCCTGCACCACCAACTGCGTGGCGCCGATGGCCAAGGTGCTGAACGAGGCCTTCGGCATCGTCAAGGGTCTGATGACCACCGTCCACGCGTTCACCAACGACCAGGTCACCCTGGACTTCCCGCACAAGGACCTGCGCCGTGCTCGTGCGGCGAGCCAGAACATCATCCCGACCTCGACCGGTGCCGCCAAGGCGACCGCCCTGGTCCTGCCGGAGCTGAAGGGCAAGCTGGACGGCACCTCGCTGCGCGTCCCGGTCCCGACCGGCTCCATCACGGACCTGGTCGTCACCCTGGAGCGCGAGGTCACCAAGGACGAGGTCAACGCGGCCTTCCAGAAGGCCGCCCAGGAGGGCCCGCTCAAGGGCATCCTGTCCTACACCGAGGACCCGATCGTCTCCTCGGACATCGTGAACGACCCGGCCTCCTGCATCTTCGACAGCCAGCTCACCATGGTCCAGGGCAACCAGGTCAAGGTGCTCGGCTGGTACGACAACGAGTGGGGCTACTCGAACCGCGTCGTCGACCTGGTCACCCTCGTCGGCGGACAGCTCTGACCTTGCGGGAGCTGACGTGATGTAGGGGCGAGGGCCCGGGCGGCGTACGGTGCCGGCCGGGCCCTCGTTCCGCGCTCAAGGACTTCTCAGGCGGCCCCTGCGCCGTGCCGCCTCACTGCGCATCAACCATCTCCCCAGGAGAAACCGAATCCCCGTGAAGACCATCGAAGAGCTCATCGAAGCCGGTGTCGAAGGCAAGCGCGTCTTCGTGCGCGCCGACCTGAACGTGCCGCTGGACGGCGCCACGATCACCGACGACGGCCGCATCCGCGCCGTCGCGCCGACCATCGCCAAGCTGGCCGCGGCCGGCGCGAAGGTCGTCGTCGCCTCGCACCTCGGCCGCCCCAAGGGCGAGCCGGACCCGAAGTTCTCGCTCGCCCCGGCGGCCGAGCGCCTCGGCGAGATCCTCGGCAAGCCCGTCGCCTTCGCCACCGACACCGTCGGTGACAGCGCCGCGGCCGTCGTCGCCGGGCTGGCGAACGGCGAGGTCGCGCTGCTGGAGAACCTGCGCTTCAACGCCGGCGAGACCAGCAAGGACGACGCCGAGCGCAAGGCCTTCGCCGAGCAGCTGGCCGCGCTGGCCGACCTGTACGTGGGCGACGGCTTCGGTGCCGTGCACCGCAAGCACGCCTCGGTCTTCGACCTGCCGGCCCTGCTGCCGCACGCCGCCGGCGACCTGATCGCCACCGAGGTCGGCGTGCTGAAGAAGCTCACCGACGACGTCGCCCGCCCGTACGTGGTGGTGCTCGGCGGTGCCAAGGTCTCCGACAAGCTCGGTGTGATCGACAACCTGCTGAAGAAGGCCGACAAGATCCTGATCGGCGGCGGCATGGCGTACACCTTCCTCAAGGCCAAGGGCCACGAGGTCGGCATCTCGCTGCTCCAGGAGGACCAGATCCCGGTCTGCCTGCAGTACCTGGCCGAGGCCGAGAAGCGGGGCGTCGAGTTCGTCCTGCCGGTCGACGTCCTGGTCTCCTCCGACTTCCCGGACCTCAAGACCAAGGCTCCGGCGAACCCGGAGCTCGTCGCCGCGGACGCCATCCCGGCCGACAAGGAGGGCCTGGACATCGGCCCGAAGACCCGCGAGCTGTACGCGGCCAAGCTGGCCGACGCGGGCACGGTGTTCTGGAACGGCCCGATGGGCGTCTTCGAGCACCCGGACTACGCGAACGGCACCAAGGCCGTCGCGCAGGCCCTGCTGGACAGCGACGCGTTCACCGTGGTCGGCGGCGGCGACTCCGCCGCGGCCGTCCGCATCCTGGGCTTCGACGAGAACGCCTTCGGACACATCTCGACCGGCGGCGGTGCCAGCCTGGAGTACCTGGAGGGCAAGACCCTCCCCGGCCTCGCCGCTCTGGAGGACTGAAAACACATGACCGACCGTCTCCCGCTGATGGCGGGCAACTGGAAGATGAACCTCAACCACCTTGAGGCCATCCAGCACACCCAGAAGCTGGCCTTCGCGCTGGCCGACAAGGACTACGAGGCCGTCGAGGTCGCCGTCCTGGTGCCGTTCACCGACCTGCGCTCGGTGCAGACCCTGGTCTTCGGCGACAAGCTGAAGATCAAGTACGGCTCGCAGGACATCTCGCAGCACGACGGCGGGGCCTACACCGGCGAGGTCTCCGGCCCGATGCTGGCCAAGCTCCAGTGCACCTACGCGGTGATCGGCCACTCCGAGCGCCGCCAGTACCACGGCGAGAACGAGGAGATCGTCAACGCCAAGGTGAAGGCCGCCTACCGGGCCGGGGTCACCCCGATCCTGTGCGTCGGCGAGCCGCTGGAGATCCGCAAGGCCGGCACCCACGTCGAGTACACCCTGGCCCAGCTGGACGGCGGCCTGGCCGACGTCCCGGCCCACCAGGCCGAGTCGATCGTGGTCGCCTACGAGCCGGTCTGGGCGATCGGCACCGGCGAGGTGGCCACCCCGGAGGACGCGCAGGAGGTCTGCGCCGCCATCCGTCAGCGGATCGCCGAGCTGTACGACGCCGAGCTGGCCGGCAAGGTCCGCGTGCTGTACGGCGGTTCGGTGAAGTCGTCGAGCGCGGCCGGCCTGATGGCCAAGCCGGACATCGACGGCGGCCTGGTCGGCGGTGCCTCGCTGGACGCCGACGAGTTCGTCAAGATCGTGCGCTACCGTGAGCAGGCAGTAGGCTAACGCCGCCGCAGCAACGTAGGCTTTGGGGCCGGACCGCCGTACGCGGCCCGGCCCCTTCGCCGAAGATACGAGAGAGTTGGTCCCGTCGTGGTTCTCGGGTTCTCGATTGCCCTGATCATCTTCAGTCTGCTGATGATCCTGCTGGTGCTGCTGCACAAGGGGAAGGGCGGCGGCCTGTCCGACATGTTCGGCGGTGGCGCGATCTCCACCGGCGGCGGTTCGGCGGTGGCCGAGCGCAACCTGGACCGCATCACCATCGTGGTCGGCGTGGGATGGTTCGCCTCCATCATCGTCCTGGGCCTGCTGATGAAGACCTCGGTCTGACGTATTCCTGACGCCCCGTCGCCCGAGCGCTTATCCTGTAGCGGTCGGGTGCGGAGGCGATGGTGGCGGATGCTTAACTCCTGCTTACACTAGGACGACTTTCGCCACCGACGCGCACCGCGGCGGGTCGGCGCACCAGTACGCAGGGAGTCAGACCGTGGCAAGTGGCAATGCCATCCGTGGCAGCAGGGTCGGGGCCGGCCCGATGGGCGAGGCGGAGCGCGGCGAGTCCGCCCCGCGCAACCGGATCTCCTTCTGGTGCGCGAACAAGCACGAGACCCGTCCCAGCTTCGCCGCCGAAGCGGCGATCCCGGACACCTGGGACTGCCCGCGCTGCGGCTTCCCCGCGGGGCAGGACCAGCACAACCCGCCGGCACCCTCGCGCAACGAGCCGTACAAGACCCACCTCGCGTACGTCCGCGAGCGGCGCACCGACGCCGACGGCGAGGCGATCCTGGCCGAGGCGCTGGCGAAGCTCCGCGGCGAGATCTGAGCCCGGCCGAAGGGTCCGAGCCGAACGGCGACAGCAGCACGACGAAGGGCGCCACCGTCGAGTGACGGTGGCGCCCTTCGGCATGGCCGGGACCGGTCAGGCGGAGGCCGGCGGGTAGAGCTGCGGCGGGATCCGCTCCGCGGCGGCGCGGTCCAGCAGCCACAGGGTGCGGCTGCGGCCGTACGCGCCGGAGGCGGGCGCCTGGAGCTCGCCGGGGCCGGACAGGGCCAGCGCGACCGCGCCCGCCTTGTCCTCCCCGGCGGCCAGCAGCCAGACCTCGCGGGCGGTGCGGATCGCCGGGAGGGTGAGCGAGATCCGGGTCGGCGGGGGCTTGGGGGCCCCGCGCACGCCGACCACGGTCAGCTCGGTCTCCCGCACGCCCGGGTGCTCGGGGAAGAGCGAGGCGACGTGGGTGTCCGGGCCGACGCCGAGCAGCAGCACGTCGAAGGCCGGGACGCCGAGCCGGTCGCCCGGGCCGGCCGCCTTCGCCAGCTCCTCGGCGTAGCGGGCGGCGGCGGCCTCCACGTCCGAGCCGTCCACCCCGTCCGAGGCGGGCATCTCGTGCACCCGCGCCGGGTCGAGCGGGACGGCGTCCAGCAGCTCGGCGCGGGCCTGGACGGCGTTGCGGTCCGGGTCGGCGGCGGGCAGGAAGCGCTCGTCGCCCCACCAGAGGTCCAGCCGGCCCCAGTCGACCGCGTCGCGCGCCGGGGAGGCGGCGATCGCGGCCAGCAGGGCGTTGCCGTTGCGACCGCCGGTGAGCACCACCGAGGCGCTGCCGCGGGCGGCCTGGGCGTCCACGATCCGGGTGATCAGCCGGGCCGCGGCCGCCTGGGCCATCAGCTCCTTGTCCCGGTGGACGACCAGCTGCGGGGTCGCGTTGGTCATGCGCCTTCCTTGGTGGTGCGCTTGCCGGCGGCCTTCCGGGCGGGCTTCTTGTCCGACGTCTCGACGGTCACCCGGTCCGGGTTGGCCACGGCGGCCTCGGCGGCCTGCTCGACGGCGTCCTCGGCCTCCTCGGCGACCTCCCGGGCGACCTTCTCCGCCGCCGCGGTCTCGGCGTTGGTCGGCTCGTCCAGCCGGTCGACGGGCGTGCGCACGGCCGTCGCGTAGATGTCGTCCGGGTCCAGACGGCGCAGCTCCTCGGCGATCAGCTCCGAGGTCTCGCGCCGCTTGAGCGCCACCTGGCGGTCCGGCGAGCCGGGCATGGAGAGCGTGCCCAGCAGGCCGTCCGGGCGGTCCAGGGTGATGTCCCCGTCCTTGGTGCGCAGGTGCACGGCGGTGATGCCCGGGCCGTTGGTGACGACCCGCTCGACCGGCACGTGCAGCCGGTTGTTCAGCCACAGGCCGAGCAGCTCCACGCTGGGGTTGTAGGACTCGCCCTCGACCACCGCGGAGACGATCGTGGACGGCCGCTGGTCCAGCGCGGCGGCCAGCATCGAGCGCCAGCCGGTGATCCGGGTCCAGGCCAGGTCGGTGTCGCCCGGGGTGTAGCTCTGCGCGCGCTGGGCGAGCTGGCCGACCGGGGACTCGGCGGTGACGGCGTCGGTGATCCGGCGCTGGGCGATCGAGCCCAGCGGGTCCTGCGCCGGGTGCAGCGGAGCGTTGTCCGGCCACCAGACGACGGTCGGGGCGTCCGGCAGCAGCAGCGGCAGGACCACCGACTGGGCGTGCGCGGCGAGTTCGCCGTGCATCCGCAGGACGACCGTCTCGCCGGAGCCGGCGTCCGAGCCGACCAGGATCTCGGCGTCCAGCCGGGTCTCGGCGCGGGCCCGGGGCGAGCGCCCGGCGCGCTTGATCACCGCGAGGGTGCGCATCGGGTGCTCGCGGGAGGCGTCGTTGGCGGCCTTGAGGGCGTCGTAGGCGCTGCCCTCGTCGGTCACTATCACCAGGGTGAGCACCATGCCGGCGGCGCCGGAACCGCGGGCCCGGCGCGCCTCCATCAGCGCGGCGTTGATCTTGCTGGACGTCGTGTTGGTGAGGTCGATCTTCATGGCCGGCGCCAGCTCCTGCCGTCTCGTGCGAGCATCTCGTCCGCCTCGACGGGGCCCCAGGTCCCCGCCGCGTACTGGGCGGGCTTGCCGTGGGTGTCCCAGTACTTCTCGATCGGGTCGAGGATCTGCCAGGAGAGCTCGACCTCCTGGTGACGCGGGAACAGGTTGGCGTCGCCGAGCAGCACGTCGAGGATGAGCCGCTCGTACGCCTCCGGGCTGGACTCGGTGAAGGACTCGCCGTAGGCGAAGTCCATCGTGACGTCCCGGACCTCGAAGGAGGTGCCCGGCACCTTGGAGCCGAACCGCACCGTCACGCCCTCGTCCGGCTGGACCCGGATGACCAGGGCGTTCTGCCCCAGCTCCTCGGTCGCGTAGGAGTCGAAGGGCAGGTACGGGGCGCGCTGGAAGACGACCGCGATCTCGGTGACCCGGCGGCCCAGGCGCTTGCCGGTCCGCAGGTAGAACGGGACGCCCGCCCAGCGGCGGTTGTTGATCTCCAGCTTGATGGCCGCGTAGGTGTCGGTCTTGGACTCCGGGTCGATCCCGTCCTCGTCCAGGTAGCCGACGACCTCCTCGCCGCCCTGCCAGCCGGACGCGTACTGGCCGCGCACGGTGTGCTGACCGAGGTCGGCCGGGAGCTTGACGGCGCTGAGCACCTTGAGCTTCTCGGCCACCAGCGCCTTGGGGTGGAAGGACGCCGGCTCCTCGATGGCGGTGAGCGCCATCAGCTGGAGCAGGTGGTTCTGGATCACGTCACGGGCGGAGCCGATGCCGTCGTAGTAGCCGGCCCGGCCGCCGATGCCGATGTCCTCGGCCATGGTGATCTGCACGTGGTCGACGTACGACCGGTTCCAGATCGGCTCGAACATCTGGTTGGCGAAGCGCAGCGCCAGGATGTTCTGGACCGTCTCCTTGCCCAGGTAGTGGTCGATCCGGAAGACCTCGTCCCGGGGGAAGACCTCGTGGACGACCTTGTTGAGCTCCTGCGCGCTCTCCAGGTCGTGGCCGAAGGGCTTCTCGATGACCGCGCGGCGCCAGGAGCCCTGCGGGGGGTCGGCCAGGCCGTGCTTCTTGAGCTGCTGGACGACGGTGGGGAAGAACTTCGGCGGGACGGACAGGTAGAAGGCGAAGTTGCCGCCGGTGCCCTGGGCCTTGTCCAGCTCCTCGATGGTCTCGCGCAGCTTGTCGAAGGCGTCGTCGTCGTCGAAGGTGCCGTGGACGAAGCGCATGCCCTTGGCGAGCTGCTGCCAGACCTCCTCCCGGAACGGGGTGCGGGCGTGGTCCCGGACGGCGTCGTGGACCTCCTTGGCGAAGTCCTCGTCGTCCCACTCGCGGCGGGCGAAGCCGACGAGGGAGAAGCCCGGCGGAAGCAGACCGCGGTTGGCCAGGTCGTAGATGGCCGGCATCAGCTTCTTGCGGGACAGGTCGCCGGTGACCCCGAAGATGACCAGGCCGGACGGCCCCGCGATGCGCGGGAGCCGCCGGTCGGAGGGGTCACGAAGCGGGTTGACGGGGGCGGACGGGAGGTCGTCCGCGTCCGATTCCGACGTCAACTCGGGGAAATCAGTGCTCACTTGATGGGCCTTTCGTGCGCTGGCTGTGAGCAGGGGTCACTTCTCGTCGGCGAAGGAGGCGAGCGAGGCGGTGACGGTGTCGAGCAGCTCCTTCCAGGACTGCTCGAACTTCTCGACGCCCTCGTCCTCCAGCAGCTGGACGACGTCGTCGTAGTCCACGCCGGCCGCGGCGATCGCGTCCAGCACGGCCTTGGCGTCGGCGTAGTTGGGGACGATGGTGTTGCCGGTGACCACGCCGTGGTCGGCGGTGGCGTCCAGGGTGGCCTCGGGCATCGTGTTGACGGTGCCGGGGGCGACCAGCTCGGTGACGTACAGGGTGTCCGGCAGGGCCGGGTCCTTGACGCCGGTCGAGGCCCACAGCGGGCGCTGCGGCTTGGCGCCGGCGGCCTCCAGGGCGGCCCAGCGGGCGCTGCCGGCGGTCTTGCCGTCGACGCTGCCGAAGACCTCCTCGTACGCCTGGTAGGCGAGGCGGGCGTTGGCCAGCGCGGCCTTGGAGCGCAGGTTCCGGGCCTCGCCGCCGATCTTGTCCAGGCGCTTGTCGATCTCGGTGTCCACGCGGGAGACGAAGAAGGAGGCGACCGACTCGATCTGGGACAGGTCCAGGCCCTTGGCCTTGGCGGCCTCCAGACCGGTCAGGTAGGCGTCGATGACGGCCTTGTAGCGCTCCAGCGAGAAGATCAGCGTGACGTTGACGCTGATGCCCTTGCCGATGACCTCGGCGATCGCGGGCAGACCGGCCTTGGTGGCGGGGATCTTGATGAAGACGTTCGGGCGGTCGACCAGCCACCACAGCTGCTTGGCCTCGGCCACGGTGGTGGCGGTCTCGTGCGCCAGGCGCGGGTCGACCTCGATGGAGACCCGGCCGTCGCGGCCGTTGGAGGCGTCGTAGACCGGGCGCAGCACGTCGGCCGCGTCGCGCACGTCCGAGGTGGTGATCATGCGGATCGCCTCGTCGGTGGTGACCTTGCGGACGGCGAGGTCGCGCAGCTGGCCGTCGTAGGAGTCGTCCCCGGAGCCGGCGATGGCCTTCTGGAAGATGGTCGGGTTGGTGGTCACGCCCACCACGTGCTTGTTCTGCACCAGTTCGGCCAGGTTGCCGGAGTTCAGCCGCTTGCGGCTGAGGTCGTCCAGCCAGATCGCAACGCCTTCGTCGCTGAGGCGCTTCAGTGCGTCAGTCATGGTGCTTCAGTCCCTTTGTCTTCGTGCTTCGTGGGGTGGTCGGAGAGGGCCGCGGGGCCCCCGGGGGGGGGGCACCCCGCCCCGCGCCCCGAACGCGTGTCCGGATACTGGGACCCCCGCGGGGGGTTGGGCTACGCCCCCAACCGCGCCGCGCAGTTT
>NZ_JBHXLL010000025.1:0-127531 GCF_042721415.1 Kitasatospora sp. NPDC058444 | reverse complement strand
GTCCCGGCGGACCAGCTGGCCTCGTTCAGCCAGATCATCTCCCACGAGTCGGGCTGGAACGTGACCGCGACCAACCCGAGCTCGGGCTCCTACGGACTGGGCCAGGCCCTGCCGGCCTCCAAGATGGCCTCCGCCGGCGCGGACTGGAAGACCAATCCCGCCACCCAGATCAAGTGGGCGCTGGACTACATGAACACCCGCTACGGCAGCCCGAACGCCGCCTGGAACTTCTGGCAGAACCACCACTGGTACTAAGCCGACCCCATCGGCTTCCCCCCACCCCGGGGACCGGACAGGGGCACCCGGAGTGACCCACGAGGCCTGTACCGCGCACCCGCGCGGCACAGGCCTCGCGCCGTCCCCGGCCGACCGTGTGTTCGCTGATGAGCGTTCGTCTCCTGGCGCCGTGTCAGGGGTGCTGAGGGTGGGGTCCGTACCGCTCCACGGTGCCGGGCGCCAGCGGCGGCGAGGGGTGGCGTTCGGGTGGTGTCGAACCGCCGCTCGGACGAGATACCCGTCCTGTCGGCCATCGTCGGCGCCCGCCTTGTGCATGGGTGGAGACGGCATCCCGATGCCCGGTCCCCTGT
Organism: Kitasatospora sp. NPDC058444; assembly: GCF_042721415.1. Lineage (NCBI taxonomy): Bacteria > Bacillati > Actinomycetota > Actinomycetes > Kitasatosporales > Streptomycetaceae > Kitasatospora > Kitasatospora sp. NPDC058444. Next base: position 126,944 of record NZ_JBHXLL010000025.1, on the reverse strand, counting down.
CCCCGAAGGTGCGGAGCTTCCATGTCGCCGCTGTCCGTGGCCCGTCGCGTGGTCGTTGCCCTGCTGCTCCCCCTGCTCGCTCTCGCCGCGGTCGTCGGCAGCGCCACGGCGTCGCCCGCCGCCGCCGTGGCCACGACCACGGGAGTCCGTACCGGCGTCGACTGGGACGCTCTCGCCCGGTGCGAGAGCGGAGGGCGCTGGAACGCCGCCACCGGGAACGGCTACTACGGCGGACTGCAGTTCGACGGCGCGACCTGGCGCTCCAACGGAGGACTCGCCTACGCGCCCCGCGCCGACCAGGCCACTCGCGAGCAGCAGATCGCCGTCGCCGAGAACCTCGCCGCGCGCCGCGGCCTGGCCCCGTGGCCGACCTGCGGAAGCCGTGCCGACCGCAGCGTCGACCACCCCACCGTCCACGCCCGCGGCCACCGCCCGTCGCAGGCACGGCCGCACTCCCCCGCACCGCTGCGCCACACCGACGACGACGCCCCGGCCGACGTGAACGGCGACGGATCGGACAGCTGGACCGTGCAGCCCGGCGACACCCTCAGCGGTATCGCCCGGACCCTCGACCTCCCGGGCGACTGGCCGGCGCTCCACGAGCTGAACCGCGAGGTCATCGGTGACGACCCCGACCTGCTCCTGCCCGGCCAGGTCCTCGCGCTGCGCTGACGGACGGAACCAGCGGGAGCGGAGCGGGTTCGGCCGGAGCAGGTGCTGATGCGCCGTCGCAGGTGGGCGGCGTGCCGGAGCGGTCGTCCATCCCCGGGGCCAGGGGGCGCAGTGCCACGTCGGTTTCGTGATCTTGCCGCGATCCGGCGCGTTCGCGCGGTAGCCGTCAGCCGTCAGCCGTCAGCCGGCCGCCAGGATCTCCACGCCGTGCGCCCTGAGTCGATCGAGGACCGGGTGGCGGGGGTCGGCGTCGGTGATCAGTCCGCTGACGTCCTCCCAGGGCAGGACGCGGAACCGGGAGGCAGTGCCGATCTTCTCGGACGAGGCGAGGACGTAGGTGTCCGCGGCCCGTGCCGCCAGGGCGCGTTTCATCGCCGCCTCGTCCGCGTCGCCGGTGGTCAGTCCGGCTTCGGGATGGACGCCGGTGACGCCGAGGAGGCACAGGTCGGCCGAGACGTTCTGGGCGGCCTCGACCGCGGCGGCGCCGCAGGTGACCGCGGAGTGCTTGAAGAGGCGGCCGCCGAGGAGGAAGACCTCGGCCCGGGGGTGGTCGAGCAGCGCGGCCGCGATGGTCGGGCTGTGGGTGATCACGGTGCAGGCCAGGTCCGGCGGGAGGGCTTCGGCGACGGCGAGGGCGGTGGTGCCGCCGTCCAGGATCAGGGCGCTGCCCGGCCGTACGAGCGCGGCGGCGACCGCGGCGACCCGCCGCTTGCCGTCCGGGGTGACGGATTGCCGGGCCGCGTAGTCCGCGACGGCCGGGGAGACGGGCAGGGCCCCGCCGTAGACGCGCTGGCACAACCCCTCGGCGGCCAGGTCGCGCAGGTCGCGGCGCACGCTGTCCTCGGAGATGCCGAGGTCCGCGGCGACGTCCTTGGCCACGATCTTGCCCTCGCGGGCGAGCAGGCCCAGCAGGTGGTCACGTCTCTCGGCAGCCAGCATCCGTACTTTCTCCTGTTCTTTCACGTTTCTGCGTGTATCGTAGCGCACCATGACCGAGAAGCCCATGCTCGTCCTCATCGCCGGCCCCTACCGCTCCGGAACCGACGGCGACCCCCAGGCCATGGCCGCGAACCTCGCCCGCCTCGAAGCGGCGGCCTGGCCGGTCTTCGCCGCCGGCCACGTCCCGGTGATCGGGGAATGGATCGCCCTGCCCGTGCTGCGCTCCGCGGGAGCGGGCCCCACCGACCCCCTCGCCGACCAGGTCCTCTACCCGACCGCCGACCGCCTGCTCGCCCACTGCGACGCCGTGCTCCGGCTCCCCGGCGACTCCGCCGGCGCCGACCAGGACGTCGCCACCGCCCGCCGGCGCGGCCTGCCCGTCTACCACGACGTCGCCGAACTCCCGCGCCACGTCCCGCAGGGGGCGGCGTGACCCCCCGCCCCGGGACCGACGTCCCGGACCACCGCGGCCGCACCGGCCTCGACCGCGCCGGACGCGACCTGACCCGCAACCCCGACGTCGTGGTGCGCGACGTGGAGCTCACCTCCCAGGGCTGGCACGTCCTGCGCCGCACCACCTTCGACTACCGGCGCCGCGACGGACGCTGGGTCACCCAGCAGCGCGAAACCTACGACCGCGGAAACGGCGCGGTCATCCTGCCGTACGACACCGAACGCGGCCGGGTCCTGCTCACCCGCCAGTTCCGCTACCCGGCCTACGTCAACGACCACCCGGACGGCATGCTCGTCGAGGCCGCGGCCGGGCTGCTCGACGGCGACGACCCGCTCGCCGCCATCCGGCGCGAGAGCGCCGAGGAGCTCGGCGTCACGCTCGGCCCGATCGCCCACGTCCTCGACGCCTACATGAGCCCCGGCTCCGTCACCGAGCGCCTGCACTTCTACGCCGCCCCCTACACCCCGGCCGACCGCACCGGAACCGGCGGCGGGCTCGAGGAGGACGGCGAGGACATCGAGGTGCTCGAACTGCCCTTCGCCGAGGCCCTCGCCATGGTCCGCGACGGACGCATCACCGACGGCAAGACCATCCTGCTCCTGCAGTGGGCCGCCCTGGACGGGCCCTTCGCCGCGGCACCGGCCGCCCGTTGACCCCGCCCGCCCCGTCGGCCCCCACCACCGCTCGGCGATCAGGTGAGGGCGGGGCGGGGTGGGCGAAGGCGGGGCAGTCGGGTCCAAGGCCGCGCGAAGGCGGCCCGTCAGTCCTTGACCTCGACCTCGACGGCCGTGCGGATCTCCAGCGTGCGCCTGGCCAGGTCCTCCGGGCGGGTCTCGCCCGTCCCGTCGATCACGCCCCCGACCGTCGTTCCGTCCGCCCAGATGCAGATGGTCCGGGAAGAGGCGGTCGGAGCGGCCAGGACCGCACAGTCGAGCGCGCCGCCGAGCGGGCCGGCCGGGAAGTCCTGACGGTCTTGCAGGGTCTCGCCGGTCTCGCTGGACACGTCGGACCCCCAGACCGCACCGAACTGCCGGTCCAACTCCCCGCGGGCGTCCGGAAAGCCTCCGGTCATCCCGGCCACCAGCAGCGTGCTCCGGCCCGACCCGGCGGGGCCGTAGCCCGCTACCGAGACGTCCCGGTACCGGCTCAACGCGGTCAGGTTCGTCTGCAGGCGGCCGCGTTCGGCCACGACCTCCCCGTCGTCCGGCATCCGCTCCTGGTCCCCGATCCGGTCCACCAGAACGATCCGATGCGCGGGTGGGGCCCCTGCGCCGGTCACGGCGGCCACGGTCAGGGCGGCGAACAGGGCGACGACCACCCCACCCCCGATCCAGGCCTTGGGCGGCACCCTGCGGTGCCAGGGCAAGGGGGCTGTGGGCTCCAGGGTGTTGGCCCAGATCGCCCGGAGGCCACTGGACTTGTCGGGCGGCTGCTCGGTTTCCATACCTGCCATCTCGTCTCCTTCGCACGAACAAACGTTCAGCGGACTGCCGCTCAGGCCCGCCAGCGGGGAGCGTCGTCGTCCGGGGTTTCCGGGCTGGCGAAATGGAAGGGGACCGACAGGTGTTCGGCCAGGGCGCGGCCCGCGCGTTCGGCCGCCACGGCGCACACGGGCCGCCCGCCCGCGGTGCCTTCCTCGCCGAGGTAGCCCGTGGCCGTGCTGAAGTGGATGGTGGCCAACCTGCGCTCCTGCGCCGGGGCCTCGGTGATCGCCAGCAGGATCGTGAACCAGTCGTGGACGGTGTCGCCGTCCCAGACCGCCTCGATCGCCACGACGCGGCCGGGGCAACCGGCGGCGCGAAGGGCCAGGGACTCCAGGTCCAGCGCGCTCCGGGGCGTGCGGGCGATCCGGTCTCCGTGGTGGAGGTAGCGGTCGTTGACGATGTCCTGGGCCGTACCGAGTCCGACGCCGAAGGGGACACGGCCGACATCGAGGACGGACCGCACCGCGGGAAGGAGGGAGTCCTGGAGGACGTACCCGTCGATCTCCTCCCGGATTCCCGCCGGCAGGCCCTCCCACCAGGCGGCCCTCGCCACCTCGTCCATCTCCGCCACTCCCCCCGTTCCCGTCGGCCCTGCCCGGCAGGACCGCACGCCACGGTATCCGAGCCGGTGCGAACGAGCGCCCGATTTTCCGCCACCGTCGCGACCGGCGGCGGTACAGGTGGTGTCACAGGCACCCGCTACGCTCGCGTCATGTCCGACCACCCCGGTTTCACCTGCACCTGCTGCGGCGGCCACCACGCCGGCCTTCCCCTGAACTACTCGACCGTGGCCCCCGATGCCTGGGACCCGGCCCTCGAGGCCGACCCGCACAGCATGCTGTCCTCGGACCAGTGCGTCATCAGGGGCGAGCACTTCTTCGTCAAGGGGCTGATCGAGATACCCGTGCTCGGCAGCGAGGACGTCTTCTCCTGGGGCGTGTGGGTCTCACTGAGCCGGAGCAACTTCGCCCGGGCCGCCGAGTTGTGGGAGACCGACGGCCGTGAGTCGGAGGAACCGTACTTCGGCTGGCTCTGCACCTGGCTCCCGGTCTACGAACCGGACACCATCAACCTCAAGACGCACGTCCGCACCCGCCCCGTCGGCCAACGCCCCTCCATCGAGCTGGAGCCCACCGACCACCCGCTCGCCGTCGAACAGCGCACCGGGATCACGCGTGACCGTGTACGCGAGATCGCGGCAGCGGTGACGCCCACGGCCTGACGACGGCATGGCGCTTCAGCGACCGCACCGGACGGCGCAGGTCGCCTGGCGTGAATCCTGGGGCGGCACACTCACCGCCGCAGCCGTGGTCCTCACCCAGGGGTGCCTCCACACCCCGTTCCCGTCGCCGGCTCACGTCCGAGCGGGTCGCGTGAGCCAGCCGCCGGCCGCCTGGCGCGCCGGCCTGTCCGGTGCCGTGGAGGGAACCTTCCCGTCACTGTCGGTCACGGTCCCGGTGACCGCGGACATCAAGGGCGGCTACGGACAGAGCCCCGCCGAGGTCGCGGAGACCGTCACGCGGGTACTGGAAGCCGGCGTGGTGGGCATCAACATCGAGGACGGCACCCGCTCCCCCGGCACGCTCGTCGACCGGCTCGCGGCCGTCCGCGCCGCAGCGCGGAGGGCGGGCGTCGACCTGTTCGTCAACGCCCGCATCGACACCTACCTGCTCGGCCTGGGCGACCCCACCATCCGGCTGCGGGACACACTGGAACGGGCGCGCTCCTACATCGACGCCGGCGCGGACGGCATCTTCGTCCCCGGTGTCACGGACTGACCGCATCACGCGACCACCCGCACCGCGAAGTCCATGCCGTACGGGCCCAGGCTTCCTCGGGCCGCCGCGCTCCTGCCCGCTGGGCGGCGGTGCTCGCCCGCGGGCTACGGCTCGGTGAGGGCGCCGCCGTCCCGGGCCTGGACGGCGGCGCCGAATCGCCACGCCTCGATGTCGCGGTAGTGGATCGGCCCGGGGCCACGGCCGATGTTGCTGCCGACGAGGTGGAGACGTTCGGTCCGCCAGGGCAGGCCCACGAACCCGGTGAGGCCGGCCGCGGCCTGCGGCACGCTGTCGGGGTCGTCGCGGCGGGACCGTGCCAGTGTCAGGTGGGGGCGCAGCGGCCGGTCCCTGAACTCGATCCCGCAGGACCTGACCAGGTCCCGGACGTCGGCGGCGAGCAGGTGCAGTCCGTCCAGGTCCCCGTCGATCCCGCTCCACAGCAGTCGCTGGTCGAAGTGGCCGCCGCCCCGCAGGCCCAGGTGCAGGGCGGGATGCGACGCGGCCGCACCGGCCAGTGCCGACCGCAGCAGCGGCACGACCGTGGACGGCTGTTCGCCGAGGAAGGCCAGGGTGATGTGCCAGTCCTCGATCCGGTTCCATCGCAGCCGCGGGTACCTGGCGTAGGTGGGCTGCAGGGCCCGGGCCAGTTCGTCCTTGGCGTCGTCGGGCGGTGCCAGGGCCACGAAGACGCGCAGGGTCGAGGGTTCGGGGTGATCGTCCACGAGGGGGGAGGTTAGCCGAGGGCGGGCCGCCCGTGCTCGCTGGTGCCGGGACCGCGATGCCCGGTGTGGTTCAGGGCGACAGCGTCTTGCTCGCCAGCAGCGCCCCCTGGGCGTCGTACGCGGCGAGCTTCACGCCCTCGAGCGGGTAGGCCTTCGGATCCTCGGGGGCCTTTCGGCTGGGCCCCCACACATACCCGGTGGCGAAGCCCGGACTGCCGGGAAGGGCGACGACGGTGGCCCACTGGGCCTGGCCGTCCACCTCGACGCTCATCCGGGCCACCTGCCCGGGCCCCTGGTAGACGAGGTTGTACAGGCCCTCCCGGTACTGCGGCGAGGACCCGTAGTACTGCATGGTGATCTCGGTCGCGCCCCCCGCCCAGGAGCGCCCGGCGCAGCCCTGGCCGCTTGGGTACGCGGCAGGGTCGTGGATGCAGATCTCCTGGTCCTTCAGCTGCATCCACCAGTCCTGGCGGCCCAGCGGCAGCTGCTGGCCGGGCTGCACCACCACGGCCTCGGGAGCCGGCCCGTCCGGTACCCGAGGAGCCTGCGCGGCCGGCGCGACGACCTGGCCCGCGCGCCGCTCGGACAGGACCGCACCCGTACCGGCGACCACCGCGAGCGCGGCCACCACGGCCGACGCACCCATCGCCACCCGGCGCGCCCGCTGCTGCCGCCGCACGTGGACCCGCACGGGGCCGGCGGACCAGTCCGCCACCGCGACCCGGGCCGCCTCGTCCCGCAGAGCGCCGCGCACCATGTCCTCGGTGTCCATCACCTGTTGCCTCCGTTCGTACCGTCGATCGTTGAACCGGTGTCCGCCACGTACCAGGCCAGCGCCGGGTGGCCGCGCAGTTTCGCCAGGCCTCGGCTGGCCTGGCTCTTCACGTTGCCCTGCGAGCAGCCGAGCACTTCGGCGACCTGGGACTCGCTCATGTCCTCCCAGTAGCGCAGGACGACCACGGCCCGCTGGCGCTGCGGCAGCCCGGCCAGCGCCTGGAGCAGCGCCGAGCGCTCCTCGACGTCGCGGTGGCCACCGTCCGCGGTGTGCGCCCGTTCGGGAAGGACGGGCGTGAGCAGCTGCCTGACCCGGCGTCGGCGGTGACGGCTCAGGTTGTTGTTCACCAGGGCCCGGTGGACGTAGGCGTCCGGCTCCTCCAGGCGGCTGATCCGGGACCAGTTCCGGAAGACCTTCGCGAAGGTCGCCTGCACCACGTCCTCGGCCTCGTGGTAGTCGCCGGTGAGCAGGTAGGCGGTGCGCACCAGCCGCCGCCAGCGTGTGGCGGCGAACCCCTCGAAGTCGAGCTCCCGCGGGCCGGGGTCGCCCGCGGAAGCCGGTGCGGTGACGGGCCGAGGCCGGTCCTCCACCGGAATGTGCAATGGGCTCACGGTCATCCGATTCCTCTTCGCGTCGCGGCGACGACCCGACCGGGCCATCGCTCTGCCCTACTCACCGCCGCGCCGCCGCAAGGGTTGCACGCCGACGCCGATTCACCTGGGCGTCGAGCATGGGAACGGGGCCCACGAAGGCTGCCGTCCGCTACCCGTGCCTACGCCGCGGGCGGGCAGGCTGGCAGGAAGGCAGGCGAGGCGGGCTGGGTCAGGCGGCCAGGTCGCGGCGTTCGAGGAGCCGGAAGGCTGCGGTCAGGCCGAGCAGGCCGATGCCGAGGAGGACGGCGAAGGCGAGCCAGGGGACTCCGCCGTGGCCGAGTACGTCGCCCGGGGCGTAGTAGTGGAAGGGGCTGAGGTAGCGCAGCGGGCGGGCCGGGGACCAGGCGAGTGCGACGAAGTTGAGGGCGAAGCCGACGGCGCCGAAGGCGACGGCCGCGCCGATCACGTGGGCCCGGCGTCGGCTGACCGCGGAGACCGCCAGCACCGGGCCGGTCAGGCAGAAGGCGAGGGCGCAGCCGAGCAGGCCGGCGGTGAGGACGGCGGTCAGCGGGACGGCGGTGCGCAGCTGGGCGGAGGACGCGACCCCGAGCGCGAGGGTCAGGGTGGCGGCGGCGTTGAGCAGGACGGTGGCGGCGATCAGGGCGCCGGCGCGTTCGGCGAGCAGTCGGCGGCGGGAGACCGGGCGGGTCATCAGCAGTTCGATGGTGCCGGACTCGACGTCGGCCGCGACGGCGGCGGCGCCGAGCGAGCCGATCACGGTCAGTTGGAGGGCGATCCAGAACGGGTGGGTGAGTCCGGCGCCGAGCAGGCCGGGGTAGCTGGCGATGGAGACGTCGCCGTTGGAACCGCTGAACGCCTTGAACGCGCCGGGCGGGGTGCGGCGCTGGCCGAACAGGTCGCCGGTCGGGACGGTTCCGGCGATGACCACGATGAGCGTCTCGAAGACGACCATGCCGAACAGCAGGGAGAGCAGCATCCGGCGCCGCCGGTGCAGGGCGAGCCAGACGAGCGGGAGGCGGCGGTTGACGGTGCCCGGGTTCACGGCCGTTCCTCCGCTTCCGGCCGGCTGCCGCCGTTAGGGTGCTCCTCGGCTCCGACGGACCGGTAGAGGTCGAGGAAGGCCTCGTCCAGGCCCGCCTCCTCCACGGTCAGGTCGGCCACCGGGTGTTCGGCGAGCAGGTCGCGCACCGCCGCGACCACTTCGTCCGGTGGCACCAGCAGCTCGACCCGGGGGCCGTCCCAGCGCGGGGACCAGCGTTCGGCGGTGCCCAGCGGCCTGGCGCCGTGCCCGTCGTCGAGGAGCAGGCGGACCCGGCGGGCCCGGGCCTGGCGCAGTTCGGCCACGGTGCGGACGGTGACCAGTCGGCCGTGGCGGACGATGGCGACCCGGCCGCAGGTCCGCTGCACCTCGGGCAGCACGTGGCTGGAGAGCAGGACGGTCCGCCCGGCCGCGGTCTCCTCGGCGAGCAGTTCGTAGAAGGTCTCCTGGACGAGTGGGTCGAGTCCCTCGCTCGGTTCGTCCAGCACCACCACCGGTGGCCGGTGCTGGAGCGACTGGACGAGTCCGAGCTTCTGCTTCATGCCGCGCGAGTACTCCCCCACCGGCCGGGCCAGGTCGGCGCGGGAGAGCGTCAGCCGCTCGCACAGTTCGCGCTGGCGCGGCACCGGGGCGCCCTGGAGGGCGGCGAGCAGGTCGAGGGTCTGCTGTCCGGTGAGCTCGGGGTAGAGCCGCAGTTCGCCGGGCAGGTAGCCGATCGAGGGGGCGAGCCGGGCGTGGTCGGCCAGCGGGTCCAGGCCGAGCACCCGCACCTGCCCGCCGGTGGGGCCGAGCAGGCCGACCAGGCAGCGCAGGGTGGTGGTCTTTCCGGCGCCGTTGGGGCCGAGCAGGCCGAACACCTCGCCGGCTTCGACCGTCACGTGGAGCCCTTCGATGCCGACCGTGTCGCCGTAGCGTTTGGTGAGCGCGCGCAGTTCGATCACCGGGCCGCCTCCGGTGCCCCGGTTCTCGACGGCGACGGTTGGATCCGGGGTCCCCGGCATGACCACCTCCTGGACGGACGCGCTGGGATGACGATGGTGCTCGGGTGACGGTGGCGTCCGACATCCGAGTGCGTCCGACATCAAAGCGCGCCTGGCGGGGCGAGTCGAGGGACGCGCCCGGATCCGTGCGGCGAACCAACCGCGTGCCCGCCCCGCGCTCACCCCTTGCACACGCCCAGCGGCACCAGCCGGGCGACCTGGCGGGCGAGCCCGGCGGCCTCGGTGACGGCGGCCACCGCGTCGACGTCCTTGTACGCCTCGGGTGTCTCCTCGGCCAGTGCCCGCCAGGATGCCGGCCGTACCGCGATGCCCCGCGCCTCCAGCTCGCTCTTCAGCCGCTCCCCGCGCACGGTGCGCAGCGCCTGGTGGCGGCTCAGCACCCGACCGGCGCCGTGGCAGGCGGAGCGGAAGGCCTCGTTGCCGGGCAGGCCGACCATGACGTAGGAGGCGGTGCCCATGGTGCCCGGCACCAGCACGGGCTGCCCGGCCTCCGCCAGGTCGGCGGGCAGGTCGGGGTCGCCGGGTGGCAGGGCCCGGGTGGCGCCCTTGCGGTGCACGCACAGGGTCCGGGGTTCGCCGTCCACCTCGTGGGTCTCCAGTTTGGCGAGGTTGTGGGAGACGTCGTAGACCAGTTCCAGTCCGACCCCGAGCGCGGTGGCGAAGGCGCGGCGGGCCGCTTCGGAGAGCAGTTGCCGGTTGGCCCGGCCGTAGTTGGCGGCGGCGGTCATGGCGCCGAGGTAGGCGCGGCCGCGCGGGGAGTCGACCGGGGTGCAGGCGAGCTGGCGGTCGGGGATCTCGATCCGGTAGCGGTGCAGTTCGCGGTCCATGGCGCGGACGTGGTCGGTGCAGATCTGGTGGCCGAGGCCGCGCGAGCCGCAGTGGATCATGACGCAGACCTGGCCGGGGCGCAGTCCGAAGGCGGCGGCGGTGCCCGCGTCGTGGATCCGGTCGACGGCCTGCACCTCCAGGAAGTGGTTGGCCGAGCCGAGGCTGCCGACCTGCTGCAGGCCGCGCTCGACCGCCCGGGTGCTCACCTCGCCCGGGGCGGCGCCGGCCAGCACGCCGTGGTCCTCGCAGCGTTCCAGGTCGCGGGGGACGCCGTGGCCGTGGTCGACGGCGTAGCGGGCGCCGCCGAGCAGGAGTTCGTCGAGTTCCTCCGGTCCGGACAGCCGCCACAGGCCGCCCCGGCCCAGGCCGCGCGGGACGGTGCGGTCCAGCAGGTCCATCAGGCGGCCGATCCGTTCGCGGTCGAGTTCGTCCCGGCTGATGCCGGCCGCCAACAGCCGGACCCCGCAGGAGATGTCGAAGCCGACCCCGCCGGGCGAGACCACCCCGCCCCGCTCGACGTCGGTGGCGGCGACCCCGCCGATCGGGAAGCCGTAGCCCCAGTGCACGTCGGGCATCGCGTAGGAGGCGCGGACGATCCCGGGCAGCGTCGCCACGTTCGCCACCTGTTCCAGCGCCTTGTCCCCGGCGGCCTGCGGCAGCAGCGTGGCGGTCGCGAACACCACGCCGGGGACCCGCATCGGCGGGCGCGGCTCGATCCGCCAGCGGTTCCGGCCCGCCTCGGCCAGGACGATCTCCACCTCGCTCGCCTCGCTTACCTCGCTCACGCCGCTTTCGCAGGTCCGGTCCGCTGTGCCCGGGGCCGGGCTCAGACGTCCACGGTGGCCGCGCAGGTCCAGCAGTCCGGCCCGGCGCTCAGGTCCAGGTCGTTCAGTGAGACGGCCTTCGGCACGGCTCCGACCAGGGTGGCCGTGGCGGCGTCGGCCATCCGGAAGCGGAGCGTCACCCGGCGGGCGCCGTCCAGGCCCTCGATCGGGCCGACCGCCACCGCCACCGGCAGTTCGCCGTCGGCGTCCATCCGGTAGACGACCTCCTCCAGGACGCCCGCGAGCAGGTCCGGGTCGCTTACCGCGAGGACGGTGCAGCCGCGCTCGCCGACGATCCGCGCGCCGCTGAGGTCGGCGAAGGCGGAGACGACGGCGTGCACCAGCTCGCCGATGCAGCCCTCGGCCGTCGGCGCCCAGGCCTCGACCCGCAGGTCGGCCGTGTGGGGCACGCTCCGGTACCCGCTGGCGGACCGGCCCGTGGGCTCGCGTCCGTCCACGGGCGACGCCTCCCGGACTCGTTGCCGTCCTTCCTCCAGCGTCGTCCCGCGGACCGCCCGGAGGCAAGTGCGGAGGCACTCCAGGGGCGGGGGCGAGTGCGGGGCCGCTACGCCCCGACCGAGGCCAGGTAGGCGGCGGTCAGCTCGGGGGTGGCCAGCCAGGCGGCGTGGTCGCTCGGCTCGGCGTAGGTGTTGGCGAGCCGGCGGCCGACCTCCGGGTGCTCGGCGGCGGCCGCGAAAACGGCCTGGAGGTGGTCCGGGACGGTCAGCATCGAGGCCGTGAACTCCACACTGTGGCGGGACTGTTGCTGCCAGAACCGTTCGGCGGTGCGGCACATCCAGTCGGCCGTGTACGGGGCGTCGCCGTGCTCGACGACGGCCCGGCGGCAGGCCTCGGCCGCGCGGGCGGCGTTGTTGGCTCCCTGTCCGGTGATCGGGTCGGTCACCACCACCGCGTCGCCGAGGCCCAGCACGTGGACGGCGTCCACACCCGAGCCGAGTTCGGCCACCGGGCGCCGCACCACCGGGGTGACGGCGCCGAACAGCCCGGCCCCGGCGTCGGTCGGCTCGGCCTCCGTCCAGAGCTCGGCCTCCCAGGGCAGGTACTCGGCCAACAGCTCCCGGATCCGGGCCAGTTGGACGTCCGGCCGCGGGGCGTCGCCGAACGCGTCCAGCGGGCTGCCGGGGAGCGCCTCCCAGAGCAGGATGTCGCACGGGCCGGAGAGCGTGAGCGCCGGTTGCAGGTACAGCTCGCCGAGGCCGGGCAGGGCGTTCATCCGGGCCCTCGGCCCGGCGGCCGGATCCGGCGAGCCGACGCCGTGCGCGTACAGGCAGGACAGCGCCCGCTGCGGCCGGTCGAAGGGCGAGCGGGCGGCGTCGCGCTCGAAGATCCCGGACAGTGCGCCGCGCCCGGCCGCGACCACGGTCAGCTCGTGCCGGCGGGCCAGCTCGTGCAGTGCGCCGCGGTCCAGCGTGCGGTACTCGATCTCGCCGCCGCGCTCGGCCAGCAGCTCCAGCCAGCCGGCCAGCTTGAGCCGCTGGTCCACCGACTGGGCGGGCTCGTCCAGCGTCATGGTGTACTCCAGCGCGCGCACGCCCGGGGGCGCCGCCAGCACCGCCTGCACCGAGGAGACGGACGGCGCCCGGTCCGCCCAGAGGTCCAGCCCGGCCGCCGCCTCGATCCGCAGCGCGGGGCCGAACATCGCCTGGGTGGACAGCACCCGGCCGCCGCGCAGCTGCTCCGGGGTGCGCTCGGCGACCAGCGTCACCCGGTACCCGTCCGCCACCAGCCCGAGCGCGAGCTGGAGGCCGGCCTGGCCCGCTCCGACAACGGCGATCCGGCGCACGGCTGCCTCCCGGTGATCTGCTGATGGGTCGTCAAGCAGGCACAGTAGTCGAGCGGGTGCGCTCCGGGCACCAGTACACGCACATCGGTTCGAAGGCCGGACCGGTGTCCGGTTCGCGGCACCGGCGGGCCACCGCCCGGGCGGGCGGGCCCCCGGACGCCCGCGCGAACCGGCTCAGCCGCGCAGGTGCGCGGTGAGCACGTCCACCACGTCCGTGGTCCGGTCGGCCAGGTAGAAGTGCCCGCCCTGGAAGACCCGCAGGTCGAAGGTGCCGGTGGTGTGCCGCTCCCACTGGCCGACCTGGTCGACGGTGGCGTGGGCGTCGGACTCCCCCGCCAGGGCGGTGATCGGCAGCGACACGGTCGCGTCCGGGGCGCTGCGGTAGGTCTCGACGGCCGTGTAGTCGGCCCGCAGGCTCGGCAGGATCAGCTCGCGCAGGGCGGGCAGGGCGAGGACCCGCTCGTCCGTGCCGCCGAGCGCCGCGATCTCGGCGAGCAGCTCGTCGTCCGGCAGCTGGTGGATCGTGGTCGTCCGGGGCAGCGAGGGCGCCCGGCCGGCCGAGACGAACAGCCGGTCGGGCCCCTTCACGCCGTCGCGCTCGAAGCAGCGGGCCGTCTCGAAGGCGACGGCCGCACCCATGCTGTGTCCGAAGAAGGTGAGCGGCCGGTCCGCCCACTCCCGCAGTTCGCGGGCGAGCTGCTCGGCGAGCCCGGTCACCGAGCCGATCGTCGGCTCGGCGATGCGGTTCTGCCGGCCGGGGTACTGGACGGCGAGCACGTCGGCGTGCGGCGCCAGCGCGTTGGCGTACTCCAGGTAGTAGCTGGCCGAGCCGCCGGCGTGCGGGAAGATCACGATCCGGGCGGGCGCGGAGTCGGACGGGTTGAACCTGCGGAACCACGGATTCTCGACGGCGGCGCTGCTGGACATGCGGGGTGTGACCTCTCTCCGTGACGGACTCTGGGCCTCAGTCTGGCAGTGCCGGGGACGGCCGTGGGCCGATCTGGCGATCATGGTCCCCGGTAGGCCGGTTCTCGCCGGTGCAACCCTGCCCCGCGCGGTGGCAGGATGGCCGCGTGAGCGAACCCGACGAGTGGATCACCATCGCCTCGTACGAGAACCTGCCCGGCCGCCCGACTCCGTCGGCCGCCGTCCGCACTTGACTGCGTGACCGGGGCATCGACTGGATGCCCTTCGAGCCGGACGCGGTGCGCTTCGACCTGATCTGCGGAGTCGGCCCGGACGGCCGCTGGCACGGCTGGTTCGACGTCCGGGTCCGCGCCGATGCCCTGCGCCCGCTCGGGCTGCATCCCGAGCAGGCGTCCGCGCCCGTCACCGGTGCTTCCCCGCCCGGCTGGTGGCATGCGGAGGCCGAACGCCGGGCCCGCCGCTGACGGTCGGCCCGCGGTGCGGTCAGCCCGCCGCCCCGAAGCGGGCGGTCTCGGCGCGGGAGCGGGAGACGGCGTCCAGCAGCAGCACGGACGCGGCTTCCGGCGTCGGCACCGGGCCGCCGCAGCGCACGTACCGCGTGAAGGAGGCCAGCAGTCGCTCCAGGCCGCGGCGGTGGCGGGCGAAGACCCTGGTGGAGGCGCGCCGGCCGCGGGCCCGCTGGCCGTCCAGCGCGGTGGCGGCGCCGACGTCCAGCAGCACCAGGTGCAGTTCGCGGCCCCGGCGGCCCGCCTCCCGGGCGAGCCAGCGCCGCATCCAGGCCCGGCTGCCGCAGTCGTGCACCAGCAGCGGGCCGCCGCCGCGCACCGAGGAACGCAGCAGGCGGAAGTGCTCCAGCCGCGCCCACGGCCGGTACACCGCGTACGGCAGGGCGGCGGGCATCACCGCCTCGCAGGCCTCGTGCACCGTCCGCGGGTCCACCGCCCGGACCCCCGCCCCGGACCAGCGCCGCAGCAGCGTGCTCTTTCCGGCCCCGGGCAGCCCGGACACCACCACGACGGCGTCGGCCGGGTAGGCGGTGACGAAGCCCGCCCCGGCGTCTCCCCGAAGATCGACCACTCCGCGCGGCGCCACGACCGCGTCCACCCTGCCGCCCACCAGTCCGAGCCCCCGTTCACGTCCGACCGGGAACCCTAACAACAACCCCGCCTCGATCGCGGCTCGCCCCGCCGGTGCCGCCGGTGCCGCCGGTGCCGCCGGGACCCCGGTCGACCGCGGTGCACCCGTGGGACCGGACATCCACTAGGCTGACGCCCCGTCAGACAGGAGGGCGGGCCATGGCGGAGGCGGCTCCGACGTACACCGCGCTGGTGCTGGACGGGCTGGCGCGCGATCCCGCGCGGGTGGCGATCCGGTCCGGGGACGAGGCGTGGAGCGGGCAGCGGTGCCTGGACCAGGTCCACCGCACCGCGCGGGCGCTGGAGCGGGCCGGGCTCGGGCCCGGGGACGGCGTGACGCTGCTGGCCGGGAACCGGCCGGAGGCGCTGCTGGTGCGGCTCGCCGCGAACCTGCTGGGCTGCCGGGTCGCGATGCCGTTCCCGGACGGGCCGGTCGCGGAGCAGGTGGAGCTGGCGGAGTTCGCCGGAACCGCCGCACTGGTCTTCGACCCGGTCCGGTGCGCGGCGGCGGCCGAGGGGATCGCGCGGGCCGTGCCGTCGGCCGCCCTGTTCTCCCTGGGGCCGTCACCGTTCGGGCCGGGCCCGTCGCCGTTCGGGCTCGGCGCGGACCTGCTGGACCTCGCCGCGGGCTGCTCCCCCGCGCCGCTCGAACCCCGTTGCCGGCCCGAGGACGTGATGGCGGTGCGGTTCACCGGCGGCACCACCGGACGCCCGAAGGGGGTGCTGCGCCGCTTCGCCCGTCCGCCGCGCCCGCCGCTGCTGTCCGGCTCGGTCTTCCTGCTGTGCACCCCGTTGTGCCACGGCGGCGGCACCACGGCGGACCTGGCGCTGGCCGCGGGCGGCACGGTGGTGATGCAGGACGGGTTCGACGCCGGGGCCGTGCTGGCGGCGGTCGAGCGGCACCGGGTGTCCCGGATGTACCTGCCGCCGCACCTGTTGTACCGGCTGCTGGACCACCCGCTGCTGCCCACGACCGACACCGGCAGCCTGCGCCGGGTCGGCTACACGGGCTGCGCGGCCGCCCCGCGGCGCCTCGCCGAGGCGACCCGGCGGCTGGGCCGGGTGCTGCACCAGACCTACAGCCTGACGGAGTGCGGGCCGGTCGCCCGGCTGGGCCCGGACGAGCACCTGGCGCCGCGGCTGCTGACCACCGCCGGCCGACCGTACCCGGACACCGCGCTGCGCATCCTGGACGAGGACGGCGCCGAGCTGCCTGCGGACCGCACCGGGGAGATCTGCGTCCGCACGCCGACCGCGATGGCCGGCTACTGGCGCGACCCGGAGCTGACCGAGCGGGTGCTCCGGGACGGCTGGCTGCACACCGGCGACCTGGGCAGCCTGGACGCGGCCGGGTATCTCACGGTGGCCGGGCGGCGGGACCCGATGGCGATCTTCGAGGGGCACAATGTGTTCCCCCGCGAGATCGAGGAGCCGCTGCGCACCCACCCGGAGGTCCGGGAGGCGGTGATGTTCACGACCACCGACCCGGACCGTCTGGACCGGGTGCACGCCGCCGTCGCCCTCGCCCCCGGCTCGCGACTGACGGCCGAGCAGCTGCACCGGTGGTGCCGGGCGCGCGGACTCGGCCGGTGCGCCCCTGACACGCTCCTGCTGCTGCCCGCGATACCCCTGAACGGACTCGGGAAGCCGGACCTCGCCGCCCTGCGGGCCCAGGTGGACGGCCGGACCGGACGGGCGGCCGCGACCGCTGGGGCGCGCGACGGGGCGTGACGCGCCCCACGAGTGCTTCGAGCGCCAACACCGGCGGTCTCTCGTGCACCAACCGGTGGGAAGAACCGTCCGTGGGCACTCGATCGCGCGGCCCGACCTGCCGATACATCCCCGGCGGCGGCGTGCGCGTCTGTGCGGGCCGCACCGTCCCCCAGGAGGCACTACCTTGACCTGGCTACGCGTCCTGACCGCGCTGGGCATCCTCGCCGTGGCGGCCAGCGCCCTGATCGTCTTCGCCCTCTGCACCGCCACCTCGCGCGGCGACCGCGCCGCGGAGGAGGCGCCGACCGACCTCCGGACCGACGCCGAGGGCAGCGGCCTCTTCCAGCGGATGGGCGGCGACAGCTGACCGGGCCGGGAGGCGGCGACCGCCTCCCGGCCCGGCGCGCTCCGAACCTGGCACGCTCCGGTCCGGCACGCGCTTCCGGGCAGCGCGCGCTCCGGCTCAGTGCCCGGTGATGTCGTCCGGCCGGACCTCGATGTGGTCGGCCGCGAGGTCGACCGCCACCCGGTGCTCCATGCCGAGCGACTCCAGGAACTTGACCGGCAGCTGCACCCGGCCGCTGCGGTCCAGCATCACGTACTCGCGCTCGTTCACCGACTCCTCGCCGTGCTCGTCCGTCACGGTCCGGCGCAGCACCTCGCTGGCGGTCCGTCCGTCCCGGATCGCGACCGTGCGGCGGACCTCGCCCGCGACCATCGGGTCGTGGGTGACGATCACGACGGTCGCGCCCAGTTCGCGGTTGACGGTGCGGAAGGACTCGAAGATGATCCCGGCGGTCTCCGAGTCCAGCTCGCCGGTGGGCTCGTCGGCGAGCAGCACCGGCGGGTTGTTGGCCATCGCCACCGCGATCGCCACCCGCTGCTGCTGTCCGCCGGAGAGCTCGTTGGGCTTGCGGTGGGCGAGTTCGCCGATCTCCAGCGCCTCCATCAGCTCGGCCACCCGCGCCGCCTGCTGCTTCGCCCCTCCGGCGCCGGAGCGACGGCCGCGCAGCTGCATCGGCAGCGCGATGTTCTCGGCGGCGGTGAGGAACGGCAGCAGGTTGCGCGCGGTCTGCTGCCAGATGAAGCCGACCACCTCGCGCCGGTAGCGCAGCCGCTCCTTGACCGACATCTCCAGCAGGTCGCAGCCGGCCACGGTGGCGGTGCCGGCGGTCGGCACGTCCAGCCCGGCGAGGATGGTGAGCAGGGTGGACTTGCCGCTGCCCGAGGCGCCGACCAGGGCGACCAGGTCGCCCTGCCGGATGGTCAGCTCCAGGCCCTGGAGCGCCTGGACCTCGACGCCCTCCGCGCTGAAGATCCGGACCAGCCGGTCGCAGACGATGGCCGCCCCCTCGCCGTACGCCTTGGGCGAGGCGGCTGCGAGGGCCCGCTGCTGGAGCTCCTGGAGGCTGGGGGCCTCGACGACCGTCCGCTCCTGGGGAGTGCTCTTCACCGCTGGTCTCCTGTCTCGACTGTCTGCTTCAACGCACCGCTCTCCACTGTCCCGGCGCCCCGGACCGCTGTCACGGCCCGTGCACCGCTCCCGGCCGCCGGCCGCGGCCTTCCTTCCGTGCCGCCGGGCGGCGCCGTTCCCGGCCTCACTGCCGCTCCCCCGCCCGCAGTTCGGTGGCGATCTGGCGCCGGCCGGCGATCAGCGTCTCCACCACCACGCCGAGGCCGACCACCAGGGTCAGACCGACGGTGGGCAGCAGCACCGGCATCACCGCCGGGGCCAGGCTCTCGGCGACCGTGGCGCCGACCAGGGCCGAGAGGTCGAAGGCGCCCCCGAGCAGGGCGACCGCGGCCAGCGCCACCAGGCCGCCGCCGACCGCCGCCGCCAGGGTCTGCGGCAGCGCCTCGGCGAGGATCAGGGCCAAGCCCTGCCGGGGCCGCAGGCCCATGGTGCGCAGCCGGGCGAGCACCGCCGTGCGCTCCGGCGCGGCCCGCAGCAGCGTCAGCAGCACGGCGAGCAGGGCGAACCCTGCGGCGGCGAAGCCCGCGTACCAGAACAGCCGTCCGGCGGCGTGCTGCACCGGGTCGGCGGCCAGCTCGGCGGTCTTCTCGCGGCTGCTGTGCACCGCGTACCCGGGGGGCAGTCCGGCGGAGGTCTTCCCCGCGGCCTTGGCCTCGTCCTGGATCAGCTTGCCGACGCGCCCCAGCTGCGCGCCGCCACCGAGGCCGCGCTCCATCAGCAGGGCGCGGACCCGGTCCGGGTCGACGTCGCCGACCGCGAACCACTTGTTCACCTTGGTCGCCCGCTTGAGCTCCGGCAGGTGCTCCGCGGCGGGGCCGGCCGGCACCACGACGAAGGGCTTGCCGGGGTCCGGCAGGGCGGGCGTGGCGCTGACGACCCCGGCGACGCTGGTGGCCATCTGGCTGCCGCTGGGCGTGCGCACCTGCGGTGCGCCCGAGGTCAGGCGCTTGGCCAGGTCCCGGCTGAACAGCGCGGGCACCGGGCCGTCCTTGCCGCCGGGTGCGGCGGCCAGCTTGGCCGGGTCGTACTCGCCGACCCCGACGGTGCGGGCGATCTCCGCGTAGGCGTCGGGTTCGACCACCACCAGGATGGCGTCGGTGGTGTCCCGGTCGCCGCCGATGAAGGTGGCCCGCTCCTCGATCCAGGCCCCGGTCGCGGCCCGGACGCCGGGCAGTTCGCCGGCCGGCTTGGTGAAGGCCTCCGGCAGGCTGGCGTAGACCGGGATGCTGACGGACACGTCGCCGCCGGTGGTGACGCGCGCGGCACGCGACCGGGACTGGTCCACGGTGGAGAGCACGGTGGCGCCGAAGCCGGTGGCCGTGACGGCGATCAGCAGGGCGAGCAGGGGCAGCGCGGAGGGCCGGCGCCGACCCGAGTCGTCGCGGGCGGCCCGGACCAGCCCGAGGAAGCCGACCAGCCCGCGGCCGCGGCCGGCGAGGGCCGCAAGCCAGCCGACCACGACCGGCTCGATCCTCGCCAGCAGCAGGCCGCCGGAGACGGCGAGCAGCAGCGGGGCGGCCACCAGCAGCGGGTCCACGCCTCCGCCGGGGTGGCCGACGCCGCGACGGCGGACCTCGGCCACGGCGGCGGCGGTGACGGCCAGCACGGCGAGTTCGCCGATCACCCGGCGCCAGCCGCCGGCCGGCCGCGGGCGGGCCCAGAGCCGCGCGGCCCGGGCCGGGAAGGCCAGGATCGCGAGCAGGGTCACGGCGAGTGCCAGCAGCACCGGGTTGCCCCAGCGGGGGGTGGGCAGCAGCACCAGTGCGAGGGCCGTGCCGAGCAGGGCGGCGGGCAGCACGGTCACCGTGCCCTCGCCGAGCAGCCGCAGCAGCACTCCGCTGCGTGAGGCGCCACGGGCTTGGAGCAGCCGGATCTCGGCGGCGCGCCGGTCCGTGCTGAGCGCCGCGGCCAGACAGAGCACCACGACCGCGACTCCGGCGACGCCGGCCGGCCCGATGGCGCCCAGCGGGGCCGCGGCCTGGTAGCGGGCGGTGGCCCGGACGAGGACGTCCGGCAGCAGCGAGTTGGCGTGCAGGTCGGCCCGGAGGGTCGTGTCGACCAGGGCGGTCATGCCGGGGCCGGCCGTGTACGAGCCGAGGGTCGCGCGGGTCCGGTCGAGCTGGTCGGCGCGCAGCTTGCCGGCGTCGACGGGCAGCCGCCAGAAGTCCTGGCCGGCCGAGCCCCAGCGGCCCAGCGCGGCCAGGCTGCCGCCGTCGACGAAGCCGCTGGTCCAGTACCAGGCGTCGTCGCCCTTGAGGCCCAGGCACGCCCGGGCCGGGCAGCCGAGCCCTTCCCAGAACGGTTCCTGGGGATCGTTGACCCGGTAGAGGCCGACCACGGAGCTGCGCAGCGAGACGGGTCCGTCGGTGCCGCTCTCGATGACGTCGCCGACCTTGATGTTGATGGCCTCGGCGGCCTGCTGGCTCAGCACGATCGGCAGCGGGCCGTCGGCCGGGGCGGGGCCCGGCCAGCTTCCCGCGGTCAGGGTCACCCGGTCGGCGAGGCCGTGCAGGTAGTACAGGCCGAGTGCCGGGGTGGCGTTGTCGGAGAGCCGGGTGAACCCCGGGTTGAACATCTGGCGCCCGGTCTTGGTCCGGGTGCCGTGGACCTCGCCGGACGGGCTCAGCGGCAACTGCCGCCCGATCTGCGCGGCGAGCTTCTGCTGCACGTCGTCGAGGTTGCCGGCGGTGTCGCCGGGGGCCGTCGCCGAGGTGATCTCCAGGTTGGTGACGTTGCCGCCCAGGCCGCGGGTGAACTCCTGGAGCGCGGTGTCCGCACCCCGGTCCGCGATCCGGGGGAAGGCCGCGGCCAGGAAGACGGTGACGAACGCGAGGGCCGCGGTGAGCAGCGCGGCCAGCGGCATCGCGCGCAGCCGGGTACGGACCCAGGGCGCGGGCCGTTGGGCCAGGGCGGGTCCGGACGCGGGCGGCGGGGCGGAGTCGGGGGTGGGCACGCGGGTGCCGGCCTTGGTGGTCACATCTCCTCCACGTGTCGCAGCCGGGAGGCCACGTCTCGACGCCGGCGCCCGACCAGGAAGGCCGACAGCAGCGGGACGACGGCGATCGCGGCCGCGAACAGCAGCGCCTGACCGAACGGCAGCTCGACCAGGGCCTCGGGCACCGGGCGGCGGGCGGCCGGGGTCAGCACCACGAAGGGCACGATCAGCCGGACGAGCAGGGCGCCGAGGGCGAGGCCGACGATCCCGCCGAGGCCGACCAGCACCGCGTTCTCGGCCGCGACGGTGCGGGCGACCTGCCTGCGCGGGGCGCCCAGGGCGAGCAGCAGCGCGGAGTCCCGGGAGCGCTCGTGGGCGGAGCCGGCCACCGCGGCGGCGAAACCGATCGCGGCGAGCACGGCGGTGACGATCGCGATGGCCATCAGCGCACTCTGCGGGGCGGCACCGACCGGGTCGCCGAGGAGCCCCTCGGAGACCTCGTCGTAGAGCGCGAGGTCCTGGCTCCCGGGGGCGCCGCGCAGGGCGGCGGCGGCCTCGGCCGGGGCGCGGTCGCCCGGCCCGGTGGCGGGCAGCCACCATTCGATGCGGGAGGGCAGGTTGCGGTCCTGGACGGCCAGCGCCCGGGCGACGGTGCCCAGGTCCAGCACCAGGGCCTGTCGGCCGGCCACCGGTACGGCCTCGACCACGCCGGTCACCTTGACCGGGACGACGACGCCGCTGAACGGCACCTGGAGGGTGTCGCCGACGGAAGCTCCGACGTCCTTCAGGTAGTCGCGGGTGGCGACGCCGTTGACGGCGGCCGGGAGCGGCGCCCCGGTCGGGGTCAGCACGGCGCGCACCGACTCGCCGAGGCCGCGGGCGGAGTGGTAGCGGACCGTGAACAGGCTCTCGGCGGTGGCGGTTTCGGAGGCGAGCGCGGCCACCGGCGTGGTGGCCGTGCCGCCGTTGCGCGAGGGCGGGGGCTTGAGGCTCCAGCCGGTGCCGGCCGGCACCGGGACGGTGGTGGACGGTCCGTCGGCGGTCTCCGAGACGGCCAGGCTCCGCACGTTGACCTCGCCCTCGCTGCGGTCGCCGAAGGCCACGGTCGCGCCGACCACGCTCAGCGGGGCGGCGACCGAGCCCACCGGGGCGTCGACCAGCGCGCCGAGCCGGATCGAGGAGCGGGCCTCGCCGTTCAGCGGAAGCTCTCCGAACGGGACCTTGTGGACCAGGCCGAAACGGTCGCGCAGCAGCAGGCGGACCTCGGGACGGACCGGGCTGCTGTACATCGTGGCCGTCTGGATCGTCTGGCTCACCGTGACGTCGGCGTCGATCCGCAGCGGGCGGCCGGGAAGCGCGATGCCGGCGGGGGCGGGGGCCGCGAGCGTGCCGAAGACCTCCGCGCCGGTCCTGCCGTCGAGCAGGTCGGAGCGGACCGGGACGCGCTCGGCGAAGGCGGCGGCGTCGACGGCCAACAGCTGACCGGTGCCGCCCTGCAGCGGCTGTTCGTCGCGCACCACCGGGACCAGCCGGTCGCCGCCGGGCAGGTTGCCGTAACGGCCGCCCTGGCCCATCGGGGCGTTGTGCGAGCCGGAGATGCGCAGGCCGCCGGCCGTGGTGAAAGCGGCCTGATCGCGCTGGGAGGAGGTCCAGGTGGCGTGCTGGCCGAGTGCCAGGACGCCGGTGGCCACGGCCATGACGAGCAGCAGGACGGGGCCGGTGGCGCGGCCGGGCCGGCGGGCGAGCTGCCAGCCGACCATGGCGGGCCCGAGGCCGCGGCCGCGGGCCGCCGCGCGGGCGCCGAACCGGGCGACGAGCGGGAGCAGCCGCAGCACCACCAGGGTGCCGGCGCACAGGGCGAGGGTCGGGGTGGCGACCAGCAGCAGGTCCACGTCGAGCCGGCCGCTGGAGTCGGGGGACAGCCCGCCGCCGTACTGGTCGAGCTGCTGGTAGGCGAGTGCGGCCAGGGCGAGCACGGCGAGGTCGCCACCGTTGCGGGCGACGCCGGAGACGACGGCCTGGCGGCGGCCGGCCCGGCGGCGCAGCGCGGCACCGACGCCGCGCACCACACTGGGCACGGTGGCCAGCAGGATGCAGGCGAACGCGCAGACCACGGCCACCGGCCAGAGCGACCAGCTGATGCCGGTCTCCAGGGTGATCGGGTGGGAACTGCCGAGGCCGGCCAGCGCGCGGACCAGGAACGGGGTCAGCAGCGGTGCGAACAGTGCTGCGGGCAGAGCGAGCAGCAGCGACTCCAGGGCGGTGAAGGAGCCGAGCCGGAAGGCCGAGGCGCCGCGCGCGGCGAGCATCTCGTTCTCGGACTCCTGCCGTGCGGAGATCAGGTGGACGACCAGCAGCAGGGCCGCCGCGGCGAGGACCGCCAACTGGAGGGCGCCGATCAGCAGGGTGGACCGGGCGACCACCATGCTGTCCGCCAGCTCGCGCATGATGTCGGGCAGTTCGGTCTTCGCGCCGAGCGAGGCGGTGCTCCGCAGGTCCTCGGAGAGGCCCCGGGCGCGGTCGCCGACGGCCTGCGCGGTGGCCCGGTCGGTGCCCGAGAAGTCGGCGTCCAGCGACCAGCCGAGGCCGCTCTGGATCAGACCGGCGGTGCTGAAGGCACTCTGGTCCACCATCATCGGGCCGTAGGTGGTGAAGCCGCCGACCTCGATCTCGTGGCCGCCGACCGGGTCGATCCGCCAGTACGGGGCGGCCGGGTCGGTGGCCCGGTAGACGCCGGTGATCCGGACGGTCAGCGGCTTGCTGTCGCTCCGGTCGACGAGCCGGACCTCGGCGGGCAGGGCCTGCTCGGTCAGGCCGAGCCGGCGCAGCAGGCTCTGCGGGACGGCGACCTCCGGGGCGGCGGACTGGACCGGCCCGGTGGCGGCGCCCGGCCAGGCGCCGGCCAGCAGTTGGACCCGGCCGCGGTCGAGGTCGGCGAGGACCGTGAGGTCGAGCTGGGCTCCGGCGGTCTGGGCTCCGGGGGCTTGGGGGGTGGAGGCCTGGGGGGTGGGGGCGGGAGCGGCGGGGGCGGTGCCCGCGCCGCTGCCTGTCGCGCCGCTGCCTGTCGCGGTGCCATCAGCGGCGTTGCCGGGGGCCGGCGGCAGGCTGTAGGAGCGGCTGCGCGTCAGACTGTCGGTGTGCACGGGCAGGTCGCCGAAGAGCTTCTGCCGGTAGGCGGCGAGCGCCGCCTCGTCCTTGGTCCGCTGGTCGCCTCCGTGCTCGCCGGTCACCGCCACCGTGGTCCGGGCGTGACCGGGCCCTTGGAGCGCCTGCCGCAGGCCGGCTTCACCGACGCTGCTGTTGAAGGCCACCAAGGCGGTCAGCACGGACGTGGTGATCAGCACCGCAAGCAGGACGGCGGCAGCCAGCGGCACTCGCCCGCGCAGTCGGCGCACGACGAAGCCGAGCATCAAGTTCCTCCCCCGGATTTACATCCCCGGTTGCATCCCCGGGCCCCGCGCATCGATCCGGTCCGAGGACAAGTCGGCCACAGACGGACACATCGCGAGCGCACCGGCGCAGTGATCACCGGCAATCGGTCGCCGGATAGCGGACGATGCTGTCAGATTCGATCGAGGAACGGAAGGGACTTGCGCGAATCAAGTAGGCAATGAGCAAATTCCTTTCATTGGTAGCATCCCGGCCAGGGATGCCCCACTTGAAATGCCATGAACACTTCACAAATCTGGCTTCGGTGCGCTCCTTTGCCCCGGGAGACCGTCTTTTCGGATTCCCGCCCGGGAACGTGAACCACCGTCGCAGATATATCCGTAGACCCGGACGGGACCCGGACGGAACCGGGCCGCCACGCCCACAGGGGGACGCCGCATGACGCAGCATCAGGCCGCCACCGCCGACACCACCATCACGCCGATGGTGGCCGTGACCGACCTCCGCCGGAGCTTCGGCACCGGAGAGCGGACCGTGCACGCCCTGCGCGGCGTGTCGTTCACCGTCGGACGCGGCGAACTGGCCGCGCTCAAGGGCCGGTCCGGCTCCGGCAAGACCACCCTGCTCAACCTGGTCGGCGGTCTGGACGCCCCGACCGGCGGCAGCATCGCCCTGGACGGCATCGACCTCGCCAGCCTGGACGAGGACGGCCGGCTCGCCCTGCGGCGGGAGCGGATCGGCTTCGTCTTCCAGTCCTTCGGGCTGATCCCGATGCTCACCGCCGCCGAGAACGTCGGCGTACCGATGCGGCTGCGCAAGGCCCCGGCCGCCGAGCGCGAGGAGCGCGCCCACACCCTGCTCGCCCTCGTCGGTCTGGCCGACCACGCCAACCAGCGCCCCGGCGAACTATCCGGCGGCCAGCAGCAGCGCGTCGCCATCGCCCGCGCGCTGGCGAACGAGCCCAGCCTGATCATCGCCGACGAGCCGACCGGTCAGCTGGACTCGGAGACCGGCCGCTCGATCATGGAGCTGCTGCGCGCGGTGGTGCGCAGCGAGGGCGTCACCGTGCTGGTCGCCACCCATGACCCGACGCTGATGGGGCTCGCCGACCGGGTGATCGAGGTCCGGGACGGACGGATCATCGAGGAGGAGGCGGAGCGGGCCGCCTAGCGGAGCGGGGCCGGGGGTCGTGTCACGGGTGCGGGGATGCGGGGTGCCTCCCCGCACCTCCGGGGCACCTGACCTTTCTCCGGACGCGCCGGCACGGCTGCGGAGCACTCTCCCGCCTCCGGGGCTCTGGCAGATCTCCGGAGCTCCGGCAGGTCTCCGGGGCTCCGGTGCTCGGCCTCAGGGCCTGGCCGGGATGATCGACTGGGCATGGTGGAACACCTCCTCCCCGTCCCAGTAGGCCTTCGTGCGTTGCAGCCGCGGGTAGTTTCCCTTGTAGTAGAGGCGTGGGTAGGCCGGGTCGGGCTGGTTGGCGGTGCCCAGATCGACGTCCGGGTAGTTGACGTAGGCACCGTCCGTCGCCGTGTCGACCTCGGGGATCCCGCCCGTCCCCCGGTAGACGTCGCGGTACAGCCCGCTCAGGTAGACCAGGTGCTTCTGGTCCTCGGCCGGGTCCGTCCAGTGCGTCTGGTACTGCAGCTTCATGATCGAGTCGCGCTGCGGGACGGCCGTCTCCTCGGGACGCCGGGTGTTGATCCGGCAGCCGTAGGAGTCGATCTGGACCAGCGTGTCCGAGAGGTCCGCCCCCTCCACGTCCCGCACCAGCCATTCCCAGAAGGCGGCGATCTGCTCCGGCGCGAACGGCTCCCGGTGGTAGGCCGACTTGTACTTGCCGCGCTGGTTGTCGCCGGAGGGATTGAGCGTCATGGTCGCCTGGAACCAGGGCATCTGGCGCCGCGTGTCCGGGTAGGGCAGGAACAGCCCGCCGGCCGCCCTGCTCTGCACCGTCGAGCGCGTCGCCATCCCCTGTTCGACCGCCGCCACGAAGGCGTCGAGCGGGCCCGGGTCCTCGCCGTCCCACTGGCTGAAGAGGACGACGTTCCCGTTGGAGTGGTGGGTGAGCTTGAGGATGGCGAACAGCCCCTGGTACAGCGGCTCCTGCGGGCCGCTGTGCTCGGCCATGAAAGCGCCGAAGTTGGCCACCAGGGCCTCGAAGTCCTGGGGCCGCTCGAGCAGTTCGGCCCAGGGCCAGGCCACGCTGCTCAGCCAGACCCGGGGCGGCGGCTGGGGCACGTCCGGGGCGAAGTGGTACCGCAGCACCACCCCGAAGTTCCCGCCCCCGCCGCCGGTGTGGGCCCAGAAGAGGTCCTGCTCGGGCGAGCCCTTCGCGTCCTCGCGGTGCGCCTGCGTCACCACCGCGCGGCCACCCCGGACGGTGACCACGTCGACCTGGACGAGGTGGTCCACGGTGAGCCCGTGCCGCCGGGAGAGCAGGCCGTACCCGCCGCCGCAGACGTGCCCGCCCGCGCCGACCGAGTAGCAGGACCCGGCGGGAACGGTGACGGCGTACTCCCGGAAGAGCGTGGTGTAGACGTCCCAGTTGGTGGCGCCGCCCTCGACGCCGTACGTGGGCCGGCCGAACTTGTCGGTCGAGGCGGCGACGCCGCGCATCGTGCCGAGGTCGAGGATGACGCCGCCGTCGTTGTCGACGAAACCCTCGTAGCAGTGGCCGCCACCGCGGACCGTCGGCCGTAACCCACCGTCCAGCGCGCGGTTCAACTCGGCGACCGCGTCCGCCTCGTTGCCCACCAGCCGGATGGAGGAGGGGCTGCTGCTCCACCGCTGGTTGAAGCCCTGGGCGAGGGTCTGGTACCGGGGATCGCCCGCCAGCACCGAGCGCCCCTTGGGCAGTTCCCGGTGCGCGGCCTCGGCCGCCGCCGCACCCGTGGAACCGACGGTGATCCCGGCGGCCGCCGCACCGGCACCGCCCAGGAAACCCCGCCGCGAGAATTCGTCCTGCATGGCCCGCCCCCACCTTCCCGAGTTCGAGAGAAGCCGGCGGCCCGCACGCTAACACGGATATTCGACCGTGGGAATTTGTTATTGAATAGTGTGACAGTACGTCATTTTCGCTGCCCCATCCGGGCCATGACCTCCGCCGTTGTGCCGGAACCCGATTGTCAGTGGCATGGGCTACGGTCGCCGACGACTCGCAGGAATCCGCTCCACCGGAGGTTCGATGACGATCCGCTTCCGCATTCTCAGGACTTTCCCGGCCCTCCGGGAAACCGTCCGGAAAGCACGATCGTGGTGGCCGGCAGCACCGCCGACCACCACGATCGTCAACTCCTCCCCCGGCTCACCGGGGGCCGTTCCGTCAGACCGCCGGGAAGATCTCCGCGTCCGGCTTCAGCAGCTGGCCGGGCGCCGGCGCGGTGCCGTCCACCAGGTAGCGGGTGACCAGCTGGTTCAGCGCCTTGCTACGGCCCACGGCGCAGTGCTCGATCGAGTCGACGCTCACCAGCACCGCGTTGCCCAGCTCCTGCTGCATCCGCTGGGCGAACTTGTACTGGGTGGCCGGGTCGTAGAGGTTGCCGATCACCATCACGGTGTTGGAGGTCTTCTTGTTCCACGGGCCGGAGAAGCGCTCGGCGTCCCGGGCCGGGGCCGGCCAGCTCGCGCACGCGGGCGCGTCGAAGGCCTGGTAGCGACCGAAGGTCGGCATGTCCTGCTCCCAGACCTTGGCCGCGTTCGCGAACACCCGGTCGTTGGAGGGGTACGGCTTGTCCTGGCAGTTGACGGCCAGGTAGGAGTCGTCCGCGGTGTACTCGGAGTCGACCGGGGCCTCCCGCAGCGCCGTCCGCGGGACGTCCACCGAGAGCAGGTTGGCGTCCTCGTCCGAGACGTTCGCCTGCGGGGCCAGCAGGGCGGCCGCGGCCGGCTTCTGGAACACCTGGTAGGTCGCCTGGAGCGACTTGGCCAGCGGGGCCAGCTTGGCCTGCGAGTACAGGGCGCTGGCCACCTCCCCGGTGAAGCTGCTCAGGGTCACCTGGGAGCCGTTCGGCAGCGTGATCGGGCTGGTCCGCAGGTGGTCGCGGAGCTGGTCGAACTTGGCCCGGGTGTCGCCCTCGCCGAAGGCGCAGCGCGGGGCGCCGGCGGCCTGGCAGCGCTTGAGGAACTCGTCCAGGGCGATCTCGAAGCCGTTCGCCCGCTGGCGGTCGTACTCCATGCCGTTGTGCAGGCGCAGGTTCGGGTCGACGTTGCCGTCGACGATGATCGCGCGGACCTTGTTCGGGTACATGTTGGCGTACGTCGAACCGATCAGGGTGCCGTAGGAGAACCCGGCGAAGGAGAGCTGGGAGTCACCGACGGCGCGGCGCATCCGGTCGAGGTCGCGCACCACGTTGATGGTCGACATGTGCTCGATCAGCGGGCCGGCGTTCTTGCTGCACGCGTCGCTGTAGTCCTGGTCGGCGTCGAGCGTCCCGTTGATCTCGGCCTTGGTGACCGGCACGCCGACCATGCGGTTGGTGACCGCGTCGGCGTCCTCCTGGGTCTTGAAGCACTTGAGCGGGTTGCTCCGGGCCACGCCGCGCGGGTCGAAGCCGACCAGGTCGAACTTGGACTGCACCTCGGCACCGAAGCGGCTGGTCGTCGCCCACAGGTAACCACTGCCGCCCGGGCCACCGGGGTTGAGGAACAGCGAGCCGATCCGCTTCGACGGGTCGCTCGCCCGCCGCCGCATCATGGCGATGCCGATCTTCTCACCCGACGGGTTGTCGTAGTCCAGCGGCACGGGGTAGACGGCGCAGTCGTAGATGCCGGGGTCCGGCTTGCTCGGGTCGGGGTTGCACGGCGTCCAGGGGACGGGATCGACCTTCGCCTCGACCAGGCTCGGGGCCTGGTCGATGGGCGCCGCCGACGCGGCGACGGCGGTGCCGGTGACAAGTGCGAGAGCGCAGGTGACCGCTCCGGCCAGCGTGGATATGCGGGACAAGGAACCTCCTCCGTACTGAAAAGGGCGGCCCCAGCCTGTCAGTCGGAGATCTCTGTGGGAAGACCTGGGAGCGGCGTAAATCATCCACCCGACGCAAAACCCCAAGCGAAATATTCTGTGAATGAACCAACTTGACGGTTGATTGACCTGATGTCTCGTCATCCGGTTCGCCGATCGGCCGACGGAAGTCCGGGTTCGACGGGGCCTGAACAGGCGAGCTGGACCCCCGGGCAGCCGGCGGCCCGGGAGCGCCGCTATTGCGCGACCGGACGCGACGGGTCGCCCTCGGCGACGACCCGGCAAACGGCATGCGGCGTCGGCGGGCCGACCAGGTCCTTGATCCGCTCGAAGCGGAGCGCCTCGACCGGCGCCACCCGCTCCGTCCACGCCTCGACGGACTCCGACCCGTGGTCGCCCTCGACCAGCGCGATGGTGACGATCTCCCTCGGGCACCCTCCCCAGAGTTTTTCTTACAGTGCAAGAAGTTGACGCCGAGTAGTTGTCTTCTTGCACTGCAAGACTTGTCAAGGGGTCCGAGCCGCACACCCCGGTGGAGCACACCGGGCGAAGGAGGAACCGATGCCGACCCGGCGCACCCGCCCGCGGACGGGACTGACCCGCGAGAAGGTCATCGACGCCGCGCTCGCCTACGCGGACGAGCACGGGCTCGCCGCGCTCTCCAACCGGAAGCTCGGTGCGGCGCTCGGCGTGGAGGGCATGACGCTCTACTACTACGTCCCCGGCAGGACCGCCCTGCTCGACGGCATGGTGGAGCGCCTGCTGGAGCTGTCGGCCGGCAGTCTGTTCGCCGAGCCTCACGGCCCGTGGACGGAGGTGGTCCGGGACTTCGCCGTCGAGCTGCGCCGACTGCTGCTCGACCACCCCGCCATGCTCACCGTGCTGGCCACCCGCCCGGTCGCCACGCCGGCCGCCCTCGCCCTGCTGGAACGCGGCATCGCCGTGCTCCACGCGGACGGCGTCCCGCTCGGCGACGCGCTCGACGTGCTCAACTCCGTCGCCCGGTGGACCATCGGGCACACACTGGGCGAGGTCGGCGAGACGCCGGACCACGAGGGCACCGAACCCCGGCCCGAACAGTTCGCCGCCCTGGACCACGAGCTCTACCCCGGCCTCGCGCAGGCCTTCGCCACCGGCGAGGGCCTCGACTCCGAGCAGTGCTTCCACCGCACCCTGCGCATCCTGCTCGCCGGCTACGCCGCCGAGCTGAGGCACCCGCACGAGCGCGAGTCCTGACCGGACGAGGGGCGGCCCCGCCCTGCCGGGCCGGGCGGCCGGCGCGGCTCAGCTCGCGGCCGCTCCCCGCAGGGCGGCCGCCACCAGCCCCTGGATCGCGTCCGCCCCGGGCTCGCCGCCGCCCACCAGATGTTCGAAGACCAGTCCGTCGATGCAGGCCAGCAGCGTGGCCGTCCGCCCGTCGGGGTCGGCCACGCCCTGGGCGGCGAGGAACTCACGGACGGCGGCGCGCCCGGCGTTCTCCCGGGGTACGAGGATCTCGCGCAGCTCGGGATCGCGCACGCTCTCCACCGCACAGGCGTACCGGGCGAGCGAGCGCCGCCGCCCGTCACCGGAGAGTCGGCGGCGCATCAGCTCCGCGATCCCCTCGGACAGTTCCGCCGCGGAACGGACCGGCACCTGCTCCCCCATGGCGTGCAGCTCGCCCTGGTCCAGCTCCACCAGCCGTCGCACCAGCGCGGTGAGCAGGGCCTGCCGGGTCCGCAGGTAGGCCGAGGTGGTCCCGACCGGCAGCCCGGCCGCCGCGTCGACCGCCCGGTGGGTCAGTCCACGCACGCCGAGGTCCGCCAGCACCCCGATCGCGGCGTCCGCCAGCGCCGTCCGCCGGTCCGGCCGCCCCGCATCGTCCCGCTTCTGCTCCTCGTTTCGCCGCATCCCCCCTTTCTACCGGGACCGCGGCACCGGCCACGCACCACCTCGCCCCAGGCCAGCCACCGACCCGCCGTCACCACCTCGCCCCACCACCCGGACGAACCCTCTGTCACCCACCTCCGTCCGTCACGTCCTCGCAGCCCCACCACCGGGCCGCCCGCCGCCCGGGCCCCCTCCACCCCTGCGGCCCGCCACCACCCGGGCCTTGCTCCGGCAGCCACCGACCATGTCCCTGGCGCCCCCTCCGCCGCTCCTCCGCCGGCCGCCGGCCGCCCCGTAGTACGCTCCTTCTACAACTGTAGAAAACAGTACGGCGACACGGGAAGGACCGGGCATGAGCGGCAACAGCGCGGTGGTGGTCGGGGGCGGGATCGGCGGGCTGGCGGCCGCGATCGGGCTACGGCTGGCGGGGTGGGACGTGACCGTGGTCGAGCGGGCGGACGTCCTGGACGATGCGGGCGCCGGCATCTCCCTGGCCGCCAACGGGATGCGCGCGCTCGGCGCCCTGGGGGTCGGTGAGGCGGTCGAGGCGGCCGCCCGCCGCCAGTACACCGGCGGCACCCGGACCCCGGACGGGCGCCGGCTCGCCGCGATGGACGGCGCGGCGCTGGAGCGCGAGCTGGGCGCCCCGATCGTCGGGATCCCCCGCGCGGCCCTGCACCGCATCCTGCGCGAGGCGCTGCCCGCCACCTCCCTCGTCATCGGCTCCGAGGTGACCGAGGTAACCGAGGTGACCGAGGGGGACACCACCCGGCCACCCCGGGTCCGGGTCGGCGTCGGCGGCACGACCCTGGAAGCCGACCTCCTGGTGGCGGCCGACGGCATCAACAGCCGTCTCCGGCGCCGACTCTTCCCCACTCACCCCGGGCCGGTCCACAGCGGCTCGACGGTGCTGCGGGCGATCACCGAGCGCCCGGTGGACGGCCTGAAGGCCGACTTCGAGATCACCTGGGGCCACGGCGCCGAGTTCGGCCACATCGCCTTCCCGGACGGCACCGCCGAGTGGCACGCGGTCCTGAACGCGCCGGCCGGGGTCCGCTACCGGGACCCGCTGACCGAGGTCCGCCGCCGCTTCGGGCGCTGGCACGAGCCGATCCCCTCGCTGCTGGCCGCGACCCGGCCGGAGGCGGTGCTGCACCACGACGTCAGCGAGCTGGCCACGCCGCTGCCGTCCTACGTGTCGGGCCGGGTCGCGCTGCTCGGCGACGCGGCGCACGCCATGACGCCGCACCTCGGCCAGGGCGCCTGCCAGGCACTGGAGGACGCGGTGACCCTGGCGGCGGCGCTCGCCGAGGCCCGGACGGTCGAGGACGCGCTCGCCCGTTACGACGCGGCCCGCCGCCCGCGCAGCCAGACCGTGGCCCGCGACGCCCGCCGGGCCGGCCGGATGGGCCAGCAGCTCGCCCACCCGCTGGCGGTCGGCCTGCGCAATGCCGCGATCCGGCTCACCCCGCCCGGCGCGATGGTCCGGACCGTCCTGCGGCACGCCGACTGGACTCCGCCGCGGATCGTTCCCCGTGCCGCCTGGACACAGACCGACGACGCGGCTTGACCGGGGATCAGGTTAGGCGCCATATTACTTCTCGTGACCCAGCACTCCGAGGGCGGCCCCACGGCCCCCAGTCTCGACCAGGTCCGCCGCCAGATCGCCCACTACGGCCTCGCGGCCGATCCGCAGGCGATCCTGGTCGCGACCCGGCTGATGGCGGCGGGGGCCCGGCTCGGCCAGGCCGGCGAGGTGCACTTCAGCCGCTTCGGCCTCTCCACCGGCCGCTACCGGCTGCTGGCGGACCTGGAGGACCACGGCGGCGAGAAGTCGCCCTCCCAGCTCGCGGCGAGTCTCGGCGTCTCCCGGGCGACCGTGACCGGCCTGGTCGACGGCCTGGAGCGGGAGGGCCTGGTGGCCCGCCGACCGTCCACCGAGGACGGCCGCGGCAATGTGGTGATCCTCACCGCACGGGGCGCCGACAGGCTGCGGGAGCTGGCCCCCGAGCACTTCGCCCGGATGCAGGCGCTGGTCGGGGGCCTCTCCGTCGAGGAGCGCGGCACCTTCCTGGATCTGCTGGCCCGCGTGGTCGCGGGCATGGACGCACTCACCGAGGACTGATCCGCCCCGGGCGGGCCGCCGGCCGGCGGCCCGCCTCCCTTCAGCCCCAATAGTTAGCCACCTAAGCACAAATACTTAGCTGCCTAATCATAAGCGAGAGGAAGCTCCGATCCCATGAGCAAGAAGGCCCCCGGCGCTCCCCCGCCGTTCGTCCTGTGGCGCGAGGTCCTGGTCGCCTACGCCATGCCCGCCGCGATGGCCGGGACCGGCGGCGCCGCCACCGGGCAGCCACAGTTGGTGGCCGCCGCACTCACCACCATCGGCGGCACCTCCGCCCTGGTGGCCGCGACACTCGGCGCCGCCCTGCGCCGCCGCCCCGTCCGCGGCCGGCCGCCCCGGACCCCGCGGTGGCTCGCCGCCGCAGCCCTCGGTCTGGTCTCCGCCGCGCTCGGGCTGGCGGTCGGCCTCGCCGCCGACCACTGGCTGCCGCGGATCCCGGCCCTCGCCGACAGCCCGTGGCCGCGGCGGCTGCCGATCGACCTGCCGGTCTCCTCGGCGATCGCCGCCACCATCACCACCTGGCGCTGGCGCGGCAGCCGGCCTGCCCGCACGGCGCAGCACCGGCTCCACGCCACGCCGCCGTCCGGCGCAGCGCAACCCAGCGCATCCCGAGCCGAACCCGCACTTCGACCCCAGACCGCACCCCACCCCGAAAGGCAGACGTCATGATCGTCATCATGGGCGCCGGTGGCGCCACCGGCGGCGCCACCCTGCGCAGCCTCGCCGCCCTCGGCGCACCGAGCCGCGCCCTCAGCCGCGATCCCGCCCGGCTGGCCGCCACCCTCGACGAGCGCACGCTCGCCCGGACCGCCACCCTCCCGGCCGACGCCGCCGACCCGGCCTCCCTGCGCGAGGCCTTCCGCGGCGCGCACCAGCTCTTCCTCACCATGGCCAACGGCCCGCAGCAGGTCCGGTACGAGCTGAACGCGATCGAGGCGGCGCTCGACTGCGGCGTGGAGCACATCGTCAAGGTCTCCGCGCCCGCCGCCGAGCCGGACTCCCCCGTCGCCGTCTCCCGCGGCCACCACCTGATCGAGGAGCGGCTGCGGTCCTCCGGCATCACCACCACCGTCCTGCGGCCGTACGCGTTCATGCAGAAGCTGCTGCTCCTGGCGCCCGGAATCGCCGCCGCCGGCGTGGTGCACGGCGCGCTGGGCCAGGCGCGGTGCAACTACGTGGACGTCCGTGACATCGGGGACGCCGCGGCCGAGGTGCTGACCCGCCCCGAGTCGGCCGGCGGCACCTACCCGCTCACCGGTGGCAGGGCGTACAGCTACCCGGAGCTCACCGCGCTGCTGGGCGAGCTGCTCGGCCGACCGGTCCGCTACGTCGACCTGAGCCCGTCCGAACTGCACGCCCAGCTGGTCGGCCGGGCCGGGATGCCGCCCTGGCTGGCTGACCACGTGGTGGAGATCCAGCAGCTCGCGGTGGTCCGCGAGGAGACCCCGGACGGCTGCTTCCTCCGCCTCACCGGACGCGCTCCGCGTACGCTGGAGGCCTTCCTGGGCGAGAACCTGCACCGGTTCCGCTGAGCACCGGACAGGACGGCGGGCCGGGCCCCGCACCGGAATCGGACCGGAATCCGATCCGGAAATCGGCCCGGAAATCCCGGCCCGCCACCTTCCACCACCCGAAGGGAGCAGGAATCACTGTGGCGTGGATCACGGTCGAGAAATCGACCTGACGGTCCGTCAATTCTTCTGACGCCTCATCACATCGATGCCGAGAAGCATCAGTTGTTGACTGACGTTTTGTCAGATTCGGCCATTCCAGCGCCAGTTGGGCCGAGTGTTCGCTCCTGCCGGCTCACCCGCCCGGGGCTACCATCGGTCGGGTTGTCAGCTCCGGCCCGGAGTGGGAGCAGCTGATCAGGCGGTGCTCCCACCGCCCCAGGGGCCGGGCATCGGTCGGAACGGGGCGAGGACGAGGAGCGCACGGCTGCCATGACAGCTGAACCGAGCCACCCGGAGCAGCACGCCACGCCACCGCAGGAGCCCGCCCAGGCGGCGCCGCCGCGTCCCGAGCAGGCACCCGAGCAGGCCACCGAGCACGCACCCGGAAAGGCCCCCGAGCAGGTACTGGCCCTGTTCCCCGGCCGCCCGGCCGCCGCCCCCCGCACCCTGGTCGACGTGCTGGACGCCACCGTGCGCGCCCACCCCGACGAGCCCGCCCTGGACGACGGGCACACCGTGCTCAGCTACCGCGCCCTGGCCGGCGAGGTCGAGCAGTTGCGCCGCCGGCTGGCCGCCGCCGGGATCGGCCCGGGCGACCGGGTGGGCGTGCGCGTGCCCTCCGGCACCAACGACCTGTACGTCTCGATCCTCGCGGTGCTCGCCGCCGGTGCCGCCTACGTCCCGGTGGACGCCGAGGACCCGGACGAGCGCGCCGAGCTGGTCTTCGGCGAGGCCGCCGTCGCCGCCGTGCTCGGTGCCGGGCGCGGCCTGGCGACCACCGGCGAGCGCGCTCCCGCCCTGGAGCGCCGCCCCACCCCGGCCGACGACGCCTGGATCATCTTCACCTCCGGGTCGACCGGCAAGCCCAAGGGCGTGGCCGTCACCCACCACAACGCCGCCGCCTTCGTGGACGCCGAGGCCGCGCTCTTCCTCCAGGAGGAGCCGATCGGCCCCGGCGACCGGGTGATGGCCGGTCTCTCGGTGGCCTTCGACGCCTCCTGCGAGGAGATGTGGCTGGCCTGGCGGCACGGCGCCTGCCTGGTGCCGGTCCCGCGCTCCCAGGTGCGCAGCGGCGCCGATCTGGGGCCCTGGCTGGCCGAGCAGGAGATCACCGTGGTCTCCACCGTCCCGACCCTGGCCGCGCTGTGGCCGGCCGAGGCGCTCAACGAGGTGCGGCTGCTGATCTTCGGCGGCGAGGCCTGCCCGCCCGAGCTGGTGCAGCGCCTGGTCACCGAGGGCCGCGAGGTGTGGAACACCTACGGCCCCACCGAGGCCACCGTGGTCGCCTGCGCCGCGCTGCTGACCGGCGAGGGCCCGGTGCGGATCGGCCTGCCGCTGGACGGCTGGGACCTCGCCGTGGTGGACGAGGCCGGTGTGCCGGTCGCCCCCGGCGGCACCGGGCAGCTGGTGATCGGCGGTGTGGGCCTGGCCCGCTACCTCGACCCGGAGAAGGACGCCGAGAAGTACGCGCCGCTGCCCTCGCTGGGCTGGGAGCGCGCCTACCGCAGCGGTGACCTGGTCCAGGCCGACCCGGCGGGTCTGCTGTTCCTCGGCCGCACCGACGAGCAGATCAAGCTGGGCGGGCGCCGGATCGAGCTCGGCGAGGTCGACGCGGCCCTGCAGGCCCTGCCCGGCGTGGCGGGCGCGGCGGCCGCCGTGCGGACGGCCCGCGGCGGCAACCAGCTGCTGGTCGGCTACCTGGTCGTCCAGGACGGCTTCGACCGCGAGCAGGCCGTCGAGCGGCTGCGCGCCGAGCTGCCCGCCGCCCTCGTGCCGCTGCTGGCGACCGTCGAGACCCTGCCCACCCGGACCTCCGGCAAGGTCGACCGGGCCGCCCTGCCCTGGCCGCTGCCCGAGCTGGAGAGCGCCGGCCCGAGCGAGGAGCTGTACGGCACCGAGGCCTGGCTGGCGGAGCAGTGGTCGGAGATCCTCGGCGTGCGGGTCGGCGGCCCGCGCGACGACTTCTTCGCGATCGGCGGCGGCAGCCTGGCCGCCGCCCGGCTGACCACCCTGCTGCGCACCCGCTACCCGAGGGTGGCCGTGCTGGACATCTACCAGCACCCGACGCTGCGCAAGCTCGCCCGGCACCTGGAGCGGTCCGCCGGAGAGAGCGCCGAGACCCGCACCGTCACCCTGGTGCCGACCAGGGCCAAGCTGCTTCAGCTGCTCCTGCTGATCCCGCTGTTCACCGTGGTCGGCCTGCGCTGGACGGTCGCCCTGCTGGCGGCCGGGAACCTGCTCACCCACCTCGGCGACTTCCCGTGGGCGCCCACCGCCTCCTGGTGGTGGGTCGGCGCGGGCGCGCTCGCCCTGTACACCCCGCCGGGCCGGCTGGCCCTCGCGGCGGGCGGCGCCCGGCTGCTGCTGCGCGGCGTGCGTCCGGGCAGCCACCCGCGCGGCGGCTCCGTCCACCTGCGGCTGTGGACCGCCGAGCGGCTCACCGAGCTGAGCGGCGCGGACTCGCTGTCCGGCGCCTGGCTGGTGCGCTACGCCCGGGCGCTGGGCGCCAAGGTCGCGCCCGAGGTGGACCTGCACTCGCTGCCGCCGGTCACCGGGATGCTGAAGCTGGGCCGCGGCTGCGCGGTCGAGGCCGAGGTGGACCTGTGCGGCTACTGGCTGGACGGCGACCGGCTGCTGATCGGCCAGGTCAAGATCGGTTCCGGTGCCGTGGTCGGCACCCGTTCGACCCTGCTGCCCGGCGCCCGGGTCGGCAAGCGCGCCCAGGTGGCGGCCGGCTCCAGCGTCACCGGACAGGTGCCGACCGGCCAGCGCTGGGGCGGCGCGCCCGCCGTCAAGCTGGGCCGCGCCGAGCGCACCTGGCCCAAGGAGCGCCCGGCCCGCCGGGCCCGCTGGGCCGCGCTGTACGGCGTCGGCGGTGCTGTGCTCGGCCTGCTCCCGGTGCTGCCCGCGCTCGCCGCGCTGGCCGTGCTGTCCCGCTTCGTCGACCAGGGTGCGGCCCTCGGCCCGGCGCTCGGCGGCGCACTGCTGGGGCTGCTGCCCGCCACGCCGGCGTTCGGCGCGGTGTACGCGGCGCAGCTGGTGGTGCTGGTGCGGCTGCTGAGCATCGGCCTGGTGCCCGGGACGCACCCGCTGCACGGCCGGGTGGGCTGGCAGGCGTGGACCGTCACCCAGCTGATGGACCGGGCCCGCGAGGTGCTGTTCCCGCTCTACGCCGGGCTGGTCACGCCGCTGTGGCTGCGCGCCCTCGGGATGCGGGTCGGCCGGGGCGCGGAGGTGTCCACGGTGCTGGCGCTGCCCAGTCTGACCACGGTCGGCGACGGCGCGTTCCTCGCCGACGACACCCTGATGGCCCCGTACGAACTGGGCGGCGGCTGGGTGCGGCTCGGCGAGGCGAAGGTCGGCGAGCGGGCGTTCCTCGGGAACTCGGGGATGACCGCGCCGGGCCGCGCGGTGCCCAAGCGCGGCCTGGTGGGCGTGCTGTCGGCGACGCCGGCGAAGGCGAAGAAGGGCGGGTCGTACCTGGGCATGCCGCCGATGCGGCTGCCGCGCTCGGCGGACCAGGCCGACCAGAGCCTGACCTACGAGCCGCCGGCCCGGCTGCTGTGGGCGCGCGGGCTGGTCGAGGTGGGCCGGCTGGTCCCGGTGCTGGCCTCGGGGGCGCTGGGTCTGCTGACCGTGGCGGCGCTGTCCTGGCTGGCGGCCGGCTCGCCGCTGACCGCCGCGCTGCTGTCGGGCCTGGTCCTGCTGGCGTCCGGCGCGGTGGCCTGCGTGGTCGCGGTGGCGGCCAAGTGGGTGCTGGTCGGGCGGTTCCGCGCGGTGGAGCACCCGCTGTGGAGCGGCTTCGTGTGGCGCAACGAGCTGGCGGACACCTTCGTGGAGATGCTGGCGGTGCCGTGGCTGGTCGGTGCGGTGCCGGGCACCCCGGTGCTGAACCTGTGGCTGCGCTCGCTGGGCGCGCACGTCGGCCACGGGGTCTGGTGCGAGAGCTACTGGCTGCCGGAGGCGGACCTGGTCACCCTCGGTGACGGGGTCACCGTCAACCGGGGCTGCGTGGTGCAGACCCACCTCTTCCACGACCGGATCATGCGGATGGATACTGTGGTCCTCCGCGAGGGCGCCACCCTGGGCCCGGGCGGCATCGTGCTGCCCGGCAGCACGGTGGGCGCGCGCAGCACGCTGGGCCCGGCCTCGCTGGTGATGCGCGCCGAGTCCGTCCCCGCCGACACGCGGTGGCTGGGCAACCCGATCGAGGCGTGGCAGACCACGTCGTGACCACCTCCCCGTCCCCCCGTCCCGGCCCACAGGAAGCGCACGCCCCCGTGAAGCCCAAGCACGTCCCCGCGGCCGCCGGTGCCCCGGACCCGTACTTCCCGAACAGCGGCGACCACCGCTACCGGGTGCACCGCTACGAGCTGGCGCTGGACTACCGGCCCGGCCCCAACCGGCTGGCCGGCTCGGCCCGGCTGAGCGCGGTGGCGGACGCGGCGCTGGCGGAGTTCGCGCTCGACCTCGCCGAGTTCCGGATCGGACGGGTGCTGGTCGACGGCCGGGCCGCCCGGTACACCCACCGCGGCGGCAAGCTGCGGATCCGCCCGGCCAAGGCGCTCGCGCCGGGCGCGGCGTTCACCGTCGAGGTGCACTACACCGGCAACCCGCGGCCGGTGCGCAGCCCGTGGGGCGGCCTGGGCTGGGAGGAGCTGACCGAGGGCGCGCTGGTGGCGAGCCAGCCGGTCGGCGCGCCGTCCTGGTTCCCGTGCAACGACCGCCCCGCCGACAAGGCGACCTACCAGCTGGCCGTCACCACGCCGTCGCCGTTCACGGTGGTGGCGAGCGGCCGGCTGCTGACGCGCACCACCAAGGCGTCCAGCACCACCTGGGTGTACGAGCAGAGCGCGCCCACCCCGACGTACCTGGTGACGGTGTCGATCGGGCACTACCGGCCGGTACCGCTGGCGGTGCGCCCGGCGGTGCCGCAGACCGGCTACGTTCCGGAGCGGCTGGCCGCCGCGTTCGGCCGGGACTTCGCCCGGCAGCCGGAGATGGCGGCGTACTTCGGCGAGGTCTTCGGCCCGTACCCGTTCGGCGAGTACGCGGTGGTGATCGCGGACGAGGAGCTGGACGTCCCGGTGGAGGCGCAGGGCGTCGCCACCTTCGGCACCAACCACCTCGGCGGCGGCTGGGAGCGCGAACGGCTGATCGCGCACGAGCTGGCCCACCAGTGGTTCGGCAACAGCGTCACGATCGCCGACTGGCGGCACATCTGGCTCAACGAGGGCTTCGCCAAGTACGCGGAGTGGCTCTGGTCCGAACACGCCGGCGGCCCGGGCGCGGCCGTGCACGCCGCCGCCGCGCACCGGCTGCTGGCCGGGCTGCCGCAGGACCTGCGGCTCGCCGACCCGAGCCGGAAGCTGATGTTCGACGACCGGCTGTACCAGCGCGGCGGACTGGTGGTGCACGCGCTGCGGCGGGCCCTGGGCGAGGACACGTTCTTCGCGATGCTGCGGGACTGGACGAGCGCCAACCGGCACGGCGTGGTCGCCACCGCCGACCTGCGCGCCCACGCCGCCCGGTACACCGCCGACCCGCTCGGCCCGCTCTTCGAGGCGTGGCTGGAGCGGCCGGAGCTGCCGCCGCTGCCGGACTGAGCGCCGTGCCGGGTCCGGGGCCGGGTCGATCCGTCGCCCGGGCCCGCGGCCGGGTTGATCCGTCGCCCGGACCAGGGTCCGGTCGACCCGTCGGCCGGGTTAATCGGTCGGCCCCGGGGCCGGGCTGGGCTACTGTCCGTGCACATGTCGATGAGTCCAGAAGCCCATATGACCGACCTGCCCCGTGAGCTGCTGCCCGCCACCCGCCGTGCCCTGCTGCACCGTCTCGCCGTCGCCCAGGCCGAGGGGCGCACGCCCTCGATGGTCGCCGGGGTGCTGCGGGACGGACAGCCGGTGTGGAGCGGCGCCCGCAGCATGGTCGACGGGCACGCGCCGACCCCGGACGTCCAGTACCGGATCGGCTCGCTCACCAAGACCTTCGTCGCCGTGCTGGTGCTGCGGCTGCGCGACGAGGGCCTGCTCGACCTCGCCGACCCGCTCTCCCGCCACCTGCCCGGCACCCCCGCCGACGGGGCGACCGTCGCCCAGCTCCTCTCGCACTCCTCCGGTCTGACCGCCGAGACCCCCGGCCCCTGGTGGGAGCGGACCGAGGGCACGCTGCGGCCCGGCCTCGGCGACATCCTGGAGGCCGAACGGCCGCTGAAGCACCCGGCCGGGCGGGTGTACCACTACTCCAACCCCGGCTACGCGCTGCTCGGCGCGCTGGTGGAGAGGCTGCGCGGCGAGTCCTGGGGCGAGGTGCTGCGCCGCGAGGTGCTGGCCCCGCTCGGCATGGACCGCACCACGCTGCTGCCCGAGCACCCGCACGCCGGGGGCTTCGCCGTCCACCCCTGGGCCGACGTCATGCTGCCCGAGCCGCTCACCGACACCGGCCTGATGGGCCCGGCCGGTCAACTCTGGTCCACCGTCGGCGACCTGGCCCGCTGGGCGGCCTTCCTGACGGCCGGCGACGACAAGGTGCTGTCCGCCGGCACCCTCGCCGAGATGCGCCGCCCGGCCGTCGCCCCGGACGATTCCGAGTGGACCATCGGCTACGGTCTCGGCCTGCAACTGCGCCGCCACGAGGGCCGGTTGCTGTACGGGCACACCGGCTCGATGCCCGGTTTCACGGCGGGGCTGTGGATCAGCGAGGCCGACGGCCTGGCCGCCTACGCCCTCTCCAACGCCACCAGCGGCGCCAGCGCCGCCGCGCTGGCCGCCCAGCTGATCGCGCTCACCGCCGAACTCGAGCCCCGGCTGCCCGAGCCGTGGCGCCCGCTGGCCGAGGTTGACGCGGAGCTGCTGGAGCTCACCGGCCCCTGGTACTGGGGCGCCGCACCGACCGCCCTGCGGCTGCGGCCCGGGCGGGAACTGGAGCTCACG
The DNA here is from genome assembly GCF_042721415.1 of Kitasatospora sp. NPDC058444. NCBI lineage: Bacteria > Bacillati > Actinomycetota > Actinomycetes > Kitasatosporales > Streptomycetaceae > Kitasatospora > Kitasatospora sp. NPDC058444. The sequence goes on along the minus strand of NZ_JBHXLL010000025.1, from coordinate 84,876 downwards.
CCGCTCACCGGCACCGGCCGGGGCTCGCGCTTCCGGCCCGAGCCGGACGGCACCTGGACCGGCGTGGAGAACTACTACGCGGGCGAGACCCTGCGGGTGGTCCGCCACCCCGACGGCACCGTCAGCCACCTCGACGTCGGCTCCTTCGTCTACACCCGCGAACCGTACGGCCCGGGCGGCGCCGTCCCGGGCGGGGTCGACCCGCAGGGCTGGCGGGCGTTCTGAGCCGCCCGCCGCGGGCGTGACACCGGCGAACGTCACGGTCGCGGCGTGCCGACACAGGTGTGACGACAGGGGCGTACGGTGCGGCCGTACGCCCCTGCGGCGCGTGTTGTCCACCTCCGGCGGACGAGCACCGGGTGCCGGGCAAGTGACCACCGGGCCACGGGTGTTCCCATTCAACAGGTGCACATCTGCGCTCCTCCGGGCCGCAACATAAATGCCAACCGATTCGGAGAGACATACGGGGACCGGTTCGCGTCCATGCTCAACCGCCTGCGGACCGGAACGGTGCCCTGGTGACCCACGGCACCGCCGATCGTGCTGCCCTGGAGGGTCCGCCATGACCACCGTCCCCACGTACGCTCCGTCCGCAGTCACCCCCGCCCATGACGCCCCGGCGGTCCCCGCTCCTCGCCCCCGGCCCGCCGCCCCGGCCGCCCCGGCCACGTACACCGTCTCCCTCGCCCGCGACGAGGACGACGTGCGTGCCGCCCAGCGGTTGCGTCACCAGGTCTTCGGCGCCGAGCTGGGCGCGGTGCTGCACAGCCCGGTCGAGGGCCTGGACGTCGACCCGTTCGACGAGTTCTGCGACCACCTGCTGGTCCGCGAGGGCGAGCAGGGCACCGTCGTCGGCACCTACCGGCTGCTGCGCCCGGAGGCCGCCCGCCGGGCCGGCCGGCTGTACTCCGACGGCGAGTTCGACCTCTCCGCGCTCGCGCCGGTCCGCCCCGGCCTGGTCGAGCTCGGGCGCTCCTGCATCAGCCCGGAGCACCGGGGCAACGGCGCCGTCATCAACCTGATGTGGGGCGGCATCGCGCGCTACCTGGCCGACACCGGCAACACCTGGGTCGGCGGCTGCTGCTCGATCGAGCTGGCGGACGGCGGCGCCACCGCGGCCCGGGTCTGGGACACCGTCAGCGCCAAGTACCTGGCGCCCGAGGAGTACCGGGTCACCCCGCACCGCCGCTGGGACGCCACCGGAGTGGCACGCGCCGAGCGGGGCGCCCTGCCGGCCCTGCTCCGCGGCTACCTGCGACTGGGCGCCTGGGTCTGCGGCGAGCCCGCGTACGACCCGGACTTCGACTGCGCCGACCTGTACGTGCTGCTGTCGCTGGAGCGCACCGACCCGCGCTACCTGCGGCACTTCCTGTCCGGCGTACCCGCCTCGGGCGCCTCGTCATGAGTGTCTGGCTGCCCACGGCGACCTGCCGGCCCGAGACCTGCCTGGCCGACGCCTCGCCGGAGGTCTCCCACCCCCGGCGGGCGCTGCGGCTGACGGCCTGTCTGGCCGCCGTACTGGCGGGGGTCGTGCTCATCCTGCCGGTCCGGCTGTTCCCGTACCGCGTCCGGATCCGGCTGGTCCGGTTCTGGGCGCGGGTGGTGCTGCGCGCTCTCGGGGTGAGCGTCCACCTCACCGGAGCCTACGGAACGGGCGACGGAACGAGCGACGGCGCGGGCGGCGGGGTGCTCGTGGTGGCCAACCACGTGTCCTGGCTGGACATACCGCTGCTCGCCGCCGGACGTCCGGGCCGGTCGCTGGCCAAGACCGAGGTCCGGCAGTGGCCGGTGCTCGGCCCGCTGATCGCCTGGTGCGGCACCGTCTTCCTGGACCGCGACCGGCTGCGGACACTGCCGGACACGGTCGCGGCGGTGGCCGAGGTGCTGCGCTCCGGGCAACCGGTGATCGTCTTCCCGGAGGGGTCGACCTGGTGCGGGCGGGAGAGCGGCCGGTTCCGGCCCGCCCTGTTCCAGGCGGCGGTGGAGGCGGGGGCCGACGTCCAGCCGGTGAGGATCCGGTACCGGCTGTCGGACGGGCGGCCGACCAGCGTGCCCGCCTTCATCGGGGACGACGGGCTGCTCACCTCGCTCGCCCGGGTGGTCGCGGCCCGCGGACTGGTCGCCGACGTGACCTTCCTGCCGACGGTACCGGCGCCCGGCCCGCAGCCCGCCCGGGCGGGAGCCCGGCGCGAGCTGGCCCGCAGGGCGCAGGCGGCGATCGAGGGCATCCGCTGACCGACCGCCGGTGCGACGGTCCGTGCGGCAACCGGTGCGACGGTCCGTGCGGCGACCGGTGCGACGAGCGGCGACGGGCGGGTCCGGAGCGTGCGGTACGGGCGACCGGGCCGCCGATCAGGCGGAGCGGGCCCCGGCCGGCTCCGCCGGTCGCGGAAGGACTGCCTCCGGCGCGACGACCGGACGGGCCCGTCCGAACAGGACGGCGACCAGGCCGGCGGTCACCGCGAGCGCGACCGCCCCACAGAGCACGGCGAGGTGGATGCCGTCGACGAAGGCACCGTCCACCGCCTCCCGGAGCGGACCGGGCAGTGCCGCCGCCGCGCCACCGCCGTGCACCGCGCCGGTGGGCGCGTCCGCGATCGGCCCGACGGCGTCCGGCGGGACGCCGAGCCGGTGCAGGGCCGCCGTCAGGGAGTCGGTCAGCCGGTTGGTCAGGACGGCGCCCAGCACGGCGATCCCGAGCACGCCGCCGAGTTCGCGCAGGGTGTTGATCGCCGCCGACGCCATCCCCGCCTGCGCCGGGGTGACCCGCTGCATCACTCCGATCGACACCGGAGTGAAGGTCAGCCCCATCCCGAGGCCCATCGCGACCAGCGTCCACAGGTACTCCGGGTAGCGGGCGTGATCGCCGTACAGCGACAGGCCGCCGAGGCCGGCCGCGCAGAGGAGGAGGCCGAGGACCAGTGGGAGCCGGGGCCCGTGGCGGGCGGTCAGCCGGCCGGAGAGCGGAGCGGCGACCACCAGCATCGCGGTCATCGGCAGCCCGGCGTAGCCCGCCGCGGCCGGGGACCAGCCGAGGGTGCCCTGCATCATCAGCGGCAGGAAGAACGACGCGCCGAACATCCCGAAGCTGACCACGAACCCGCTCAGCAGCGCGCCGCCCAGCATCCCGTCGCGGAACAGCCGCAGTTCCAGCATCGGTTCGGCGAGGCGCAGTTCGAGCAGCAGGAAGGCGAGCAGCAGCACGGCGGCCGCGGCACCGCAGCCGAGCACCCGGGCGTCGGTCCAGCCCCGGGAGGGGCCCTCGATCAGGGCGTAGACCAGCAGGCCCAGTCCGGGGGCGGACAGGGCGAGGCCGCCGAGGTCGATCCGGCGGGCGCGCGGCGGGATGTCCGGGAGCACCCGGACGGCGAGCAGCAGGCCGGCGACGCCGATCGGCACGTTGATCCAGAACACGCTGGCCCAGCCGAGGTGTTCGACCATCGGGCCGCCGACCACCGGGCCGACCGAGAGGCCGAGCGCGGAGACCCCGGACCAGGTGGCGATGGCCTTGGCCCGTTCCTGTTCCTCGGTGAAGACGTGCCGGATCAGGGTGAGGCTGCCCGGGGTGAGCAGCGCGGCTCCCACACCCTGGAGCATCCGGGCGCCGACCAGCACGCCGATCGTCCCGGCGAGCGCGGCCAGGGCCGAACCGAGCGTGAAGAGGGCGAGGCCGAGGCGGAACACCCGGGTGCGGCCGTAGCGGTCGCCGAGCGCGCCGCCGGTCAGCACGAAGGCCGCGTAGACCAGGCTGTAGCCCTCGGCGACCCACTGCAGACCGCTGATTCCGGCGTCCAGGTCCCGGCCGATGCGGGGCAGGGCGTTGTTGACGATGACGTTGTCCAGCATGGACATGAACATGGTGACGCAGAGCGTGAGCAGCGCGAGCCGCGCCCGGCGGGCGCTCGACTCCTCCATGGGTTCCCTCCGAATGATGAGCCCCTAACACTGTTAGGGGGTGGCGCGGCAGTCACGATCGCACCTAACGGTGTTAGATTGCAAGCGGGAATCCACCACGCAGCCGGAGGCGTCCGCACACCCATGCCGCAGAACCACACCGGAACGCCCGGACCCGACGGAACGACCCCCGCCCTGACCAGGGAGGCCCTCGCCCAGGCCGCCCTGCGGATCCTGGAACGGGACGGCCTGGCCGGGCTGTCCATGCGCAAGGTCGCCGCCGAGGTCGGCGTCAAGGCGGCCTCGCTGTACTGGCACGTCCGCAACAAGCAGGAACTGCTCGACCTGCTCACCGACGCGGTGATGGGTTCCGCCGAACCCCCGCCGCGCGAGGGCGGCTGGCGCGAACAGTTCCACGCGTACTGCTGGCGCTACCGCCGCCTGCTGCTCGACACCCGGGACGCGGCCAAGGTCGTCGCCGGCCGGCTCGCACCCGGGCCCAACCTGCTCGGGCTGATGGAGGGCCAGCTGGACCGGCTCCGCGCGGCCGGCTTCTCCGACGCCGACGCCGCCATGGCCAGCTATCTGCTGGGCGCCTTCGTCCAGGGGTTCGTGCTCCAGGAGCAGTCGCCGATCTCGGCCTCCGAGGTCCTCGGCACCAGCCGCCGGGACATCGCCGACGCCGCCGGGGACCTGTTCCGCGCCCTGCCCGCCGAGACCTTCCCCAACCTGGTCGCTCTCGCCGACGACCTCACCGAGCCGAACATGGACGCCCGCTTCGAGTTCGGCGTCCAGCGGGTCCTCGACGGCCTGGCGGCCCTGCTGCCGCCGGAGCGACGCTGAGCCGCCCCGCCTCGGCGACTCCCGCGCGGCAGCCCTCCTCGGCCCGCCTCCTCCGACGGCGGGCCGAACCCCTGGCGGCGGACCGAACCCCCGGTTCCGGCACCCGGGTAGGCTCTCCGGGCCCGCCCGTCCGACCACGGAGGAGTCACCGATGCCCGAGCTGTACCCCCTCTACGAGCCGTACGCGCAAGGCCTGTTGGACGTCGGCGACGGGCAGCAGATCCACTGGAACGCCTCCGGCGACCCGGCGGGCAGGCCGGCCGTGGTGGTGCACGGCGGGCCCGGCTCCGGCCACAGCCCGGGCTCCCGGCGGTACTTCGACCCGGAGCGCTACCACCTCGTCCAGTTCGACCAGCGGGGCTGCGGGCTCAGTCGGCCGCACGCCGCCGACCCGTCGACCAGCCTGGAACACAACACCACCGCACACCTGATCGCCGACATGGAGCGGCTGCGCGAGCACCTCGGCATCGACAAGTGGCTGCTGTACGGCGGCTCGTGGGGATCCACGCTGATCCTCGCCTACGCGCAGGCCCACCCGGAACGGGTCTCCGCGATCGTGATCTGCGGGGTCACCATGACCCGCCCCGAGGAGACCGACTGGCTCTACCGCGGCGTGGGCCGCTTCCTGCCCGGACCCTGGGAGGAGTTCCGGGACTTCCTTCCGCCCGCCGACCGCGACGGGGACACCTCCGAGCTGCTCGCCGCCTACAGCCGGCTGCTCGACAGCGCCGACGAGTCGGTCCGGCGGGCCGCCGCCAACGCCTGGGCGACCTGGGAGGACGCGGTCATCTCGCACGAGACGCTCGGCAAGCCGAACGCGTACACCGACCGCCCCTCCGACGCGCTGATGGCCTTCACCCGGATCACCGCGCACTACTTCTCGCACCGGGCCTTCCTGCCGGACGGCCAACTGCTGCGCGACGCCGGACGGCTGGCCGGAATCCCCGGCGAACTGATCCACGGCCGGCTGGACCTCGGCGGCCCGCTCGCCACCGCCTGGCAGCTGGCCAAGGCCTGGCCGGACGCCAGGCTGACGGTCATCGACGAGTCCGGGCACACCGGGAGTCCGCGGATGAGAGATGCGGTCCTGGCCGCGATCGACCGCTTCGCCTGAGGCCTCGCGGGCTGCGTGGCCGTCAGGCCTTCACCATCCATGACCCGACCGGAGAAACCTACAATTACGACCATGATCGCTTATGCCCCAGCCGCCCTGTTCTTCCTGTTGTTCGGAATCGGGGTACTACGCGACCGTCGCCAGTTCAGCAACGCCATCCTGCTCGGCATCGCCGTCTCGCTGCTCTCCCTCGCCGTACTCGCCGAACTCCGCAAGGCGCCCACGCTGGTGGTGGAGATCGCGATGGTGGCGATCTTCCTCCTGCCGACCCTCGGCACGGCGGCCCTGATCTGGTTCCTCATCGCCAACGGCCTCACCATGATCCGCAAGGAGGGCAGGCGGCCCGCCAACCTGCTCTCCCTGCTCGCCGGACTGGGCATCCTCGCCGTCATCGCCATGCTGTTCGTGGCGATCGCCATCCGCTCGACCCGGCTGGGGATCGTGGTCGGCACCCTTCTCCTGGTGATCGGCTACGTCTCCTTCCTCTTCACCTGCTTCATCGGCTACGCGTTCCTCTACGGCCGCCACCAGCCCCGCCGGGACGTGGACTTCGTGATCGTGCTGGGCTCCGGGCTGATCGGCGGCGAGCGCGTCCCGCCGCTGCTCGCCAGCCGACTGAACCGGGGCCGCGAGGTGTACGAGAAGCAGGCCGCCCGCGGCAACCCGCCGGTGCTGATCGCCTCGGGCGGCCAGGGGCCGGACGAGAAGCTGCCGGAGTCCCACGCGATGGCCGACTACCTGGTCGAGCGCGGCTTCCCCGAGGAGCACATCGAGCGGGAGGACCGCTCGCGCACCACCGAGGAGAACCTGCTGTTCAGCAAGGCCATCATGGAGCAGGCCAAGCCCGACTACCGCTGCGTCGTGGTCACCAACAACTTCCACGCCTTCCGGGCCGCCCTGCTCGCCCGGCAGACCGGCGTCAACGGCCACGTCTTCGGCTCCCCCACCGCCCGCTACTACTGGCCGAGCGCCACCATCCGCGAGTTCGCCGCGATCTTCCTGTCCCACAAGATCATCAACTTCGGGATCTGCGGCCTCATCGCCCTCAGCGGACTCCTCGCGGCCCGCTGACCAGCACGGACCGCTGACCAGCACGGACCGCCGCCCCGGGCCCCGGCCGCCACAGCGGCCGGGGCCCACGCGTTTCCGGTTCGGGTATCGAGGCCGCCCGGTCAGGCGGACGGGCGGGGAGCCAGGATCGCGCAGGTGGTGGTGGCGTGCGCGTAGAGCTTGCCGTTCTCCACACCCACCACCCTGGCCTCGGCCGTCGCCATCGTCCGGCCCTGGTGCAGCACCACGCCCTCGCAGCGCAGCCTCCCCGAGTCGGCGAACAGCGGGCGCAGCATGTGGACGTTGAGCTGGGTGGTGGTGTAGCCAACCCCGGCCGGCATCCGACTCATCACCGCGCAACCGAGGGCCGAGTCGAGCAGGGTGGCGAGGTATCCGCCGTGCACGGTGTGCATCGGGTTGTAGACGTGGTCCCCGGGCTCGCCCTCGAACACCGCCGTCCCCGGCTTCACCTCCGTCAGGTGGAAGCCCATGGTGCTGCAGATCGAGGGCTCCGGGATCCGCCCGGCGATCCACTCCAGCAGGATCTCCTCTCCGGTCAGGTGGGCATAGTCGGTGACCGGCCGACCGGAGGTCCAGGTGTGGGTCCGGGTGCGCTGCTCCAGGCTGCTCGTGGGCTGGGGGCCTTCGATCACGATCTCGTCGATAGTCATGGGATCAACCTGCCCGGTCCGGCCGTTCGTCTCAAGTTCCCTCCGGTGCGGGGCAGATACGGCCTTCGGCACTCCGATGGCGCGGGGCGGGGCCGCAGGACATGGCGGCCTGCGCCATGCGCGGGCGGCGGACCCCGGATGACCGCCACATGGCACCGGCGCGGCGGGCGCGCCACGCTGCACGGGACCGACCCCCACTCCTCCCCCACGATGGAGTCCCCATGCCACTGCGCCCCACCGCCGCGGCACTGCTCACCGCCGTCTCTCTCGCGCTCGGCACCGCCGCACCCGCCACTGCCGTCGCCTCCCCCACCACGCCCACCGCCCCGGCCTCTCCTGCCCCGGCCTCCGCCGCACCCTCCGTGGCGGCGGCCACGGGCGGCAGCTTCCAGCAGGTCACCGGGTTCGGCACCAACCCGGGCAACCTCGCGATGTACACCTACACCCCCGCCGGGCTGCCCAGCGGCGCCCCCCTGGTGGTCGCGCTGCACGGCTGCGTCCAGAGCGCCACCGACTACTACCGCAACTCCGGCTGGACCAAGTTCGCCGACCAGTACGGCTTCGCGGTGGTGTTCCCGCAGACCAGCAGCGCCAACAACAGCCTCTCCTGCTTCAGTTGGTTCGACGCGAGCAAGGCCGCCCGGGGCGTCGGCGAGGCCCGATCGGTGGTCGAGATGGTCACCAAGGCCGAGTCCCTGTACGGATCGGACGCCCACCGGGTGTTCGTCACCGGGCTCTCGGCCGGCGGCGGAATGGCCGCCGACCTCCTGGCCGACTACCCCGAGGTGTTCGCCGGCGGGGCGATCGACTCGGGGCTGCCCGCGCACTGCGCCACCACCCAGGCCGCCGCCTCCGGCTGCCAGAACTCCGACCAGGGGCTCACCCCGGCACAGTGGGGCGACAAGGTCCGGGCCGCGTACCAGGGTTACACCGGGCCGTGGCCCAGGGTGGCGATCTGGCAGGGCACGGCCGACACGGTGGTCAGGCCGGTGAACGCCACCGAGCTGCGGGACCAGTGGACGAACGTCCAGGGCGTCGGCCGCCAGCCGACCAGCACCCGGAGCCTGCCCGGCGGCACCACCCAGGAGCTCTACGCAGATGCGAGCGGCAAGCCCGCCGTGGCCCTGTTCACGATCAGCGGGATGGGCCACGGCCTGGCCGTCGACCCGGGCTCCGGGGCCGACCAGTGCGGGGCCACCGGTGCCTACTTCCTCGACACCATCTGTTCGGGCTACTACACCGCGCAGTTCTGGGGACTGGACGGCGGCTCCGGGCCCACCGACCCCGGACTGCCGGCCCCGACCGGGCTGACCGCGACCGCTGCCCCCGGTTCGGTCGCCCTCGGCTGGCAGTCCGTCAGCGGGGCGGCCTCGTACCAGGTCTTCCGCAACGACAGCCAGGTGGGCGGCGTGACCGGCACGAGCTTCACCGACACCGGGCTCGCGGCCGGCACCACGTACAGCTACAGCGTGGCGGCGGTCGACGGGGCGGGCGCGGCCGGCCCCCGGTCGGCGGCGGTGACGGCGACCACCCCGGGTGGGGGCACCTCCCAGTGCTTCACCGCCAGCAACTACGCGCACGTCTCGGCCGGCCGCGCCACCCAGAGCGGCGGCCTGACCTACGCACTCGGCTCGGGCCAGAGCATGGGGCTCTGGAACACCTTCGTCACCCACACCCTGAAGCAGACCGGCCCGGGCTACTACGTGCTCGCCGACGGCCAGTGCTGATCGGACGGTGGCCGTCGCACCACCGCGCAGGGCCGCGACGGCCCGCGCCGCCACGACCACCGTGAGGGTCATCCCGCGCCCACCTCCGCCCGTAGCCCGGCGAACAGGTCGGTCTCGATCCCGCCCTCCCCGACCGCCGCACCCGCCGCCGGCACCAGGCTCCGGGCCAGGTGGTAGTCCTCGGTCGGCCAGACCTCGCGCTCGATGTCCCGAGGGTGGGCCATGAAGGCCACACCCGGCTGGACCTGGGTGGCGTGCGCCAGCATCGCCGCGTCCCGTACGGCGAAATGCTCGGCGCAGGCCACCCGGGTGGTGGTGGCCAGGGCCGGCGGAGTGTCGGGCCAGCCGGCGAGCAGCTCGCCCATCTCCGAGGGGACGCCCCGTTCCGCCATGGCCTCGTGCATGGCCTGGAACCAGGCCCGGGAGAGCGCCAGGTGGTAGTAGAGCTTGGAGACCTGCCAGGGTTCGCCCAGTTCGGGATGGCGCTCCGGATCGGCGGCGGCCTCGACGGCCGCCACCGTGACCCGGTGGGTCATCACGTGGTCCGGGTGCGGGTAACCGCCGGTCTCGTCGTAGGTGATCACCACCTGCGGGCGGAACTCCCGGATCAGCGCGACCAGCGCCGCTGCCGCGAGCTCCACCGGCTCGGCGGCGAAGCAGCCCTCCGGGAGCGGTTCGTCCGGCCCGGGCATCCCGGAGTCGACGAAGCCGAGGAACCGCTGGCGCACACCGAGGATCTCCCTGGCGGCCGCCATCTCCTCGCGCCGCACGCGGGTGATGTCGGCCCGGACCTCGGGCCGGTCCATGGCCGGGTTGAGCACCGAGCCGCGCTCGCCGCCGGTGCAGGTGGCGACCAGGACGTCCACGCCCTCCGTGGCGTACCGGGCGAGGGTGGCCGCGCCCTTGCTGGACTCGTCGTCGGGGTGCGCGTGGACGCTGAGCAGACGAAGGCCGCCGGGGTGACGGGTGGACACGGGTACCTCCAGGTCTGGGTGGTGGCGGGGAACCAGGCGGTGGTCAGCCGGACCGGCGGGTGTTCGGGTAGAGCAGCGCCGGAGCGATGGCGAGCGCGGACAGGGCCAGCACCCACCAGAAGGTCTCGCCGAAGGCCGCGCCCGGCCGGCCCGGGTGCCCGGCCTGCGCCTGCTGCAGCGCCAGCGTCAGCACCGCCGTGCCGAGCGCCCCGCCCACCCGGTTCAGTACGTTGACGGCACCTGCCGCCGTCGGCACCTGGGCCTTCTCGACGCTCCCGTACACCGCGGCCAGACCGGGGATCGCGATGATCCCCATGCCCGCGCCGCGCAGCGCCAGCGAGCCGGCGATCAGCCAGCCGGCCGGCTCGGAGCCGCTGCCCAGCTGGGTGAACGCGATCGTGCCGACCAGGGAGCAGGCGATGCCGATCAGGACCAGCGGACGCGGCGCGACGCGGTCGGTCAGCCGGGCGGCCAGCATGGCGGTGACCGCCGTACCGAGGGCCTGCGGAGCCAGCAGCAGACCGGCCTCCACCGCGCTGGCGTCCCTCAGCTGCTGGTAGTACAGCGGCACCAGGAACATCGAGCTGTAGAGCGCGGCGCCCTGCAGGAAGCTGTTCGCCGTCGCCACCGTGAAGCCGCGCCGGGCGAACAGCCGCAGGTCGATCAGCGGCGTCCGGGCACCCTCGCGCCCCACCCGCAGCGCGTGCCAGCCGTAGACCGCGACCAGCACCGCACCGGCCACCAGGGCGGCCCAGCCGGCCGTCGCACCCTCACCGATCGTCGAGAGCCCGTAGACCAGCCCGGTCAGCCCGGGCGAGAGCAGCACCAGACCGGTCACGTCCAACCGGGGCTTCGGCGCGTCCGACGCCTCGTCAGCCGGCAGCCAGCGGGCGGCGAGCAGCAGGATCAACAGCCCGACGGGCACGTTCAGCAGGAACATCCAACGCCAGTCGAAGTGCTCCAGCACCAGCCCGCCGAGGATCGGCCCCAGGACCGGGGCCAGGCTGATCGGAAGCATCAGGGTGCCCATCACCCGCCCGACCCTGGACGGCCCAGCCGCTTGTATGATGATCGCCTGGCCGAGCGGTTGAATCATCCCGCCGCCGATCCCCTGCAGCACCCGGAAGGCGATCAGACTGCCCGTCGACCAGGCCAGGCCGCACAGTGCCGATCCGAGCACGAACAGGACGACCGAGGCGAGCCACGCCCGCCGCCCCCCGAAGCGACCGGCGGCCCAACCCGAGAGCGGCATGGTCAGCGAGATCGCCAGCAGGTACCCCGTGGCCACCCACTGCACCTCCGCGATCGAGCTGTGCAGATCGCGGCCGACGGAGTCGATGCCGACGTTGACGATCGTGCTGTCCAACAGCGCGAGCACCGGCCCCAGGGCGAGCACCCCGCCCATCTTCCACAGGCCCGGTGGGATCGGCTCCGGCTCCCCCTCCCGGACCCCTGCCGGCCGGCCCTTCCCGGTGACGGATGTGGTCATGCGCCCTCCCCTGGTCGCCCCTTGAGCGAGCGGCCCCCGAAGCCGCGTGCGGTCGATTCCGACGCCCACCCGGCAACACCTTCGGACCCTCACCCGGGCAGCCGCTCCGGCCACCCGGGAAGAACTTAGGACGGACCCAGCAACTGGGTCAAATCTAATTCCTGTGCTCGACCCAGCTTCGTGCGCTAGGCTCCCCGGCATGACCGAGACCGGGACGACTCCGAACCTGCGCGAGCTCAACAAGCGCCGCACCCGTGAGGCGATCTCGCACGCCGCGACCAGGCTCTTCATCGAGCGGGGCTTCGACCGCACGACCATCGCCGAGGTCGCCGCCGCCGCGGGCGTCGCCAAGATGACCGTCACCAACCACTTCCCGCGCAAGGAGGACCTCTTCTTCGACCTGCACGAGGAGCTCGCCCTCCGGCTCGCCGGAGCCGTCGCCGAGCGCGCGCCGGGCGAGTCCGCGCTCGCCGCGCTGCGCCGCGACTGCCTCGCCGGGCTCGACCGGCACGACGCCCGGCTCGGCTTCTCCGGGCCGGCCTTCGCCCGCACCGTCTTCGACAGCCCCGCGCTGGGCGCCCGGCTGCGCGAGCTGCACGAGCAGAGCGAGACGGCACTCGCCGAGGCGCTGGCCGAGGCGGTGCACGAGATACCCGTCGGCTTCGAGTGCCGGGTCGCCGCCGCGCTGCTCGCCGCCGTCGACCGGGCGGTGTTCGCCGAGGTGTTCCGCCGCACCCTGGCGGGCGAGGAGCAGGCGGCGATCGCCGCCGCGGTCCACCCCTCGGCGGTCCAGGCCTACGACCGCCTGGAGGGCGCCCTCGGGACCTTCGCCGTACGGGAAGCCTGAGACTCCCGAGCACCGCAGCGCACCGAGCCGCACCACACCGAGCCGCACCGCGCCGGGGCCCCGGCACTGGGCCCGCTGCCCGGACCTGGGCACCCTTGACGAAAGGTTGACCTGCTCACGGCAGAAGGTTGACGATCACCGCCTCTATGGTCGGCCCATGCCCTCACAGCCCATCAGGCCGACCACCCTGCCGGTTCTGCCCTACCGCAAGCCCACCCGCGGAAGGGACTACTGGGTCCTGGACAACGTGCTGCCGGACCCGGACGCCGTCCGGGAGCGCTGCCTGGCCCGGGGGGACTGGACCGAGGGCTACCCGCACCGCCCCGAGACCTGGCCCGGACTGCGCACCATGCCGGGCCTGGAACCCGAGGAGCTGGCCCGGGTCGAGTCGCTGGTCCGCAAGGCCACCGGCGCCTCCCGGCTCTGGGTGCAGAGCACCCCGGGTGGTGGCACGCTCAACCACAACTGCGTCCAGGTCGTCGGCGCCGGGGAGTCGGAGTCCCGCCCGCACACCGATTCCCGCGCGCTGTGCCGCTACGCTGCCGTCCTCTACCTCAGCCCCGGCGCCCCCAAGGACGCCGGCACCAGCTTCTACCGCCAGCAGTTCCCCGGCGGCCGCCTCGGCGGCAACCTGGTCAACGCCCCGCACAACAACCTGGTCGAGGCGCTCGGCACCCGCCACGTGCCGGCCGACCACTTCACCGAGGACGTCCGCGTCCCCAACCGCTACAACCAACTGCTCCTCTACCACGCCAACCTGATCCACAGCGCCACCGGCTACTACGGCACCGACCTGGCCGAGCGGCGGATGACGGCCGTCTTCTTCTGGATGGCCTGACCGGGTAGCCGGCCCGACCGGCAGGCACCCTCCATACGGTCGGGCCCTCCTCCGGCCCGACCGGAGCAGCCCCGTCCCGGAACGGCGGGCCCAGCCCAGCGCCCGGGCGACCCGCCCGTCACCCGGCCCCCACGTGCGCCAGGCTCGCCCTGGTCAGCGCCGCCGCCAGCCGGGCCAGGTCCCCCGGCCCGACCAGCGCCGCCAGTCCGTCCGGTTCGCCCGGCAGTCCGAGCGTCCGGGCCTCCACCAGCACCCGCTCGTCGAAGTACGGCCGCAGCGAGGGCCAGACCGCCTGCGCCTCGCGCCGGAAGATCCCGGCACCGACCGGGCCGATCCGGGGGAATTCCTGGAGCAGCTCGCCGATCCGCCCAGGCTCGCCGGCGGCCTCGTCCCGCATCCGCCGCAGGTCGCCGTGCCAGCGGTCGAGCAGCAGCCCGGCTCCCCGGCCGAGCGCGGTGGCGGTGCTCTCGTCGTAGCGCACGTAGTGGGCCCGGCCCAAAGCGGCGATCAGCGTCCCGCGGCGGGCGTCCGCCATCGCGCGCGGGGTCCGCAGCCCGGCGGCCGACAGCTCCCGGGCCGCCGCCGTCGCGGTGCCGGCGCCGATCCGCACCGAGCACAGCACGGTCAGGACGAGCAGCCGGTAGAGCGGCGAGGGCTTGTCGCGCAGCGTGATCCCGGCCTCCTCCGCGTAGGTGCGGCCGAACCGGTCCAGCAGTCCGGCGACGGTCGGTTCCACGGCCATCACCTCCCTCACTCCGCGCTTGCCCCGATTCGGACGCCCCTCACCCGGGGAGGCTCGCCGCATGAGCGAGCGAGTCATGGAGCGGTGCGCGTGGGCGACTACCTTGCCGAGCGAGGTGCGCGCATGAGCGAGCGAGGTGCGCGCATGGGCGGGCGAAGTGCACACACGAGCGGGCGAAGCGAGCGGGCGAAGCGAGCGGGCCATGGAGAGGTGCACAGGGGCATGAGTGGCGACGCCGTACCCACGACCGAGACCGTCCGCCCCGACTGGGCCGCGATCGACCAGCTGCCCACCCTCGGGCTCTTGCGCCTGATGAACGCCGAGGACCACACGGTTCCCACCGCCGTCGCCGGGGAACTGGAGCGGATCGCCGCCGTGGTCGACGCCGTGGCCGCCCGGATGGCGCGTGGTGGTCGGCTGGTCTACGCCGGAGCGGGGACGGCCGGGCGGCTCGGCGTGCTGGACGCCGTCGAGTGCCCGCCGACGTTCGGCACCGATCCGGCGCTGGTCGTCGGCCTGATCGCGGGCGGGCGCTCGGCCGTCACCGCGGCGGCCGAGGGCGCCGAGGACCGCACCGACCTCGCCGAGGCCGACGTGGCCGCGCTCGCCCTCGGCCCCGCCGACACCCTGGTGGGCGTCTCCGCGTCCGGCCGCACGCCCTACCCGCTGGCCGCCGTCCGCGCCGCGCGGGCGGGCGGGGCACTGACCGTCGGGCTGGCGTGCAACCGCGGCTCGGCGCTCGCGGCCGCGGCCGAGCTGGGCATCGAGGTGGAGGTCGGCCCGGAGGTGCTGGCCGGATCGACCCGGCTCAAGGCGGGCACAGCACAGAAGCTGGTGCTCAACCTGATCTCCACGGCCGTGATGGTCCGGCTCGGCCGGACGTACGGAAATCTGATGGTCGATCTCCGCGCGACCAACGACAAGCTGCGCGCCCGCGCCCGACGGATCGTCACCGAGGCGACCGGCGCCGACGGGACCACGGTCGACCGCGCCCTGACCGCGACCGGCGGCCGGGCCAAGGACGCGATCCTGTCCCTGCTCGCGGACGTGGACGCCCCCACCGCCGCCCGGCTGCTCACAGCCTCGGACGGACGGCTGCGCGAAGCCCTCCGGCTCGCCCGGCCGTAGCAGCCCCACCTCACCCGGCCGTAGCAGCCCCACCTCACCCGGCCGTAGCAGCCCCCCGCCTCACCCGGCGGCGCCCAGCCTCTCCCGGTTCACCCCACCCGCAGGTCCGCCGCCGCGACGACCTCGCCGAGGCGCGGGAAGTCCAGCTCCACCGACGCCCGGTGCTCCTCCGCCGTGAGCGCGGCCATCGCGTCCTCGACGAACACCAGCTGGTAGCCGTGGTCGGCGGCGGCCCGGGCGCTCGACTCCACGCCGAGGTTGGTCGCGATCCCGGCGAACACCACGGTCTCCACGCCCCGCGCCCGGAGCAGCTCGTCCAGACCCGTGCCCTGGAAGGCGCCGATGGTGCGCTTCACCACGACCTCGTCGGCCGCCGCCGCGACCTCCGCGAGCAGCTCGCTCCCGGGCGGCTGCTCGGTGACGTTCGGCCGCTCGACCCGTACCGCGACCACGAGCGCACCCGCCGCCCGGAACTCCCGGGCCAGCTCGAGCGAGGCCTTCACCACCTCCGAACCGGTGCGCGGCGCGAGCGGGTTGGCGACGATCCGGTCCATCAGGTCGATCAGGACCAGGGCCGTGCTGCGGGCATCGAGGGTGGTCATGGGGTCACGTTAGCCCATCCGAGGACTGCTCCCCCGAAGCCCGGCCCGCCCCTGAGGCCCGACCCGACGCCGAACCTCGGCCCACCTCCGAACCCCGACCCGACGCCGGAGCACCCTCCGCCGCCTCCCGCGCGATCTCCGCCCGGAACCCCTCGATCAGCACCCGCAGCCCGTACTCGAAGTCGGCGTCGTGGTCGGTCATCCGCAGCACGTCGACCGCCTCGCGCAGCAACGGGAGTTCACGCAGGGCCTCGTCCGGGAACGGTGGCCGCTCGCGGTCCGCGGCGTCCTGTCGCCAGGCCTGCTCCTCGGTGACCCAGCCCATGATGTACCGGTCGACGGTCAGCAGCAGTCGCAGCGCCGTTCGCGGGCGCAGCCCTGCTCCGCAGAGGGCGCTCAACTGGGCTTCCACTGCCGGGAGTTCGTCCTCGGTGGGCAGGGTTCCGGCGTGCACCCGGGCGCCGTCGCGGTAGGCGAGCAGGGCGTTGCGCTTGGCGCGGGCGTCGGCGGCGACCCACTCGGGCCAGTGCGCCGGGTCCGGCTCGCGGTCGGGCGGGAGGGCTTCGGCGAGCATCGCCTCGGCCATCAGGTCGAGCAGTTCCCGCTTGCTCTTGAAGTGCCAGTACAACGCCGGTGACTGGACGCCGAGTTCACGGGCGAGCCGACGGGTGGTCAGTCCGTCGATGCCCTCCTCGTTGAGCAGGCGCAGCGCCGTGCGCACCACCTCGTCGCGCTGCAACGCCATCCGATCGGCCTCCTGGTCACCGGGCAGTTGTCGGCGGTTATCCGCTTGCCAGCCCACCTTATCGCCGATAAGTTCCCAAGCTGGAATTTATCAGCGATAAGGACAGCCGTCGCGACACCGACGGCCACGAAGGGATCCCACCCCTCATGACCTCCGGACCGAACACACCCTCCGGACCGAACACGACCGCCCACCCGGAAACGACCGCCCACCCGAACACGACCGCCCGACCGAACCGCTTCCGGTCCCGGCTGCTGCCGAACACCGCGCCCTGGCGGTCCTCCCGGGACTTCCGGCTGACGTGGACCTCCGGCACGGTCACCCTGCTCGGCTCGATCTTCACCATGACGGCGATCCCGCTCCAGATCGCCGACCTCACCAGCTCCCCGCTGGCCGTGGGCGCGGTCGGCGCGGTAGAACTCGTGCCCACCCTCCTGTTCGGCCTCTACGGCGGCGTCCTCGCCGACCGTGCCGACCGCCGCACCGTCGCCCTGGCCACCGAGGTCGCCCTGGCCGCGCTGAGCGCCCTGCTGCTGGCCAACGCGCTGCTCGGCACCCCCGCCGTCTGGCCGCTCTACCTCGCCGCCGGCGTGGCGGCGGCGCTCCAGGGCATCCAGCAGCCCTCGGTCGAGGCGATGGTCCCCCGGCTGGTGCCCCAGGACCAGCTGGTGGCGGCGGGTGCCCTGCTCTCGCTGCGCTGGAGCATCGGCGGCGTGGCCGCCCCGGCAGCGGCCGGCCTGCTGATCGCGACCGCCGGCGTCCCGGCGGCGTACCTGGTCGACCTCGGCACCTTCCTGCTCTCGATCGCCCTGCTCGCCCGGGTCCGACCGGTCCCCCCGGAGCGGGACGCCGAGGCGCCTCAGCTCGCCGAGTTCCTCGACGGCGCCCGGTACGCGGCCCGGCGGCCCGACCTGATCGGCACCTACCTGGCCGATCTCGCCGCCGCCGTCTTCGCCCTGCCCACCGCGCTCTTCCCGTTCCTGGCCGCGGACCTGGACGCCACCTGGGCGCTCGGGCTGCTCTACTCGGCCGGCGCGGTCGGCAGCCTGATCGCCGCCGCGACCGGCGGGTGGGCGGAGCGGGTCCACCGGCACGGCCGACTGGTCCTGCTCTCCGCCGCCCTGGTCGGCGCGGCGACGGCGGCGGCCGCGTTCGCCCCGGGCCTGTGGGCCGTCCTGCTCTGCCTGACCGTCGCGGGTGGCGCCCACTGGATCGGCGACACCTTCCGCAGCGCCATCTGGAACCAGTCCATTCCGGACGAACTCCGGGGCCGCGCGGCCGGGTTGGAGATGCTGATCGGCTCCGCCGGGCCGGCCCTGGGCGACCTGCGGGCCGGCGGACTCGCCGCCCGCCAGGGCATCCGGGCGGCGCTGCGTACCGGCGGCCTGCTCTGCCTCGGCAGCTCGGCCGCATTGTCCGCCGCACTCCCGGCGCTCTGGCGCTACGACCAGCGGGCGCACCGCACCGAGCCGGCCACGGCGGAGCCCACCCCATGACACGCTCCACGCGCCCCACACGCCAACCGCACCAGCAGCGCCAGCCGCACCAGCCGCCAAAGCGGCCCCACCTCAGGGGCCACCGCTCAGTCCAGGACGAGCGCCGTCGCGTGCCGCTCGATCAGCTCCGCCAGTTGCCGGACGTCCTCGACCCCGCGCTTGGGCAGCGTGGTCAGCACCCCCGTCTCCTCCTTGCCGCCCAGCAGCAGGAACAGCCTCGGCGTCTCCAGGAAATACCGCTGCTCCGGCCAATCGAGCTCGGTGTCCCCGGCCGCGGTGCTGACGACCACCCCGTAGTCGTCCAGCAGGATCCTGAACTCGCCCTTGTCCGCCGCCGCCCGCACGATCCGCCGCACCCGCCACCGGGGCCACTCGAACGCCACCAGCAGCGCGAACACCACCAGGGCCACGGCCGGCAGCAGCGCCGCCCCGCCGACGACGGCGAGCAGCCCGGCAACCGCCGTCGCTCCGGCGGCCACCGTGAACCTGGCGCGCCGCGCCCGGCGCCCGACCACCGTGTGCCGGTGCCACGCCGCGAAGGCCTCCCCGAAGTCGGCGGCCGTCGGGGTGTAGCGGACCTCGACCCACGTCACCGCTGGCTCACCCGCACTCATGTCCCCGCCCTCCGGCCCCTGGTACGCACAACTCCCGACGGGCGACTCCCGAAGCCCGCCCCGCCGGATCGTAGCAAAGACCGTACGTACCCGATTCGATGGCTCCTGCCTGCGGACTCCGTCCCCGCCCGGGCGGCGTCCGACCCGGTACCCGGCGACGCCATCGGCAGCGTCGAGGGCGTGCTCCCCACCCCCTGCCGCCGTTCTGACACCCAGCCCGATCGGCCTGACGCCTCCGACGAAGCCCACCCCAAGGCCCAACCCGCAGGCCCAACCCGCAGGCCCAACCCGCAGACCCGGCGCGGATGCCAACGGTCCCTCACACCGTGAGCGCCCGCGCCGAGGCCCGGATCGGCGCCGGAAGCTCCGTCCACCCCCGCAGGTACCGGTCCACCGCCGCGGCCACCGCCCGCCCCTCGGCGATCGCCCAGACGATCAGTGACTGCCCTCGCCCGGCGTCCCCCGCGACGAACACGCCCTCCGCCTCCGTGGCGAAGCCGTCGTCCCTGGCCAGGGTGCCCTCCGGCCCGGTGGTGAGGCCGAGTTGGGCGAACAGCCGCCGGTCCGGCTCCGGCCCGGTGAAGCCCAGCGCGAGCAGCGCCAGCTGCGCGGGCAGGGTCCGTTCGGTGCCGGTCCGCGGGCTGCGGTCGGCCGGCTCGGCCTCGGCGCAGCGGACGGCGGCCAGTCGGCCGTCCGGGCCGGCCTCGAAGCCCACGGTGGTCGCCGCGAACACCCGGGGCCCGGCCTCTGCCGCGCCGGACTCCTCGTGCGAGGTGGTCTCCCGGTACACCTTGGGGTGCACCGGCCAGGGTTGTCCGGAGGCCCGCCCCTGCGGCGGACGCGGGTTGATGTCCAGTTGGGTGACCGAGGCGGCGCGCTGGCGCAGCGCCGTTCCCAGGCAGTCGGCCGCCGTGTCCCCACCGCCGACGATCACCACGTCCCGCCCCTCGGCGGACACCGGCGGGACCGGGCAGTCGCCCTCGTCCACCCGGTTCGCCCAGGTCAGGTACTCGATCGCCTGGTGCACCCCGGGCAGGTCCCGCCCCGGCACCGCCAGTTCCCGGCAGGCGCCCGCGCCCACCGCGACCACGACCGCGTCGTACCCCGCCCGCAGTTCTTCGCCCGGGACGTCCCGGCCGACCTGTACGCCGGTGCGGAAGGTGGTGCCCTCGGCCCGCAGCTGGTCGAGCCGGCGCTCCAGCCGGTGCTTCTCCAGCCGGAACGGCGGGATGCCGTACCGCAGCAGCCCGCCCGCGCGGTCGGCCCGCTCGTAGACCGTGACGGCGTGCCCGGCCCTGGTCAGCTGCTGGGCGGCGGCCATTCCGGCGGGGCCCGAGCCGATCACGGCGATCCGATGCCCGCCGGACCGATCGGGGCGGTCGGGGCGGTCGGGCGGGCGGGGGCTGTCCCAGCCCGCCTCCCAGGCCCGGTCGGCGATCGCCAGCTCCACGTTCTTGATCGTCACCGCGGCACCGTCGATCGCCAGCACGCAGGCGCTCTCGCAGGGCGCCGGGCAGAGCCGCCCGGTGAACTCCGGGAAGTTGTTGGTGGCCAGCAGCCGTGCCGCGGCCGCCCGCCAGTCCCCTCCCGCTCCCGCGCCCTCCCCGGTGCCCTCCCCCGGTTCCCCGCCCGCCCGCGACTGCGCCACCAGCCGGTTCCAGTCCGGTACCAGGTTCCCCAGGGGACAGGCGTGGTGGCAGAACGGCAGCCCGCAGTCCATGCACCGCCCCGCCTGCCCGCCGACCAGCGGCAGCAGGTCCCCCGGCCGGTACACCTCCTGCCAGTCCCCCAGCCGTTCCCGCGCGTCCCGGCGCGCCCGCTCCGCGCGCGGGGTGGTGAAGAAGGCCATCCGGTCTGCCATCGCGGCCTCCGGCAGGGCGTGCCGACTCGGACCAGGCGGCCCACCCGGCGGCGCGCCACCGTACGGCTACCGTACGCCCGCGAAGCACTACGCAAAAGGGGTGGCCGGCACGGGCGGCCCCGGGGCGGGCACGAACACCCCGGGGCCGCCCGGACACGCCGTGAGCACGTCAGGGAGAATCTCCGCCATGACGCACACCGTGCTGATCGCCGAGGACGACCGGGCCATCCGTGACTCGCTCGCCCGCGCCCTGATGCTGGAGGGCTACCGGGTGCGGGTCGCCGCCGACGGCACCCAGACCCTGGCCGTCCTCGCCGAACAGCGCCCGGACGTCCTGCTGCTCGACGTGATGATGCCCGGGCCGGACGGCCTGGAGGTCTGCCGCCGGCTGCGCGCGGCCGGCGACCGCACCCCGGTGCTGATGCTCACCGCCCGGGTCGAGGTCGCCGACCGGATCGCCGGCCTCGACTCCGGCGCCGACGACTACCTGGTCAAGCCCTTCGACGTGGACGAGCTGTTCGCCCGGCTGCGCGCCCTGCTGCGGCGCCACCCGCCCGAGCCCGCGACCGAGGTGCTGACCGTCGCCGACCTGCGGGTCGAGCCGCCGGCCCGGCGGGCCTGGCGCGCCGGGCGGGAGCTCGAACTCTCCCGCACCGAGTTCGACCTGCTGGAGCTGCTCGCCCGGCACGCCGGCTCCGTCCTCGACCAGGCCACCTTCTACGAGCGGATCTGGGGCTACGACTTCGGCCCCGGTTCCAAGAACCTCGCGGTGTTCATCGGCTACCTGCGCCGCAAGCTCGACCGCCCGGGCCTGGTACCGCTGATCCACACCGTCCGCGGCGTCGGCTACACCCTGCGCGAGCCGTGACCGGCCCCGCCCGCCGAGCGAGGCCCCGGCCCCCGCGCCCGCCCCGCCGCGTCCCCGGGGCGCCACGCCCCGCCCGCCGCCTCCCGCGGTTGCCGCGCCCGGGCCTGCGCACCACCCTCGCGCTGGCCTTCGCCGCGATGGCCGCACTGGTCGCGGTACTGATCGGCGCCCTGGGCTACCACGCCGCCGCCCGGCTGATCCGGGACGACGAGACCGCCGACTTCACCGCCGCCGTCGACTCCGTCGACCGGCAGGTCGAGCGGCAGGTCCTCTTCCCTGGCGACTTCGCCGGCCCGAGCGGCCTGAGCAACGACCTGGTGCGCCCGATCCGGGTCACCACCCAGTCCCTCGCCCCCGACGGCCGGGTGCTGCCGGGCACCGCACAGCTCGACCTGCCGCCGACGCCGGGCGACTACGACCTCGCCCGGGCCGAGCAGCCCGGCCGTACCTCCACCGGGCTGCGCCACCGGAACGGCGACGCCTACCGGGTCGGCGTGGTCTCGCTCGGCGGTCGGCGCGGCGCGGTCCAGATCATCCAGCAGGTCGGGCCCACCGAGGAGCTGCTGACCACCCTGCGGGACCGCACGGCGGCCCTGGTCGCGGTCGTCGCGGCGCTCGCCGGCGGGGCCGGCCGGCTGCTCGCCGGGCGGATCACCGGTCGGCTGGTCCGGCTCACCGAGGCGGCCGAACTGGTCGCCGACAGCGGGCGGTTGGACGTCCCGGTGCCTGCCGCCGGAACGGACGAGGTGGGCCGGCTCGGCCGGGCCTTCGACCGGATGCTGGTCCGGCTCGCCACCGCGAAGGAGAACCAGCGCAGGCTGGTGCAGGACGCCGGACACGAGCTGCGCACCCCGCTGACCAGCCTGCGCACCAACCTCTCGGTGCTGCCCGGCCTGGACCGGCTGCCGCCGGCCGAACGCGCCGCGCTGATGGCCGATCTGGTCGAGGAGTCCCGCGAGTTGACCCAGCTGGTGGAGGAGCTGGTGGCGCTCGCGGCGGACCGCCGGGCGGACGAGGAGCCGACCGAGGTGGTGCTCGCCGAGGTGGTCCGGCAGGCCGCCGCCCAGGCCCGGCGGCGCAGCGACCGGGAGATCGCGGTGGACGCGGACGGAACCGTGGTCACCGCCCGGCCGGACGCGCTGGCCCGCGCGGTCGGCAACCTGCTGGACAACGCCGCGAAGTTCGACCCGTCCGGGACCGGCCCGATCGAGGTGGTGGTGCGCGGCCCGCGGGTGGAGGTCCGGGACCGCGGCCCGGGCATCGACGCGGCCGACCTCGACCGGGTGTTCGACCGCTTCTACCGGGCCACCGCCGCTCGCAGCCTGCCGGGGTCCGGGCTGGGCCTGGCCATCGTGCACGAGGTGGCCCGCTCGCACGGCGGGACGGCCTTCGCCGCCAACCGTGAGGGCGGCGGCGCGGTGATCGGCTTCACGCTCGACGACTGAGCGCCCCCGCCGCAAGCACGCGGGCCCGGCGCACGGGACACCGGGCCCGCCGGGCCCTCCGGAGGACCGGAGGGATCGTCAGGAGGCCCGGGTCACCCCCACCACTGCTCCGGCACCGGCTCCGGCTCGGAGTCGGACGCGTCCGGGATCGTCACCGGTTCGGCGCAACGCACCAGCAGATCG
The DNA here is from genome assembly GCF_042721415.1 of Kitasatospora sp. NPDC058444. Classification (NCBI taxonomy): domain Bacteria; kingdom Bacillati; phylum Actinomycetota; class Actinomycetes; order Kitasatosporales; family Streptomycetaceae; genus Kitasatospora; species Kitasatospora sp. NPDC058444. Next base: position 61,745 of record NZ_JBHXLL010000025.1, on the reverse strand, counting down.
CCCTCCTCCGTCCCGGCGACGAGGTAGCCGCACTCGCGGAGCACGACCGCGGCCGCGCCGCTCAGCGCCGCGAGCGCCTCCCGGGAGGGCGGCCCGCCCGGCTCCGCGCCCGGCGTCCAGCCGACCACCACGCCCTCGGGGTGACGGTCGATCCACAGCGGTGAGGGCCCCGGTCCGGTGTCGAACCCGGCGCGGGCCAGGGCCTCGGTGACGTCCTCGAAGAGTTCACGGTGATCCACCATTGGCGCAGCGTAGGCCCGGGACCGCGCCACGCCCGGCCGCGGCGCGCGCCGAAACGGTTCAGCGGCACTCGACCGCAGCATCGGCACCCGTTGGGCCGGGCGGCGGCCATCCGATCGGGCGTCAGGAGCCCCCGTCCGGCCCGACACGAGCGGCCGGACGGCCCGATGGACGTGCACAGTCGGCCCCCTGCCGACAGCATGACAGAGTAAGCGCTCCATCACCCTGAGCAACGGGTCCAGTGGAACACCTGGTCCGCGCGCCGGTCCGGCCGGCGGGCCCGTATCGAGAGGTCCCATGATCACAACACTTCGCCGGCCGGCGTTCCCGCCGGCGGGCCTCCAGCACGGTTCGCCGAGGACGCCGGGGAGCCCGTCGTGAGAACCGACCAGCAGTCGCAGCCGGGACCGGTGACCAGCACGCGCGCCAACCCCGACAACATGGCCGAGTCCCTGGCCGACTGGACCGACGGCCGGCTGGGCATCTACTCCCTGGCCAAGTCCAACCTCCGCAAGATCTTTCCCGACCACTGGTCCTTCATGCTGGGCGAGATCGCGCTCTACACCTTCGTCATCATCATCCTCACCGGCGTCTGGCTGACCCTGTTCTTCACGCCGAGCATGGGCGAGGTCGTCTACGACGGGACGTACGTCCCCCTGCGCGGCATCCCGATGTCCGAGGCCTACGCGTCGACCATCAAGATCAGCTTCGACGTGCGCGGCGGCCTGCTGATGCGCCAGATCCACCACTGGGCGGCGATCGTCTTCGTCGCCTCGATGCTGACCCACATGATGCGTGTCTTCTTCACCGGCGCGTTCCGCAAGCCGCGCGAGATCAACTGGGTCTTCGGCGCCCTGCTGCTGATCCTCGGCATGTTCGACGGCTTCATGGGCTACTCGCTGCCGGACGACCTGCTCTCCGGCACCGGCATCCGCTTCATGGAGGGTGCCATCCTCGCCGTCCCGATCGTCGGGACGTACCTGTCGTTCTTCCTCTTCGGCGGCGAGTTCCCGGGCACCATCATCATCACCCGGCTGTTCAGCGTCCACATCCTGCTGATCCCGGGAATCATGGTGGGCCTGCTCGCCGCGCACCTGATCCTGGTCTTCTACCACAAGCACACCCAGTTCGCCGGGCCCGGCCGGACCAACAAGAACGTGGTCGGCATGCCGCTGCTGCCGGTCTACACGGCCAAGGCGGGCGGCTTCTTCTTCCTCGTGTTCGGCGTGGTCGCGGTGATGTCCGCGATCGCCACGGTCAACCCGATCTGGGCGTACGGCCCGTACCGTCCGGACCAGGTCTCCACCGACGCCCAGCCGGACTGGTACATGGGCTTCTCCGAGGGCCTGATCCGCGTGATGCCCGGCTGGGAGATCAGCGTCTGGGGCGGCCACACCCTCAACCTCGGGGTGTTCATCCCATTGATGGTCTTCCCGCTCGTGCTGCTGGTCATCTGGGGCTACCCCTTCCTGGAGGCCTGGATCACCGGGGACCGGGGCGAGCACCACATCGCCGACCGGCCGCGCAACGCCCCGGTCCGCACCGCCTTCGGCGCGGCCTGGATCAGCCTCTACCTGCTCCTGCTGGCCGGCGGCGGCAACGACCTGCTGGCCACCCACTTCCACCTCTCGATCAACGCGATCACCTACGCGGTGCGGATCGGCTTCTTCACCGTGCCGATCGTCGTCTTCGTGATCACCAAGCGGTGGTGCCTGGGCCTCCAGCGGCGGGACAAGGAGAAGGTGCTGCACGGCCGGGAGACCGGCGTCATCAACCGGCTCCAGCACGGCGAGTTCGTCGAGGTGCACGCCCCGCTGCCGCCGGGCCGCCTCTTCACCCTCACCGCCCACGACCAGCCCCGGCCCTCCGAGCTGCCGCCCGAGGTGGACGAGAACGGGGTGGCCCGCAAGGCCGGGCTGTGGACCCGCCTGCGGGTGAAGCTCTCCCGCGGCTTCTACGGCAGGGACAGCCAGATCGCCAAGCCCACCGTCGAGGAGCGCGAGGAGATCAGCAGCGGCCACGGCCACCACTGACCCGCGTCCCCGGCACGCGACGACACGCGGAAGGGCCCGCCGCACCGTTCCCGGTGCGGCGGGCCCTCGTCGTGCCCGGGCCGGTGGACGGCGGCCCGGGACCGCTCAGCCGCGCAGGACGGCGGGGACGACGGCGAACAGCGCCGCCGCCACGGTGACGGAGAGGCAGAGCGCCGCCCAGCGGGCGCAGATCCGGCGGCACTCGACGCGGTACCGGGCGGCCAGTCGGCGGCAGCGCTCGACCGCGCGGTCGACGACCTCCTCGGCGTAGCGCAACCGGTCGGCGGCGTAGGCCTGTTCGAGGCTCTCCCGCTCCGCCGCCGGCAGCCACGGGAACTGCGCGGCGAACGCGCGGGCGTCCCGTTCGGCCGCCGCGACCTCCGCCTCCCAGGCCAGGAACCCCTCGATGCGGGCGAACTCCGCCCGGGAGTTCACCCGCGGGCGGGCGCCGACGGGCCTGCCCTGGCGAGGGGTCCGCGCTCTCGGCGGACGCTGTCTGCCACCCATTGACCGCTCCTCAAGTCCTGTCGAGTCGTCCTGCCGGACCAGCCCGTGGGAACGGGCTCCCCGGCGGGGATCGCTCCGCGACCAGGCAACTACTACCAGCGACGAACAGCAGGTGGCAGGCGGCTCGCCACAAGCCTGGCGATTCTTGCCGGACGGTGGAGCGGGGCAGCACGCCGACCGGGCAACGCGCGACCGGCCCCGGCGGCGCCCGGCCTCCGACCGGCTGCCGACCAGCCGCCGACCAGCCGCCGACCGGTGCCGCCCCCCGGACGGACCCCGGGTGACACGGACGGGCCCGCCCCTCGGTACGCCGAGGGGCGGGCCTGTTCCGGTCGTGCAAGGGGTGGCCGGGGAGCCGCCCGACGGGTGGGGGACAATGGACGGCATGTCCCGACGTCGTTCCGAGCCGCGCGCCGCCGCGCCCCGGCTGCTGCCCTCCTCCCCCTGCCCGTGCGGCCTGCCCGCCAGCTACGGCGACTGCTGCGGCCGACTGCACCGGGGCCAGACGGCGGCCACCACCGCCGAGTCCCTGATGCGTTCCCGGTTCAGCGCCTTCGCCGCGCAGGACGAGGCGTACCTGCTGCGCACCTGGCACCCGGACACCCGGCCCGCGGAGGTCGACTTCGACCCGGGCCTGCGCTGGACCGGGCTGGAGGTGCTCTCCGCCACCGAGGGCGGCGCGTTCCACGCCGAGGGCACGGTCGCCTTTCGGGCCCACTGGACCGAGGGCGGTGAGCAGGGCGTGCTCACCGAGAACAGCCGCTTCGTGCGGCACGAGGGCGCCTGGGTGTACCTCGACGCCCTCTCGCTCGGCTGAGTCGCCCGGCCCGCGGCCGCCGGGGTGAGCCGCTGCGGCCGGCCGCTCCGGTGGGCCACCCCCGTGGACCACGCCCGTGGTGCGGCTACAGGTAGTCGTCCAGCCGGGCCAGGGCGAAGCCCTGCGCGGTGACGTCGTTGACGACCTTGCGCAGCAGGTCCGGCATGGAGGCCTTCCAGATGTCGGTGCCCCGGAAGTGGGTCAGGATGATGTCGCCCGGATGCAGCTCCCGGTCGTCGTAGCGCCATTCCATGTGGTCCGGGAAGGCCTCCTCGTTCCACATCGGCACCGCCTCCACCCCGCAGGACGCCGCCGCGCGCAGGGTGTCGTCGTTGTACTCGCCGTACGGCGGCCGGAACAGCCGGGGGCGGACGCCGATCTGCTGCTCCAGCTGGTCCTGCTGGTCGCAGATCTCATGGCGCTGGGTCTCGTAGTCCAGCACCTTCAGGTTGCGGTGGTTGATCGTGTGGTTGTTGATCTCCACGCCGTGGGCGTGCAGGTCGCGGAAGTAGCCGTAGTTCTCGCGGGCGAGGTAGTCGGAGACGTAGGTGCTCAGCGGGATGCCCAGCTCCTCGGCCATCCGGGAGAACTCGGGGTCCTTCTCGGCGCCGTCGTCGACGGTCAGGAAGACCACCTTGTCGTCGGTGGGGACCCGGTAGACGACCGGCGGTCGGCCGTCCGCGAGCTTGACCCCCTGCACCGGGGTGAGGGCGACCCTGGTCGCCGGGCGCGGCGGGGCCTTCAGCGGCGGGCGCTCCAGGCCCCAGCGCTGGGCGGCCTCCGAGGTGGCGCGGGCGGCGGCCTCCTGACGGGCCATGGCCTCGCCACCGCCCTGCTCCTCCTGGTGGGCCGCTGCGGGCAGCGGCGGCTGCGCCGCGGGCGGGGCGGCGGGGGCGGCACCCTCGGCGGCACCGGCGGCCTCCGCCTCCGCACCGCCGGCCGGAGCCGCGGCGGGCTCGGCGGCGGGAGCAGCCTTCGCGTTCGCGTCGGCGATCGGGGCGGGCTTCGGCCCGGCGGGAGCGGCCGGTCCGGCGCAGCCGGCCAGGACGGCGGAGAGGCAGACGGTGGCCAGCAGGCCGGTCCGCATGCCGGTCCGATTCCGCTGATTCCCCCTCAGACCCGCACTAGTACGACAAACTGATGGTCTGTTCATGGGTGCACTGCTCCCCCGCCGCGCCCCACCGCCAATCCCCTCATCACTCGCGCGGGGCAACGACGCACCGGGGCCTTGCCGTTCCTTTGCCCGGGCGGTGGGCCGCCGGGTGGCCGGGCGGGGCCGGGTGCGGGGCAGCCGGGAAAACCGATTGCGGCGACGGCGCCGCGGAGTGGATCATGCGCGCATGACGAACACCGCGCCCCGCAGCTCCGGCTCCTGGACCGTCGCCCCGGCCGACGTGACCACCCCGGAGGCCCTGGACCTGCTGCGCGAGTACTACTACGACGTGGCCAACCGCTACTACCGCCTGCACCTCGACCGGGAGGGCGCCCCCGAGGAGCTGGAGTCCGGCCTGGCCGACTCCCCGAGCGACGACCTCGCCGCCCCGAACGGCCTCTTCCTGATCGGCCGCCACGACGGCGCCGCCCACTCCTGCGCCGGTCTGCGGCGACTCGACGCCACCACCGCCGAACTCACCCGCGTCTTCGTCCGCCCCGGCCTGCGCGGCACCGGCGGCGGCGCCGAACTGCTGGCCGCCGTCGACCGGGCCGCCCGCTCCCTGGGCGCGGACCGGATCGTCCTCGACACCCGCCTCGACCTGGTCGAGGCCCGCGCGCTCTACCTGCGGAACGGGTACCGGGAGATCCCCGCCTACAGCAGCGGGCCGTACGCCGAGATCTGGTACGGAAAGGACGTCACCGCCGTGGAACAGCGGCACTGACCCCGAGGGGCCGGCTCGCCGGAGCGGCGACGGCGGCCCCTTCCGGTCACCCGGAGAACGAGGCCCTGCTCATCGAGAGGCCGGCGGAGCGCCTCCCGATGAGGCCGCCGGGGCGCCTCCGCCGAGGGCGGCCGCGAGTTCGGCCGCCGAGGGCGGGTTGGCACCCGGGCGGGCGACGGTCAGCGCGGCAGCCGTCACCGCGTGGGTCAGGCAGACCGCGAGGTCGGCGTCGGCCGCGCGGGCGTGCAGGAAGGCGGCCATGAAGGAGTCGCCGGCGCCGACGGTGTCCGCGACCGGAACCGGCAGGGCCGCCGCCTCGGCGTGTCCGCCCCCGGCGGTGCGGGCGAAGGCGCCCTCGGCCCCGAGGGTGACCGCGACCACGGCCGGGCCGAGGGCCAGCCAGCGCTCGGCGACCGCCTCGGGCCGCTCGCCCGGGTAGAGCCAGGCCAGGTCCTCGTCGCTGGCCTTGACCAGGTCGCTCAGCTCCACCCAGCGCTCGACCCGGCGGACGGCCTCGGCCCGGTCCCCCATCAGCGCCGGGCGCACGTTCGGGTCGTAGCTGATCCGCGCCCGCCCGCGCCAGCGCTCGACCAGCGCCAGCACCGATGCCGCGCCGGGTTCGGTGACCGCGCCGATCGAGCCGAGGTGGATCGCCGCGGGTGCCTCGGCGAGCTCGGTCGGCGGGAGCGTCCAGCGGATGTCGAAGGTGTAGCGGGCCCGCCCCTGCCCGTCCAGCTCCACCACCGCCGAGGGCGTCCGGGAGACCTCGGCGGCCCACACCCGCACCCCCGCCGACTCCAGGTGCCGCCGGATCAGCCGGCCGTTGGCGTCCGGTCCCAGCTCGGTGAGCAGCGTGGCCGGGCGGCCCAGCCGGGCCAGGCCGTAGGCGACGTTCGCGGGGCTGCCGCCGGGGTGCACCCGGTCCGGGGTGTCACCCGATCGGACGATGTCAGCGACGCACTCGCCGATCACCAGAACGGGTGCGGCTGGGCTGGTCACGGCGGCTCCTGGCATCCGGTACGCGGGTGTCGTCTCGACCGCCAGCCTACGGGGTGCGTTCGGGCGCGCGGCGCCAGGACAGCAGAGTACGGCCGCCGGACCTGGCCAGGTTTTCCGACGGCCGTGGATCGTCCGTCAGGGGACGATGCACTCCTCACGTTAGACCGCGTACGGGGGCCCCGCCATCACTGTCGGCCGTCCGGGGGACCACGGTGTGTCGCCGGGACGCAGCGATCGCGCCCGGGCCGCTCCGGCGTCCACTAGCATCCGTGGCCCAGGCGCTCTCCGTTCCGGCGGATCCCGCCTCCGCTCCCGGTCGTGAAGTGCGGTGATCACCTTGCTCAGGCCCCGCGCCGGTCTCCTTCCCTCGCTCGTGCTCAGTGCGGTCGTGCTGTCGGCGAGCGTGCCGACGGCCGGCGCCGCCGACGGGCTGGGCGATCCGGTCTTCCCCTCGCTCGGGAACACCGGGTACCGGGCGCTCGGGTACGACCTGGCCTTCGAGTACCGGGCCGGGACCAGGACGGTGGACGGCACGGCCGTGATCACCGTACGGCCGGACCGCACCCTCGCCCGGCTGGAGCTGGACGCGCTCGGACTGACCGTGCGCACCGTCCGGGTCGACGGGCGGCCGGCGGAGTTCGCGGCCCACGACGAGAAGCTGACGGTCACTCCGGCCAGGCCGTTCCGGCCGGGCGCCGTCACCCGGCTCGCCGTCGAGTACACCGCCGACCCCCGGGGCTCGCTGCCGCACACCGGCTGGGTCCCCACCCCGGACGGCTTCGCGGTGGCCGGCCAGCCGAACAGCGCCCACACCGTCTTCCCCTGCAACGACCACCCGGGCGACAAGGCCCGGTTCACCATCGCGGTGACCGCCCCGGACGCTCTCCTCGGCGTGGCCAACGGGGAGTTGACGGCCACCGAGCGGCTGGGCGACGGCCGCACCACCCGCCGGTACGTCTCCCGCGAGCCGATGGCCACCGAACTGGTCCAGGTCTCGGTCGGCGACTACACCGTGCGCGAGCGCACCGGCCCGCACGGCCTGCCGGTGCGCGACGTGGTGCCGACCGCCCGCGCCGCCGAGCTGGAGCCCGCGCTCGCCCTCACCCCCGGTCAGCTCGCCTGGGCCGAAGCCCACCTGGGGCCGTTCCCGTTCGAGACGTACGGGATCCTGCCGGTCGACACGGACGACCCGGCGGCCTTCGCCTTCACCGGCCTGGAGACCCAGACGCTCACCCTCTACAAGCCGAACTTCCTGCGCCAGGCGGAGCCGGCGATCGGCTCGCACATGATGCACGAGCTGGTCCACTCCTGGTTCGGCGACAGCGTCTCCCCCGCCACCTGGTCCGACCTCTGGCTCAACGAGGGCCACGCCGACTTCTACGGACTGACGTACCGCTACGAGCGCGGGTGGCCGGACGCCTGGGGCTACACCACGCTGCTCGACCGGATGCGCTACCTCTACGGGCTGGGCGACCAGTGGCGGCACGACTCCGGGCCGGTCGCCTCCCCCGACGCCGCCGACCTCTTCGACAGCCAGCGGTACACCGGCGGCGCGCTGGTGCTGTTCGCGCTGCGGGAGAAGGTCGGGGCGGAGACCTTCGACCGGATCGAGCGCACCTTCCTGAGCACCCACCGGTACGGGAACGCGTCCACCGAGGACTACGTGCGGACGGCCTCGGCGGTGTCCGGGCAGGACCTGCGGGGCTTCCTCCGGGACTGGCTGTACGGGCTGCGGACACCGCCGATGCCGGGGCATCCGGACTGGGTGGTGGGCCCGGTCGGCCTGACCGGGGCGGCGCCGGGAGCCACCAGGGCTCCGGGGGTGGCGGTTCCCGGGCCCTCGGGCTGGGAGGGTGGGGCCGCAGTGGCGGGCGGGCCCGGGGTGGCGCGCGGCTCCGGGACGCTCTGACGGCGCGGCTGGGGCTGCTGGTGCACGCCCGGCGCGCCGCCGTGCGTCCGGTCGCACCGTACGCGCCCCTGACCGGCAGGGGCGGGTGGGGCCATGGTGGTTCCCACGGCCCGCCCGCCGCCCGGCAGAGTCCCGGTCGGTTCGCGGGCCGTCCAACGTTTCCGGACGCTCCCCGCCGTGAACCCGCGACGGGTCCGAACCGTAACCCTTCCGGCGCAGCGTCGTTGGACCGGCCATGAAGAAGCGCAGCATGCTTGCCGTTGCCTCGCTCGCCGTCGGTGTCGTGGCCTCCCTCACCGCGCCGAGTGCGCACGCCAGTGCCGTGGGCGGGCAGGAGGGACTGCCCGGGCCGCTGAGCAGTGCTCCGGACGTGGTCCCCGGACAGGTCGGTGACGCGGGTGGCGTCCTCGGGGAGGCCACCGGCTATGTGACCGGGTCGGCGAACGGCCTGGTGGCGGCCACTCCCGCGTAGCCGGTCGGCCCTGGTCGCCGGTCGGCCGTCGCCCGTCGGCCGCGGTTCAGGACATCGGGGCGCCGAGGTCCTGGGTCCAGTAGGGGGTGCCGGTGGAGCCGGTGGCGAAGCCGACGCCGATGTCCTTGAATCCGCAGTCGAGCATGTTGGACTGGTGGATTCCGCCGTCCATCCAGCGGGCGAAGACGGCGGCCGGGGTGGTCGGACCCCGGTCGAGGTTCTCGCCCCACTGGGACCAGCGGTAGCCGGCGGCGGTGATCCGGGCCTCGGTCCGGACGCCCTCCGGGTTGACGTGGTCGAAGAAGCCGCGGGTGGCCATGTCGTCCGCGTGCTTCTGGGCCGAGCCGTGCAGCCGGGGGTCGATCCGCAGCGGGGCGCAGCCCGCCTTGGCGCGTTCGGCGTTGACCAGGTCCACCAGCTGGCGTTCCGGGTTGGGCTGCGGTGTGGCGGTGCGGGTCGCGGTCGGCGTGGGCGACGCCGTCGGTGTCGGGCTCTCGGCGGGTGTCGGGGTCGGTACCGGCGCGGAGGCGACGACGGCGGGTGCCGCGGCGGCCGTCGGAATGTCCTGTGCGGCGGCCGGGGCGGTGGGCTCCGGTGCCGTCGCCTGCGGAGGCTCGCCGGCCTGCGGCCAGACCAGGGCGAGGGTGGTCACCGCGACCGCCGCGGCCGCCCCGCTCACCAGGACGGCCTTGCGGGCCGCCGTGCCGGCCCAGCCGCCGTGTCCTCCCGCACCTGCGCCGGCGCCCGTGTGCGTCCCGGCTCCCGCCCCGGCGGCGGCCGTCGAGGAGACGACGGTGGCCGCGGTCTGCTGGAAGTGCAGCAGCACCGGCCAGTCCAGCGGGATCGGCACCAGGGCGAGGCCGGCCAGCAGCCCTTCGGCCGGGAAGAGGTCCCGGCCGAGGCCGCCGCAGTCGGCGCAGTCGCGGATGTGGCGGGCGATGCGCTTGCGCCAGACCGAGTTCGGAGTGCCGTCGAAGCCCGCGGTGAGCTCGGTCAGCGCGGGGCAGCGCGGGTAGGCGCAGAGCGCGCGGACGACGACGCGGCCCGCTTCGAGCTGCTTCTTCATCCGCTGGACGCGCACGGCGGTGTGCTGCGGGCTCAGGTCGAGGGCGTCGGCGAGTTCGGCGCGGGTCAGTTCGCCGGCGGCCTCCAGCCACCAGAGGGCGAGCAGCTCGCGGTCGTCGGGGTCCAGCCACCGGGTGGCCTCGGCCACCTCGCGGCGTTGGCCGGACAGGCCGAGGCGCAGGATGGTGAGGTCCGTGAAGTCGGCCCGGGGGTCGGCGACCTCCCAGGTCTCGTCCAGGCCGCCGACGGTCGGCTGCTGCTGGCCGGCGGTGTGCCGGCGGCGCACCTGGTTCATGGTGATGGCGACCAGCCAGGACCGGAAGGACTCCGGGTCGCGGAGCCCTTCCAGGCCGTCGAGGGCGCGGATCATGGTCTCCTGCGCGACGTCGTCCACGTCGGCGTGGCCGCCGAGGGCGCGGCCGGCCACGTTGTAGACGAGCGGCAGCCAGGCGGCGACCAGCGCCTCCTGGGCCCGCCGGTCACCTGTCTGCGCCGCCAGCACCAGGGCGGTCCCGGTCCTGTTCTGCACCTCAGCGTTCATGGTCCGCACTCCGTCTTGCCGTATCCGTCCGCCGCTGCCTCCTCGGAGACCCGTGTGGAGTGATCAGATAACAACAATGTGCACGGAATCGGAAAATCGGCCCGGACCGCTCGGCTTCTGACGGCAGCGGTCCGGACCGGGCCGGCTCACGCCGGGGACGCGAACACCTGGGTCCACCACGGGCCGTTGTTACCGGTGCGCACCCCCACGCCGAGCTGCGTGAACGAGCAGTTGAGGATGTTGGCCCGGTGGCCGGGGCTGTTCATCCAGGAGTTCATCACCGCGGCCGGGTCCTTCTGACCGCGGGCGATGTTCTCGCCCCAGCTGCTCCAGCTGTAGCCGGCCGCCTCGATCCGGTGGTCGGCGTGGTAGCCCTCGGGGCTGGCGTGGTCGAAGTAGTTGCGGTTGGCCATGTCGTCGCTGTGCGACTGGGCCGCACTGGCCAGCCGGGGCTCGGAGCCGACCGGCCCGCAGCCGGCCTTGGAGCGCTCGGCGTTGACCAGGTCCACCACCTGCTGGGCGTACGACGGAGCCTCGCCGCCGCCCGCCGGCGGAGCAGCTCCCCCACCCATCTGCGGGGGAAAGGTGGGTCGCTTGATGGAGAGCGGGAAGTCGATGCCGGAGCGGGCGTTCGGGGGGGCCGCCCTGGGGACGGGAGTCGTCGGGGTGGTCCGGGTGGCGGACGGGGAGGCCGGAACGGTCGCGGTCGGCGCGGCCGGAGCGCTCGCCGTGGCCGCCGGCTCGGTGGCGGTGGGGGTGGCCGGGGGCAGCACGTCCGGGTTGGTCCCACCGGTGCCGGGCACCTGGATGCCGTCGTGGGTGCCCAGCTCCGCGGAGATCAGCGCCTCGGCGGCCAGCGACTGGCCGGCCACGTCCCGGTCGGTCTGCTTGCCGCCGTACGCCGCGTAGCCCGCGCCGGCCAGCGCGGCGAACAGCCCGGTACCCGCCACGGCGGCGACGACCGCGGTGACCGGCACGATCCCGCCGCGCCGACGCGCCCGCCGGCCCCGGCCGGTGTGGCGCTCGGCAGCCCGCCGCGCCGCCCGGCCGCCGGAGCGGCCGCGGGTTCCGCCCCCGCTGTCGCTGCCGGCGCCGCCTCCGCTCGCCGGGAGGATGGTCGTCCTGTCGTCGCTGTTCACGTGGCCACGCTTTCTGTTCCGGGTCGACTGGTCGGGTGCCGACGCAGGGGAGACCTCCGGGCGGCGCGCCGATAACAGAAACTCCGAACGAATGTCCGACGGCTGGGCCTCGGCATCAGCCGGCCGGCGCCTCCGGAGCCATGTCGTAGGTGAGGAACCTGGTCCGGGTGGCGACCTGGTCATATTTTCCACGGGCCCGGTAATTGTCCTCGGAGGTGATCCAGCGGACGGTGTTCCACCCGCGTTCCGCCGCGATTTCCCGCAGGCGGCCCAACAGCGCGTCGACCGCGCCGCCACCCCGGACCTCCGGTGCCACGAACAGATCGTCCAGGAAGCACCCGACCGCCCCGTGCAACGGTCGCGCGAACGGCCGGTAGTGCGCGAGCCCGACCGGCCTACCGTCGCCGTCCCGCACCAGCAGCCCCGCCAGCTCGTGCCCCGGATCCGTCAGCCAGGACCACACCAGCTCGGCCTTCTCCTCCGGGATCGGGACCCGGTAGAACTCGCAGTACCCACGGAACAGTTCGCGCCAGGCCGGGTAGTCGGCGGCCTCGGGCGCGCCGACGCTCCAGGGGGTCGTGGGGGTGTCGCTCATCTCGGTCTCCATCACTCGGAAGGCGGGGCGAGCCCTCAGCATGACGCCCCGTCGTCCGGCCGCTGATCACCTCCCCGGCCAAGACCGACCGCCCTCTGCGCCACTGCGGCGCCTTGCGGCGGCGGGGCCGACGAGACGGCCCCGCCGAGGCCCGGCGCTCCCCGGGTGGCCGCCCGGGGACAGGTGCTGCCGCGGGAGCGGCGGCCGTGGTGCGGGGGCCGGGACGGGGGCGGATGCTGAGGGGGGTGGAGGTGGTGGTGTGGCGGGGTTGCTGCGGTTGGCGTCGGTGTCCAGGGAGGTGGCGGCGGAGGCCGGGCGGCGGGCGAAGACGGGGCTGCTGGCCGGTTGCCTGCGGGACCTCGGGCCGGTGGAGGGGGCGTCGGCGGTGGCCCTGCTGTCCGGGGAGTCCCAGCGGCTGCGGACCGGGATCGGGCCGGCGGCGCTGCGCGGCCTGCCGGAGCCGGCGCCGGAGTCCTCGCTCGGGGTGCGGGAGGTGGAGCGGGAACTGGAGCTGATCGCGGGGGTGCACGGGGCGGGGGCGCAGGAGCAGCGGCGGCGGCTGCTGCACGGGTTGTTCGCGCGGGCGACCGAGGTCGAGCAGGGGTTCCTGCGGGGGGTGCTGGTCGGGGACCTGCGGCAGGGGGCGCTGGACGCCGTGGTGGGGGACGCCGTGGCGCAGGCCGCCGGAGTGCCGGCGGCGGCGGTGCGGCGGGCGCTGATGTTCCGGGGGTCGGCCCGCGCGGTGGCGGAGGCGGCGCTGACCGGCGGGCAGACGGCGCTGGCGGCGTTCCGGCTGGAGGTGGGACGGGCGGTGCGGCCGATGCTGGCCGCCTCCGCGCCGGACGTGACCGGCGCGCTGGAGCGCACCGGCCCGGCCGCGGTGGAGTGGAAGCTGGACGGCATCCGGGTGCAGGTGCACCGGGAGGGCGGGCAGGTCGCGGTGTTCACCCGCGGTCTGGACGACATCACCGCCCGCGTCCCCGAGGTGGCCGAGGCCGCGCTGGCGCTGCCGCTGCGTTCGGCGGTGCTGGACGGCGAGGCGATCGCGCTCGGCCCGGACGGCCGGCCGCGCCCGTTCCAGGAGACCGCCGCACGCACCGCCTCCCGGCGGGACCCGGACCGGCTGCGCGCCGAAGTCCCGCTCGACGCCTACTTCTTCGACCTGCTGCACCGGGACGGCGAGGACCTGGTGGACCGTCCGGGCCGGGAGCGCTGGGCGGCGCTGGCCGAGGCGGTGCCGGACGGACTGCGGCCGGCCCGCGTCGAGACCGGGGACCGCGACCGGGCGCTGGCCTTCTTCCGCGAGACGCTGGCGCTCGGCCACGAGGGCGTGCTGGTCAAGGATCCGGCCGCCCCGTACGCGGCCGGGCGGCGCGGCGCGGGCTGGATCAAGGTGAAGCCCCGGCACACCCTGGACCTGGTGGTGCTGGCCGCCGAGTGGGGCAGCGGGCGCCGGCAGGGCTTCCTCAGCAACCTGCATCTGGGCGCCCGGGCGGCGGGCGAGCCGGGGCTGGGCCCGTGGGTGATGCTCGGCAAGACCTTCAAGGGCCTGACCGACGAGACGCTCGCCCGGCAGACCGTCGAACTGCTGGCCCGGGAGACCGGACGGGACGCCTGGACGGTGCGGGTCCGACCGGAACTGGTCGTCGAGATCGCCTTCGACGGGGTGCAGCGCAGCTCCCGCTATCCGGCCGGCCTCACCCTACGGTTCGCCCGGGTGGTGCGCTACCGGCCGGACAAGAGCGCCGCCGAGGCCGACACCGTCGCGACCGTACGGGAGATCGCCGCCGCCGAGGGCCTGTGAACCCCACGCGCCGTCGGCCAGGGCCGGGACTGCGGCGCCCACGCCTTTCGGGGTGACGCCGGTTCAAACCTCTTTCGCTGTAGGGCAGTTGCAAACGTGGGCCTAATCGGCCATTCTCCGCCATCCCGCCGCCGTGCTCTCCAGGGACGGATCAACGGCGGTTAGGTTGACCATGACAACGAGAGGCGGCCGCCGGGCAGCCGGCGGCGCACTGGCGAGAGGTGCCCACCATGAGGGTGAGTGTCGACCGGGACCGCTGCTGCAGCTCCGGGCTGTGTGTCATGAACGTCCCCGAGGTCTTCGATCAGGACGACGACGACAGTCTGGTGAGACTCCGTCAGATCTCCTTCCGGCCCGATCAGTTCGCCGACCTCAGGCTGGCCGCCCAGCTCTGCCCGGGCGGTGCGATCACCGTGGTCGAGGACGAGCCGGCGGAGGCCGAGGCCATCGCGGTCGACGGCTGATCCCCGCCCGTCCGGGCCGACCGCTCCCCCGGCGAGAGCCCGCGGCCGCACGCACCACACACGACCGCGCACGACGAACGTCCGACCAGCACACCCCCACCGGTGAACCATCGCGACGCAAGGAGATCCCGCCTTGACTAGCTCCTCCACCGCTCCCGGCATCGCCCTCCCGGCCCGCCACTCGGCCGGCTGCCCGTACGGCCCGCCCCCCGCGTACACCGAGGCCGCCGCCACCTCCCGCCTGACCCGCGCCACCATGCCCGGGGGCGAGTCCGTCTGGCTCGTCACCGGCTACGCCGAGGTCCGCGCCATCCTGTCCGACCGCCGGTTCAGCTCCGACGTGCGCCACCCGGCCTTCCCGCTGCTGATCGCCGGCGGCCGGGACCGGATCACCGAGAACCCGAGCTTCCTGAACCTCGACGACCCCGAGCACAACCGGCTGCGCCGCATGGTCACCGGGGACTTCCTGGTCAAGCGGATCGAGGCGATGCGCCCGGACATCCAGCGGATCACGGACGAGACGCTGGACACGATGACCGGAGGCCGCACCGAGGCCGACCTGGTCGCCGACTTCGCGCTGCCCATCCCCTCGCTGGTGATCTGCCTGCTGCTCGGCGTCCCGTACGAGGACCACGAGTTCTTCCAGCGCGTCAGCCGGACGCTGCTCACCCAGAGCAGCTCGCCCGAGCTGCTCCTGGACGCCCGGGACGAGATGCTGGAGTACCTGAAGGAGCTGACGGCCCGCAAGCGCAAGGAGCCGCAGGACGACATCCTCAGCCGTCTCGCCGTCCGCGACGACCTCACCACGCAGGAGATCGCCAGCACCGGCTTCCTGCTCCTGGTCGGCGGGCACGAGACGACCGCGAACATGATCTCGCTCTCCACCGCCCTGCTGCTGGAGCAGCCGGAGCAGATCAGCAGGCTGGCCGACCCGGCCGCGCTGCCCGGCGCGGTGGAGGAACTGCTGCGCCACCTCACCATCATCCACACCGGGGTGGCCCGGGTGGCGCTGGAGGACGTGGAGCTGGGCGGCACGACGATCCGGGCCGGGGAGGGCGTGATGGCGATGCTCTCCACCGCCAACCGGGACGAGGAGGTGTTCGGCGGCGCCGGCCGGCCGATCGACGAGCTGGACCTGGACCGGGACGCCCGGCGGCACCTCGCCTTCGGCTTCGGCGTGCACCAGTGCCTCGGCCAGCCGCTGGCCCGCGCCGAGCTGCAGATCGCGCTGGCCACGCTGTTCCGGCGACTGCCCGGGCTGCGGCCGGCCGTCCCCCACGAGGAGCTGGAGTTCCGCACCGACTCGTTCATCTACGGCATGCGGTCACTGCCCGTCGCCTGGTGACGACCGGGTGAGGCCGGGGTAAGGCCGGGTGAGGCCGGGTCGGGTCCGGGTCAGGTCCGGGTCGGGTCCGCGGAGCGCTGCGGAGCCGCCGGGGAAGCCCGCCGGGTCACCCGACTGGCCCCGGCGCCGGGGCGGAGGCAGGCTGGGAGGGCGAAGAGACACCACCGGCCCTGCCGCGCCCTCGCCCCGGCGCGCCGGGTCCGGCCGAGGAGACGGAGCCCGCGATGACCGACATGAGCGACCGCTCCAAGGTGAGCACCGAGGACGACGAGGACGTCCGCGCCGCGGACCCCGAGGAGGGGGTCCCCTCGATGCAGAACCTGCACGCTCAGGACACCTCCCAGGCGGAGGGCGCCCCCATGCTGGACGAGCCCGGCCAACCCGGCTGACCGTCCGCCGTACCGACTCGACCGCCCGGTGGGACCGGGCGGTCGCCGCGACCGCGGGTGTCGCTGCTCCGGCGGCGGTCCACCCGCGGGGGAGGATAGGCGCATGACCGAACACGACCAAGGAAACCGCCAGGCCCGGCCGCCCGCGGACCCGCGCACGTCGTGGGCGACCTGGACCACTCAATCGATCATCAGCGGCCCCGGTGGGGTCACCACCGCCGAGGTCGGCCCGATCTCCGGCGACCTCACCGTGCACACCACCTGGGTGGACGGCGAGGCGAGGCTGACCGTCCAGTACTCCGGCGCGCTGGACTGGTACACGGTCGTCGGCAGCCCCGTGCCGGCGGGCGACGAGAGCACCGCGCGGGCGATCCACCAGGCGATGGTGAACGGCGTCAAGGCCGGCCGGGGCGCGGGTGCCCCGGCACCGCCGAAGCTCTAGGAACCCCCGGGAAGCCCGGCGGGTGGCGGGACGGCGGCGCGGCCCGGGACCGGCTCCCGGGCGCGCCGCCGCTGCTCCCCACGACGGCTACGGGGTCGGCGCGCCCTTCGGCGTCAGCGCGGCCGCGACCCAGTAACCGCCGTCCGCCGGGCGGCGCTCGCGCAGGTCCCGCCGCACCTCGTCGGCCAGCCGGCGGGTGTCGCGGCGGTTCATGGTCGCGCCGATGCCGGCCCCGACCAGTAGCGGCATCACCGCCGGAAGGTGCCGCAGCGAGCTGCGGGTCAGCCGCCGGCGGACCTGCTGGCGCACCTCCGCGCTGATCGCCAGCGCGGCGAAGCCGGCGGGCCGCACCAGCAGGCTCGCGTCGATCCCGCGGCGGTTGGCCCAGGCACCGAGGTAGGCACCGGCCCGATGGGTGGCGGTGCCCTGCGCCGGGGTGCCGTAGACCTCGTGCAGCTCGGCGATCAGCTTGACCTCCACGGCGGCCACCGCGAGCGTCTCGGCGGCGATCTCCAGCGGCATCGCGGGCGGCACCGGCAGCATCGCCACGGCGCCGACGCCCGCGCCGAGTGCGCTGGAGGCCCGGACGGCGCCGGTGACCAGCAGGTCGGCCAGCTGCTCCGGGAAGGCCGCCTCCGGGTGCTGCGCCCGCAGGGTGGCGAGGTCGCGCACCGGGATCCGGGGCGCGGTCCGCACCAGCTGTTCGGTCAGCGCCTTGCCGCCGTACACCGCGCCCCTGGCCGTTCCGCTGGCGGCTGCCCGGCCGCGGCGGCCGAGCAGCCGGGCGGTGTGCAGCACCACGGCCCGGCCGCGGCCGCGCTGCTTCGCCGCGTACTCGGCGACCGGGCCGACGGGCTGCTCGGACTCCTCGACCAGTTCGGCGAGCTGCTCGCTCAGGTCGGGCTCGGCGGTCGGCCGGGAGCGGCCCGGCCTGCGGAAGACTGCCATGGGAATCCGGTGCCCCTTTCGCGACGACGGCACGGCCCGGGACGGCCTACTCGGCGACCTCCACCCCCCGCCAGAAGGCCACCCGGCCGCGCACGTGCTCGGCCTCGGGTTCCGGGTCGGCGTAGAACCAGGCGGCGTCCGGGTTGGACCGCCCGTCCACCTCCAGGGTGTAGTAGCCGGCGGTGCCCTTCCAGCTGCACACCGTGGTGCTGTCCGAGGGGCGCAGGTACTCGGCGCGCACCGCCTCGACCGGGAAGTAGTGGTTGCCCTCGACGACGACGGTGTCCGCACTCTCGGCGATCACGACGCCCTGCCAACTCGCTGTGGTCATACGGCGATTGTGCCCGACGGCGGGCGGTCTCGCCCATGGTTCCCGGTGTCGGCCGACGACGGCCGGGCCCGGGCACGGTCAGGGCAGCGGGTGGGCGTGCACCGGCACGTGCGGACTCTGGTGGCCGCCGCTGGCGAGCATCCGAACCTCGCCGGCGTCGCTGATCTCGGCCCGGACGATGCCGCTCTCGTCCTCGTACACCGGATGGCCACCCGGCCCTCGCGCGTCGGTGCGGGTGACCACCACGACGTCCTGCGGGGCCTGGGTGCCCGGGGTTCCGGGGAAGGTGAGGGCGTAGCGCTCGGCGGGTTCCATCACACCAGCTCCTGCCTACCCGGCGGCCTCGGCCGGCACGGCGACCGGCACGTGCGAGCCGCGCACCTCCAGCTCCGCGAGCAGCCGGGCGGTGGCCTCCGCGACCGCCTCCACCGCCCGGTCGAAGGCCTCCCGGTTGTGCGCCGCGGGGGCGCGGAACCCGGACACCTTGCGGACGTACTGGAGCGCGGCGGCGTGGAAGTCCTCCTCGCCGGCGTCGGGCGTGACGGGGGGTCGCAGCGTCTTGATGTTGCGGCACATGCTCCCAGTCTCGCGCGCGGGAGCCGTGTCGGCGACCCCCTTTCGTCACACGCGCCTCACGGCGCCGTCATCCGTCCGGATTAGGATGCCCGACGAACGAATTCGTCCCACCTTCGTCCGTTTCATCCTGCCCATCCAGTTCATCGTGCTCATCCAGTTCATCCCGCCCGTCCAGTTCATCCCGCCGCGCGCTTCCCCGGTCCGTCGGCATCACTCCGGAGTCACCCCCTTGCCTCTCGCGCTGTTCGCGCTGGCCGTCACCGCGTTCGCCATCGGAACCACCGAATTCGCCGCCATGGGGCTGCTCCCCCAGGTCGCCGACAGTCTCCACGTCTCCATCCCGCAGGCGGGCTGGCTGATCTCGGCGTACGCGCTGGGGGTGGTGGTCGGCGCGCCGCTGCTGACCGCGCTGGCCTCCGGGCGGCCGCGCAAGGCGGTGCTGGTGGCGCTGGCCGGGCTGTTCGCGGCCGGCAACCTGCTGTGCGCGGTGGCGCCGGACTTCTGGACGCTGGCCGCCGCCCGACTGATCACCGGACTGCCGCACGGCGCCTTCTTCGGAGCGGGCGCGGTGGCGGCGGCCGAACTGGTCGCGCCGGACCGGCGGGCCCGGGCGGTGGCCGTGATGTTCTCCGGACTGACCGTCGCCAACATCGTCGGCGTGCCGGCCGCGACCCTGCTCGGCCAGCACCTGGGCTGGCGGGCGACCATGCTGGTGGTCGTGCTGATCGCGGCCGCCGGGACGGTCGCCATCGCCCGGCTGGTGCCCGCGCTGCCCTCCCCCGGCCAGTCCGGGCTCCGGCACGAGCTGCGGGCCTTCCGCAGCGGACAGCTCTGGCTGGCGCTGGCCACCGTGGTGTTCGGCTGCGGCGGCTTCTTCGCCTGCTACAGCTACATCACCCCGCTGCTCACCAACGTCTCCGGGTACGCCACCGGCTCGGTGACCCTGGTGCTGGCGCTGTTCGGGGTCGGCATGACGATCGGCAACGTGCTGGGCGGGTTCGCCGCCGACCGGGCGCTGCGCCCCACCGTGTGCGCGGCCTTCGTACTGCTCTCCGCCACCCTGGCGTTGTTCGCGGTGACCGCGCACGCCCGCTGGTCGGCGGCGGTCACCGTGGTGCTGATCGGGCTGTTCGGCTTCGCGATCGTGCCGGCCGTGCAGACCCTGGTGCTGCAGAAGGCGCGCAGCGCGCCGACCCTCGCCTCGGCGACCGTCCAGGGCGCCTTCAACCTGGCCAACGCCCAGGGCGCGTACTTCGGCGGGCTGGCGCTGGACGCCGGGTTCGGCTGGACCGCGCCGACGCTGGTCGGCGCGGTCCTGGCCGCCACGGGGACGGTGATCGCGGTGCTCGCCTGGGTGGTCGACCGGCGCCGGCCCGCCCCGGTGGCGACGGAACCGATGGCCCCGGAGCCGGTGGCAACGGAACGGGCCGCGACCGCGATGGCCACCGCCTAGCTAGCTAGACGGGCTCTATCTCCCGGTGGGCGTCGGCGAGCAGCTGGTAGCCGGAGCCGTTGGACGTGATGCCCGCCTTCTCGTCCTCGGTCAGCTCGCGGCGGACCTTGGCCGGGACGCCGGCGACCAGCGAGCCGGGCGGCACGACCATGCCCTGCGGCACCACCGCGCCGGCCGCGACCAGCGAGCCGGTGCCGATCCGGGCGCCGTTGAGGACGGTGGCGTTCATGCCCACCAGGACGTCGTCCTCGACGGTGCAGCCGTGCAGCACGGCGTTGTGGCCGACCGAGATCCGCTCGCCGACCACCAGCGGGAAGCCGGGGTCGGCGTGCAGGGTGCAGTTGTCCTGGATGTTGCTGCCCGCGCCGACGCTGATCGACTCGGCGTCGCCGCGCAGCACCGCGCCGTACCAGACACTGGCGCCGGCGGCGACGGTCACGTCCCCGACCACGACGGCGTTCGGCGCGACGAAGGCGCCCGGGTCGACGGCGGGCACCCTGCCCCCGACTGCGGCGATCAGCGGCTCTGCCATGTCTCGTCCTCCTGGTGACGGTGGGCCGTTGGCTCGCCGGTCAGCGTAGGGGGTCGGTCACGGCGCCGTGCGGGCGAGGTCGGGTGCGGCGGTTCCCGGTCGGGGTCCGCAGAGGGCGGTGACGGTCACCCTGTCCCAGGCCGCCCGGGCGGCGGCCTCGTCCGGGATGTCGTAGACGGTGGTGTCGGCGGCGTACTGCCGTGCCCCGTCCGGGGAGGACAGCATCATGGTGCTGTAGCCGGGAATGCCGCCGGCGTGGCCCCAGAAGGGGCCGCACGGGGTGTCCAGGCGCTGGAGGCCGAGGCCGTAGCTCCGGCCCTCGCCGTGGGTGGTGGTCTCCTTCATCGCGGCGAGTTCGGCGGGGCGCAGCAGCCGGCCGCCGAGCAGGGCACGGAGGAAGGCGGTGGCGTCGCCGGTGGTGGAGATCATGCCGCCGGAGGGCCCGGCCATGGAGGGGTTGAGTTCGGTGACGTCGACCGGGCCGGTGTCCAGCTTGAAGTAGCCGTGGGCGTGCGGGCCGGGGATGAACGGGAGGTCGCGGGGTGCGAAGGTGCCGGTGAGGTGGAGCGGGACGATGATCCGGCGGGTGACCTCGTCGGTCCAGGCGTGGCCGGTGAGCTTCTCGATGATCATCGCGACCAGGATGTAGTTGGTGTTGGAGTACCGCCAGTCCTGCCCCGGGGCGAAGTCGGGCGGGTACCTGTTCGCGATGTCCACGAGGTCCCGCAGGCCGTACGACCGGTAACGGCGGGTGGTCAGCCAGTCCTGCTCGTAGAACTCGAAGGCCGGGTCCCTGGTGTAGTTGGCGACGCCGCTGGTGTGGTCGAGCAGCTGGCGGACGGTGATCGCGGTGCTGTTCGGCACGACGCCGGGCAGCAGGCACTCCAGCCGGTCGTCCAGGTCCAGCCGGCCCTCGCCGACCAGTTGGAGCAGGGTGGTGGCGACGAAGGTCTTGGTGGCGCTGCCGATCCGGAACCGGCCCCGGGCGTCGGCGGGTTCCCCGGTGGCGAGGTCGGCGACGCCGGTGGCGTTGCGCCAGACCAGGCGGCCGTTCTCGCGGACGGCGGCGAGGGCCGAGGTCGAGTAGCCGGTGTCGGTCATCCCGGCCAGGGCGGCGTCGGCGGCCGCCCAGTCGGCCGGGCGGGTGGCAGCGGCGCCGTCGCCGGTCGGGGAACCGTCGCCGGTCGGGGCGTCGTCGCCGGGCGGGGCGCCGGTGGCCGGGAGGTGGATCGCGCCGTGGCAGCCGGCGGCCGACGGGCGTTCGGCGGGCCGGGCGACGGCGGCCGGGGCGGCGAGCGTGGCGAGCAGGCCCGCGCCGAGGGTGGCCGCGACGGCGGCGCGCAGGGCCGGCCGGCGGCGTGCGGGGGTCGGGGCGGTGCGGTCGACGGTCATGCTGTCCTCCTGGTCCGGGGCCGGCGGAGATCGTCAACTCCCCTGCACTCCCGGTCACTTGACACCATGGCCGAAACCGCCCGCGCGGTCGTCCCCCTCCGGGCGGGCGGTGGACCCCTACGGATCCCGGAGCCGTACCCCGAGACGGCTCGGGGTACGGCTCCCGCGGCGGGGGCCCGGTGCGCCGGTCAGCCCAGTGGCGCCTTGGTGCGCAGGACCTCGACGAAAGCGCGCAGCCACCCCGGGTGGTCGGGCCAGGCGCGGGCCGAGACGACCGTGCCGTCCACCGCGGCCTCGCCGTCCACGAACTCGGCACCCGCCGCCTTGACGTCCGGGGCCAGCGCCGGGTAGGCGGCGGTGCGGCGGCCGTCGAGCACGCCGGCGGCGGCGGTGATCAGCGGGCCGTGGCAGATCTGGGCGACAGGCTTGTCCTCGGTCTACGCCGGCGACCTTCACACCTTGCCCGGCCAGCGTGGCCAGCGCGCGGCCGGTGCCGCATCCGATCTCCAGTGCGCTGGTCGGTGACCCGAGCAGCTCGGGACCGGGCCCGTGGTCGGCGTACTGGGTCCAGCGGAAGAGCGGCCCGGCGTCGAAGACGTCGTCCTTGATGCCGGCCGCGTACGTGTCCCAGAGTTCGCGCTCGGATTCGATGTTGTGCTGCGCAGGCAACGGACTTCCCTTGCAGAGGAGTTGGCAGGCGGGTGCCCCTGCCCCGAGGAGACGAGGCAGGGGCACCCTATGGCCCGGTCAGCGGCTGTCAAGCTCCGCCGGAGGTCATCGTCGTCCATGCCACCGGCGAAACCACCCGGGATGGCCAGCCGGTGTTCGCTGACGCGGCCGGCACATTCCGGGTCGAGATCGTTGCCGACATCGCCCGCCCGCTCGCCACCATCGCCGGTCCCGGCTGCCATACGATTCTGCGCGCCCTGCCCCTGCCCTGACCGCGTGCGCCCCCCCTGATGCCCACCGTCGCCGGAGCCAGCTTGAGTGGCCGGCTCCGGCGACATGGGGACGACATGAGCGCGCAGGGAAGCGGGCATGCTTGAAGCAGACAGCTTTCCTCAAGGAGAAAGCTGATCACGCGCCAACACGCCCAATTCCTTTGCTGGCTTTTACGACTCAACATCCAGACGGACGAGCGCGGCGATCTCCACGAGCTGATCGGGCAGCGCCAAGTCGGAAATCCCCATGATCGTGCTGGCGGGACGATGCTTTCCGAAGTACTCCGCGTGGAGGCGTGCGGCCGATTCGAAGTTCTCCCGCAGGTTCCTCACAAGCACAGTGGTCTCCACTACCTGACCGCGCTCGGCCCCGAACTGATCCAGCACCAGGTCCAGGTTCTCCAGCGCGGTTTGGAACTGCAACTCGAAGTCGCCCGTCCCGATGAAGTTGCCGAGACGGTCATGAGACAGCTGACCTGACACGTAGACCGTTTCACCGACCTGGATGGCCTGGCTGTACCCGTACAACGATTCCCATGGCATACCGAAACCGAACTTCTTCGCCTGAGAACTCATGACTCACTCCTTTGAGGCGGTTCGCAGGGCCATCCTTTGCAGAACGACCCCCTCGCCTGGAGAAATTAGCGGCTCGCGCAGGCGTCACTTGTACCGGTGGCGAAGTCAAGGTGTTCTCAGGGTGCACAGGATTGACTTCTTCGCCCGCGCGAACCCCCCACCGCACGACTCTGAGGGCGAAGCCGTGTGGAACGCTCCGGAAGGCGATGGCCACTGGAGTCTCCAACAGTGCCAACCCGTGGTCATGCAGGATGATGGCGGGTAGTACGGCGTAAGGGTCATGTCGTTAGTGTCATTTTTGGTGACACTTCTAAAAAAGATATACACAGCACTCTTACGGTGGGGCTCAATGCCAACCGAGCTCCGTCACCCGGCACTTCGACACCGGCCCCCCGGAGGTGGGGGTGGGGCCTGGTGCCTATGCGGAGCCCCGCACGATGGCCCGGACGTCCTCCCGGTACGCGGCGCCCTGCCGGGCGGCGTAGCCGTCGAGGTAGGGCGCCAGGGCGGCGACCAGGGGTTCGCCGGTGGTCCAGCCGGACCCGCCGGTCAGGGTGGGGGCGGTCCCCTGCACGGGCGGGCACGACTCGTTGAGCGCGCAGTCGCGGCACAGCGGCTCACCGGTCCGGGCGTCCCTGGGGGTCAGCCACTCGTCACAGTCGGAGCAGGCGGTGTATCCCAGGCCTGACAGGGCGTCTTCGACCATGGTCATGGTGATCTCGCCGAGCGACGGACACGACAGCTCGCGGAGCACGTCCTCACCGTCGACGCCGTCCGGCAGGGTGAGGGGTGAGCCCTCGATCTCCTCGACCATGGCGGCGTGTTCCCGCTCGCTGTGGTCCGTCTCGTCCAGCAGGGGGCATCCGGCCAGGCTGTCCGCGATGCGGCGCGCTGCGGCGCCGGCCAGGAACGAATCGGCGTCGTAGATGATGCCTTCGCCACAGGTGTCCCACAGCGTCCCCGGTTCCCCGGCGGCGTCGCCCATGATCCGGTATGCGGCTTGCCAGTTGGACTGTGCGCGGACGGCCTGCCACTCGTGCTGGTGCCACCCTTCCCCGTCCTCCAGGAGGCCGGCCGCGACGCCGTCCGCCTCGCCCTCCAGGGCGACCCTGGGGCGATCGGCTACTTCCGCGCCACCGATGCGAGCCCCTGCTACTTCTGCGTGCTCATGGCCGGCCGAGGCACGGTCTACAAGTCCAAGCGCACGGCCGCGTTCGGCGCGCACCCGCACTGCTACTGCCAGGCCGTCCCGATCTTCTCCCGCCGCTACCAACTCCCCGCCACCAACGACCGGTTCGCCCGGATGCGGCGCGACTTCTGGGGCGGGTCACTGGCGGACTGGCGCACCTACTACGGCAATACCTAGTGAACGGCGCGCTTCAGCAGCACTTCGCGGTGGACAACCTCCGTGGAGTTGCCGATCTTCTCAACGTAGCGGTTCACACTCACCGCCTCCCAGCCCTGCGAGCCCAGAGCGTTCAGCTGTGCAAGATCGACGTTCCAGCCATTCACCCTCACGTCGATGATCTTGTACTCCCAGCTCGCTCCCACAGCTTTCCCTTCGCCCTAGAGGTGGCGTCCTCTGCCGATGGTGGCATGCACACTCGTGGGCGCGCTGGGAGTTTCAGCAAGCTCCTCGGGCACCCCGCACTGCCCAATTGGCATACCCAACACCAGAATCCAGGAGAGACGTGCCCGAGACCCCGATCCCGGCCGAGGCGATTCCTGGCGGCGTGATGAACCCGGCCACCCCGCCGGCCACCCCCGAGCCCGTGCCCGAGGCTCCGGAGGGCGGCGAGCAGACCCCGGCCACCCCGACGCCGACCGAGCCGGACTACAAGGTGCTGTACGAGAAGATCCAGGCCGACCTGGACACCGCCCGCGAGCGCGGCCAGGAGGCCGGGGTCGAGGCGGACGAGCTGCGCGCCCAGGTCGCCCAGCTCCAGGAGCAGGCCCTTCGGGAGCGCATCGCTGCCGAGTACGCGCTGCCGCCGGTCCTCGCCGCCCTGGTCCAGGGCTCCGACGAGGCCGCCGTCCGTGCGCATGCCGAGCAGCTGGCCACCGTCGCCGCCCCGAAGCCCGTGCTGGGCGCGGGCGGGCTGACCCCGCACTCCGAGCCCGACCCGTACAAGGGCCTGGCCGAGAAGCTGCGCCGCCGCCGTTACGGCATCTGACCCCGAGCTGGGCGGGTGTGCTTATCGAGGCGATTTCGGCGAAGGGTGGGTCACGCCGATGATCGCCGGGCACGGCGAGCGCCGTCGCACGGGCCGCCCGCAGTTCGTGAGGGCCGGTGACGCCCGCGACGCCTGGGGCAGCGCCACCGCCCAGGTACCGGCCGGGCCCCCGGTCAACGTCTCCACCATGGTCTCCACGGACAACTCGGACAACAACAACGTCCGGCTCACCACCGCGTGGACGTCCTACGCGTCGACCTGACCGCCGAGGAGATGACCCTCGACTGCGTCGGCGTGTGGGAGTACAACCGCAGGAACACGATCAACCTCGGCTACTCCACCGGCACGGTGCCGCGCGAACAGACCACCATCGCCTGCGAGTCGACACCGCCCGCGCGGTCGTCCCCTTCCGGGCGGGCGGTGGACCCCTACGGATCCCGGAGCCGTACCCCGAGACGGCTCCGGGTACGGCTCCGGCGGCGGCCGGTGTGCCGGTCAGCCCAGTGGCGCCTTGGTGCGCAGGACCTCGACGAAAGCGCGCAGCCACCCCGGGTGGTCGGGCCAGGCGCGGGCCGAGACGACCGTGCCGTCCACCACGGCCTCGCCGTCCACGAACTCGGCACCCGCCGCCTTGACGTCCGGGGCCAGCGCCGGGTAGGCGGCGGTGCGGCGGCCGTCCAGCACGCCGGCGGCGGCGGTGATCAGCGGGCCGTGGCAGATCTGGGCGACGGGCTTGTCCTCGGCGAAGAAGTGCTGCGCGATCCGCTGCACGTCGGGGTCGTTGCGCAGGTACTCGGGGGCGCGGCCGCCCGGGATGACCAGGGCCACGTAGTCGGCCGGGTCGACGTCGGCGAGGGCCACATCGGCGGGCCAGGTGTAGCCGGGCTTCTCGGTGTAGGTGTCGAACCCCTCGACGAAGTCGTGCACCACGAACTGGAGGCGCTTCTTCGTCGGGGCCGCGATGTCGACCTGGTAGCCCTCCTCACGCAGCCGCTGGTACGGGTAGAACACCTCCAGTGACTCGGCGGCGTCCCCGGTGACGAGCAGGATCTTCGATGTCATCGCCGACATCCCTCCATGTGGTCGAGCCTCAGGTCGGGTAGGGGCACCGGGCCGAGGCGGCCGGCCCGGGCCCGGTCCAACCTCCCGTACCAAGGTCACCGTTGGCAACGGGGCGCACCGGGCGCACAACGGCGCACGTGGACGCGCGCGCGCCGGTTGCGAGGGGGTGCACGCCGGGCAGACGCCCGGCTGCGAGGGAGCGCACGCCGGTCGGAAGCCCGGCTGCGGGGGCCGGCGGCCCGCGTCCTAGACTCCTGCTGCCCACGACCGCCCTTCTCACGGAGGAGCCCATGACCGACCGCACCACCTACCTCGTCCTCCCCGGCTACCAGAATTCCGGCCCCGAGCACTGGCAGACCCGCTGGGAGGCGGCCGAGCCGGAATCCTTCCACCGGGTCGAGCAGGCGGACTGGGACCACCCGGAGCGGACGGACTGGGTGGCCCGGGTGGACGCGGCGGTGGCCGCTGCCGCCGCCGAGGGCCCGGTGGTGCTGGTCGCCCACAGCCTGGGCTGCGTCACGGCGGCCCACTGGGCGGCGACCGCCTCCGCCGAGCGGACCGCCGCCGTCCGGGGCGCGCTGCTGGTGGCCCCGGCGGACGTCGACACCGCCGAGGTCCCGGAGCTGGTGAACTTCCGCCCGGTGGCGCTGGCGCCCTTCCCGTTCCCGGCCGTGGTGGTCTCCTCGACCGACGACCCGTGGGTCTCCCCCGAGCGGGCCCGCGCGTTCGCCGCCGCCTGGGGCGCCCGGTACGTCGAACCGGGCGCGTACGGGCACCTCAACTCCGACTCCGGACTGGGCGACTGGCCGGAGGGCCGGAAGCTGCTCGCCGAGCTGTGACCGCGACGACGGGGGCGGGGGAACGATGGACCGGAGGACGATGAACCGACGGACGTCCCGGGGCAGGCGCGTCCTGGTCCGGCTGCTGGCGGCCGGCGGGCTGGCCGCCGTCCTGCTCTACACCGAGGGGCAGTGGGAGAGCCGCTCGGGCGGACGGATGCTGGTGGCCGACCTGTTCAACCGGCCGGAGCTGCTGCTCGGCGGCGCACTGGCGGCGCTGATCGCGGCCGCCTGGCTGGGCGACCTGCGCGCCGCGGTGCGGACGGCCACCCGGGCCGTCACGGTGACCGCCGGGGTGGTGTTCCTGCTCGGCGTGGTGGCCGTGCACAAGGTGTCGGCGGCCGAGACCCGCAGCCGGGAGGACGCCCCGGCCGGGGCCGAGAGCGCCCTGGTGGTGGTGCACCGCTCGTACGCCACCGGGCCGGAGTCCGGGGAGCACTGGCAGGTGTTGCTGGAGAGCGGCGATGGCTGGTCGGCCCGGCGCTGGTCGCTGGCCGACATCGGCCGGGACCAGGGTGACGCCCGGCTGGTGGAGGCGAGCTGGACCGGTCGCTCGCAGATCACCGTGGTCACCGACTCCTACCGGCAGGTGTTCAACCTCGACCAGGACAGCGGCGAGCCGGTCCTGGCACGGTAGGGCGTCCCGGCCGGGGCTCATCGCCACCGGACGCCCCGGTTCACCGCCCCGCTTTCACCGCGCTGGTCTCACTGCCCTGGTGTCACTGCCCCGGTGTCACCGCTCCGGCGTCCACAGCCCCGGCGTCACTGCTCTGCCATGTGCGCGATCATCTGTGCCCGCACCCGGTCGAGGTGACGGGCCATCACCTCGGCGGCGCGGTCGGCCAGGCCCTCGGCGACGGCCTCCGCGAGCTGCTCGTGGTCGGCCATCGAGGCCTCGGTGTGCGAGGCCGGTACGTTGTGCAGGCTGCGGAGCACGGTGATCTGCTGGTGCACGCGCTCCACCTGTTCGGCGATCCGGGGACTGCGGGCCGCGTCGAGCAGTGCGCGGTGGAAGTCGAGGCTGCTGCGGTGGGCGAACCGGCGGCCCCCGGTCATGAGCTTCCTCGACTGTTCGCACGCCCGGCGCAGCGCCGTGACGTCCTTGCGGTCGCGCCGCCCGGCGGCCAGGCGCGCGGCGGCGGTCTCCAGCGCGGACCGCAGCTCGAAGAGCGCCTCGACCTCCGCCACGCCGGCTTCGAAGACGACGGCGCCCTTGTTGGGCACGTGCACCAGCAGGCCCTCGCTGACGAGCTGCCGGATGGCCTCGCGCAGGGGCCCTCGGCTGATGCCCAGCTCCCGGGCCACCTCCACCTCGTTGATCCGGGTTCCGGACGGGATCTCGCCGGTGAGGATGCGCTCGCGGAGCGTGCCGACGAGCTGGCCGGCGAGGCCGCGCCGGAGGGTCTCTGACATGGGTGGTGTCCGTCCGTTCGGGAGCGGCCGTTCCGTCGTCCGGCCAGGTGAGGGGGTGTGCCCGGGGTGGCGGCCGCGACGCCGGGGTGTCGGCGGACGACGGCGGACAGGGCCTGACCCGAGTATGTCAGCACCCGGCCGGGGCACCGGCGCGGGTGGGGTTACAGTGATGACTGTTGACACTTTTGGTCGTCCTTCGGGCCGTGGGGACGAGGAGATTCGGCCGTGGGCCGAGGAGAGGGGAATGCGCTGTGCACGCGATGGTGGCGGAGGTGTGGCGAGGCGACTTCCTGGAGTCGGTGCACCACGGGACGGTCCTGGCGACCGGGCCGGACGGGCGGACCGTGCTGAGCGTCGGCGGGACCGACCGCCCGATGTACCCGCGCTCGTCCAACAAGCCGCTCCAGGCCCTCGGCATGCTGCGGGCCGGACTCGGCCTGGACGGCGAACTGCTGGCCCTGGCCTGCGCCAGCCACTCCGGCGAGGCCTTCCACCTCGACGGCGTACGCGCGATCCTCGCCGGTGCCGGCCTCGACACCGGCGCACTGCGCTGCACGGCCGCGCTGCCCATCGGGGACGCCGCGCTGCGGTACCACCTGGCGGCCGGCGGCGGTCCCACCGCGCTGACGATGAACTGCTCGGGCAAGCACGCCGCGATGCTCGCCACCTGTGTCGCCAACGGCTGGGACACCGACACCTACCTCGACCCCCGCCACCCCCTGCAGCGGGCCCTGCGCGAGACCGTCGAGGACCTGGCCGGCGAGAAGGTCGCCGCGACCGGCGTGGACGGCTGCGGAGCACCGCTGTTCGCCGTCGGCTACCGCGGCCTGGCCCGGGCCTTCGCCGCCCTGGCGACGGGCGCCGCCGGATCCCTGGAACGGCGGGTCGCCCGGGCGATGAACGAGCACGCCGAATTCGTCGGCGGCACCGGTCGGGACGTGACCCGCCTGATGCGCGCGCTTCCCGGCTCGGTCGCCAAGGACGGCGCGGAAGGGGTCTACGCCTTGGCGCTCCCCGACGGCTCCGCCGTCGCGCTCAAGATCGCGGACGGCTCCACCCGGGCCCGTCCCGTGGTCCTGGCCGCCGCACTGCGGCGGCTCGGCGTCCCGGTGGACACCGACGACAACCTCGCCGAGCTGGCCACCGTCCCCGTCCTCGGACACGGCGAACCGGTCGGCGCGGTGCGCCCGGCCCCGGCGCTCCTGGCCGGCCGCTGACCCGCCCCGGTCCCGCCGTCCCCCTCCTCGGCCGGCGCGCCGCGGCCCCGCACGAGCGGCCGTCCTCGTCCGGGGCCGGGCGGTTCACCGGTCCTCAGGCGGTCACCGCTCCTCGGGCAGTCACTGGCCCTCGGGGTCGGTGGCGCCGGGCGGGGCGGAGGGCCCGGTGCGGCCCGGGGCCGGGTTGACGCCGCGCGGCCTGCCGCCGGTCCCCGGGCCGCCGGTGGCGGGGGCACCGGTGCAGGTGACCGGGCCCGGCGAGCCCCCGGGGGTGGTGCAGTTGGTGTCCCGCCGCACCGGGTCCGGGATGTAGACGGTGGTGAAGTCCTTCTCCGGCATGTTCCGCACCGCGTCGCTCATCGCCTGCTGCCAGATCGGGCCGGGGCCGGTGGCGCCGAAGACCTCGGCCTGGTACTTGCCGCCGATCCGGATGTTGCGCATCGGCACCTTGGTGCCGGGGCTGCCCAGCCAGACCGAGCCCGCCAGGTTGCCGGTGTAGCCGGTGAACCAGGCGGACTTCTTCTCGTCCGTCGTCCCGGTCTTGCCGGCGATCTGGCGGCGGTCGTCCAGGCCGAGGTCCCGCGCGGTGCCGCCCTTCTCGGTCACCCCGAGCAGCACGCTGTTGATCACGTCGGCGGTGTCCTCGGACATCGCCTGGTCGCACCGCGCCGCGGGCACCGGGACGTCCGCGCCGGCCACCGTGGTGATCCGGTTGATCGCCATCGGCGCGCAGTAGGTGCCCCGGGCGGCGAAGGTCGCGTACACGTTGGCCATGGTCAGCGGGCTGACCTCCTGGGTGCCGAGGCCGAGCGCGGGCACCTCCTGCAGCGCCGAGCCGTCCGCCTTGCCCCCCATGCCCAGCTTGTTGGCCATCTGCTTGACCGCGCAGAGGCCGATCTCCTGCTCCATCTGCACGAAGTAGGTGTTCACCGAGAGCGCCATGGCCTGCTTGAGCTCGTACGGGCCGACCTCGGAGGCGCTCTCGTTGGGGATGGTCCCCTCCTTCTTCCCCTTGCTGAGGTTCTTCCAGGTGCCGTCGCAGGTCCGCATGGTCGGCCAGTCCATCCGGTTGGGCGAGTCGTACCGCTGGGTGGACGGCAGACCGGCCTCCAGGGCGGCCGCGGCCACGATCGGCTTGAAGTTGGAGCCGGGCTGGAAGCCGATGCCGCCGCCCATCGCCGCGTCCACGTTGTAGTTGACGACGGTCTCGTTCTTCTCCTTGGCCAGGCCGTACGGACGGGTCTGCGCCATCGCCAGGATCTTGCCGCTGCCGGGCTCGACCATCGTCATCGCGGCCGAGACCGGGTCGGTGACGTACACCTTGGTGGAGACTGCGTTCTGGGCGGCGGCCTGCTTGTCCGGGTCCAGCGTGGTGTAGATGTTCAGGCCGCCGGTGTCCCACAGCTTCTTGCGCTCGGCCGCGCTCTTGCCGAACGCCGGGTCCTGCTTGACCACGTGGCGGACGTAGTCGCAGAAGAAGCCCATCCCGGCCTGGGCGGTGATGCAACCGTTGCGCGGGTCCTTGTAGGCGAGGCCGAGCGGGGCGGCCTTCGCCTCCCGGGCCTGGTCCGCGGTGATGTGCTTGCTCTCCACCATCTTGTCGATGACGGTGTCGCGGCGCTTCTGGGCGGCCACCGGGTGCAGCTTCGGGTCGTACTGGGACGGGTTCTGCACCAGCCCGGCGAGCATCGCCGCCTCGGGCAGGGTGAGGTCCTTGGCGTCCTTGCTGAAGTAGCGCTGGGAGGCGGCCTGGATGCCGTACGCCTGGTGGCCGTAGAAGGTGATGTTGAGGTAGTTGGTGAGGATCTGGTCCTTGGTCAGGTCCTCCTCCAGCTTGATGGCGTACCGGAGTTCCTGGATCTTGCGGCCGAGGGTCTTGCGCTGGGCCTCGCGCACCGCCTCCAGGTCGTCCCCGGCCTTCTCCACGTTGACGTTCTTCACGTACTGCTGGGTCAGGGTGGAGGCGCCCTGGACGGCGGCTCCGCTCTCCGCGTTCTTGGTGATCGCGCGCAGGATGCCCTTGAGGTCGACGGCGCCGTGCTCGTAGAAGCGGGCGTCCTCGATGTCGACCTGCGCCGTACGGATCAGCGGGGACATCTGGTCGGCGGGTATGACGGTCCGGTCGCGCTCGTACACCTTGGCGATCAGGCCGCCGTTGGCGTCGAAGATCTGCGTCGCCTGGCTCAGCGGCGGGGTCTTGAAGTCGTCGGGGATGCTCTCGAAGCCCTCGGCGCCGTTCTTCGCCCCGAGTCCGACCGCCCCGGCCGCCGGGAGGATCAGGCCCGCCAGCAGGACGCCGCCCAGGACGCTGGCGCCGAGGAAGGTGGCCGCGTGGCCCAGGATGCCGATCGGGGTCTCGCGGCGCCTCGGGCGCGGCACCCAGGTGTCGCCCGGGTCCGAGGCGGCGGGTATGCGGCTCTTCGGTGACATAGATCGAACATTACGGCCGTCACCAGGCCGTGGGAGGCCGGTGCCGGTGAAGGATTGTCACAAAATCGCGACGGATTCGACTCATTCCCGAGGGTCGAACGGGCGTGCGCGCGGGGACAAGGGCCGTTCGTCTACGGCCCGTTGCCCCCGCGCGCACACCTCCCCGGTGCTCGGGCCGCACCGCTCGCGTCGGCTCGGCCGCTCAGCCGGCCGGGCAGAAGACGTCCCGGGCCGGGCGGTGGCCGGTCACCAGGTAGTCCGTCACCACCCGGTCGCCGCAGGCGTTCCCGTTGGCCCGGTAGACGTCGTGGCCGCCCGAGTCCACCGTCACCATCCGCGCCCGGTCCCCGAAGGCCGCCCGCAGCTTGAGCGCACCGGCGTACGGCGTCGCGGGGTCGCGCAGGTTCTGGGTGAGCAGCACGTTGGCCGGGCCCCGGTCGGTGACCTTCACCGGCGGCTCGGCGGGCGCGAACGGCCAGAAGGCGCACGGCATCACGTTCACCGGCAGGCCGGCGGTGAGCGGACGGGCGGCGCGGTCCGCGGTGACGGCCTTGGCGTAACCGGCCGGGTCGGCGGGCCAGCGGACGTCGTTGCAGAGGGTGCCGACCGAGACCGCGGCGTTGTTCTGCACGGCCTGCGCGGCCTGCTCGTTCAGCACCGGCGCCGCCGGCAGCTCGGCCCGGCCCAGACCGGCCAGCATCAGCCGTGCGAGCACCGGGAACCTGCTGTCCGCGTACATGCTCTCCAGCAGGGTCTCGCGCAGCACGTTGCCGTTCAGCTCCGCCGGGTTGGCACCCTCCCACGGGATCGGGGCCCGGTCGAGACGGGCGGCGAGGTCGAGGAAGAGCGGCCGGACCTCCTCGGGGGTGTCCGCGACCCGGTTCGGGTTGTCCGGCGCGGACGCCCACCTGGCGAAGTCCGGGAAGCGGTCCTCGATGCCCTGGCCGTAGGCCGCCAGCCAGCCGCGCCCGACCCGCGACGGGTCCGGGTCGTCGTTGCTGTCCAGCACGATCCGGTCGGTCCGCTCGGGTAACATGCTGGCGTAGACGGCGCCCGCGTAGGTGCCGTAGGAGACGCCCCAGGCGGAGAGGCGGCGCTCGCCGAGGGCGCGGCGGATGCTGTCGATGTCGCGGGCCTCGTTGGCGGTGGAGATGCTGCGCAGCACCGGGCCGCCGTTGCGGGCGCAGGTCTCGGCGACGCGGCGGGCGGTGGCCAGGTTCCCGTCGATCGAGCCGTCGGCGGCCGGCCAGGGGCGCAGCTTGACCATCGACAGGTCGGCGGGGTCGAGCCCGCAGCTGACCGGGGTGGAGCGGCCGACGCCGCGCGGGTCGAAGCCGACCACGTCGTAGCGGTCCCGGACGGACTGCGGCAGGCGTCCGGCCATGCCCTTGACGAGGTCGAGGCTGGAGCCGCCCGGTCCGCCGGGGACGGCCAGCAGGACGCCGCGGCGCAGGCCGGGGTCGGCGGCCGTGATCCGGGAGACGGTGAGGGTGATGCGGGGGCCGTTCGGGTCGGCGTAGTCCAGCGGGACGCTGACCTCGGCGCAGCGCTGGGGGCTGTCGTCCGGAGCGTCCGCACAGGCCGTCCAGCTCAAGCCGCCTCTCCCGGACGGCGCGGAGTCGGCCGCACCGGCGGGCAGGGCGCTCAGCGCGGTGACGGCGAGGGCGGCGGCCGCGGTGGCCGCGGCGGTGATGGTGCGGGTGGGCTTCGTCATGCCCAAGAGTCTGCTGCGGCAGGGCACTTGGGCCCCATCCGGACAGCGGGCCGATCCGGGGTGGGGAAAACCCCCGGGTGGGGTGGAGACCGCCGCCGGTCGCGGTCTCCAGCCGTGGAGGGCGGGGGTGGTGGAGCGGGGCCGGTTCGCTCAGAGGCCGAGCAGGCCCGGGTCGTCGGCCAGCTCGCGCAGCGGCTCGCGCGGGTCGGCGACCAGCCTGCGCTCCGCCAGGTCGAGGATGCCGCCGACGCCGGTGATCTCGGCGGCCAGCACGCCGTCCTCGCGGACCAGGCGCTGCACCACCTGGAAGGTCTTGCCGTCCCGCCAGGTGAACGAGCAGCCGACCTCCACCGAGTCGCCCGCGCGCAGCTCCCGCAGGTACTTGACCGTGGTCTCCAGGACCACCGGGCCGACCCCCTTGGCCACCAGGTCCGTCTGGCGGATGCCGGCCGCCCGCAGGTACTCCCAGCGGGCGTGCTCGGCGTACTGGAGGTAGACCGCCTGGTTCAGGTGGCCCTGGGAGTCGGTCTCGTACCCGCGGACGGTGATGCGTGTGGTGAAATCCTGGTCACTCATGCCCCCGCACGGTACTCCGGCCGCGGGCGCACCACCTCGTGTCCTGCGTCACCCCGCGACCTGCGTCACCCCGGCCGGTCCGGCCGGCCGGCTCACCCGGGCAGGGTGGCCAGCAGCCGCGTGAGGGCGTCCGGGCGCTGGTCGACGGGCAGGTACTCGACGGGGTGGAAGCCGCAGCCGAGCGCGGTCGCGCCGCCGTCGCAGGTGAGGTCGTCGCCGACCATCAGGACGTCGGCCGGGGCGAGGCCGAGCCGCTCGCAGGCGGTCTCAAAGATCGCCGGGTCGGGCTTCTGGGCGCCGACCTCGCAGGACAGCACGTAGACGTCGACCAGCTCGTCCAGGCCGTGCGCGCGGAAGATCGGACGCAGGTCCCAGCCGACGTTGCTCACCACCGCGACCGGCACGCCCCGGCGGCGCAGCTCGCGCAGCACGGGGACGGCGTCCGGGTACGGGCGCCAGTTCGCGGGCGCCCAGTGGGACTCGTAGAGGGCGTCCACGTCCAGGGCGGCGGGCGGCTCGGCGGCGCGGGTGAGCGCGGTGTAGGCGGCGCGGTGCAGCTCGGGGGTCAAGTCCCGGGTGTCCCAGGCCTGCTGGACCTCCGACGGGATGCTGCGCGGCGGTACGCCGCCGGGCAGGGCGCCGAACTCCTCCAGCCGGGCCACCAGTTCGGCCTCCTCCCGGGCGGGCAGGACGAGGCCGGCGGCGGCGGCGTGGGCCGCCAGCCACTCGGCGGTGGAGACGACCTTGAAGAGGGTGCCGGAGAAGTCGAACATCACTGCTTTGATCATGGATGCGAGCTTAGCTTCGCCCCCGCCCGGCCGTCCGGCGTATCGGTTCAGGGCAGTTCGGCTCAGGGCGGTTCGGCTCAGGGCGGTTCGGCTCAGGGCAGTTCGGCTCAGGGCAGTTCGGCTCAGGGCGGTTCGACTCAGAGCAGGGTGAGGATGCGCGGGCCGTCCTCGGTGATGGCGACGCTGTGTTCGACGTGGGCGGCCCGGCTGCCGTCGACGGTGCGCAGGGTCCAGCCGTCCGGGTCGGTGCGGTGGTCGTCGCGGCCGCCGGCCAGCAGCATCGGCTCGATCGCCAGCACCAGACCGGGGCGCAGCGGGTAACCCCGGCCCGGGCGGCCCTCGTTGGCCACGTGCGGGTCCTCGTGCATCCGGCGGCCGATGCCGTGCCCGCCGTAGCCGTCCAGCAGGCCGTACCGGCCGGCGCGGGCGACGGTGCCGATGGCGTGGGCGATGTCCCCGGTCCGGTTGCCGACGACGGCGGCGGCGATGCCCGCCTCCAGGGCGCGCCGGGTGGTCTCGATCAGGGCGGTGTCCTCGGGGCGGGCGGTGCCGACGGTGAAGCTGACCGCCGAGTCCCCGGCCCAGCCGTCCAGGACGGCGCCGCAGTCGATGCTCACCAGGTCGCCGTCGCGCAGCCGGTAGCCGTCCGGGATGCCGTGCACGACGGCGTCGTTCACGGAGGCGCAGATGACGGCCGGGAACGGGACGGGCGCGAAGGCCGGGCGGTAGCCGAGGAACGGCGAGGAGGCCCCGGCCGCCTTGAGCACGCCCCGCGCGACCTCGTCCAGCTCCAGCAGGCTCACACCGACCACCGCCTGTTCCCGGACGGCCGCCAGTGCCTGCGCGACCACCCGTCCGGCCTCGCGCATCGCGGCCAGCGCGGTGTCCGACTTGAGTTCGACCATGGTGCATCTCTCCCTGGATCCAATTCTTATACCGGTATTTGTATCACGCTCGCGGGCTGTGGACGCCGGGCGGCGAGGGGGCCGTAGACTCGTCGGCATGGTGAGGACTCCGCTGACCCCGTGGGAGCGCGAGCGCGGCGAGCGCTTCGGGGCGCTGCTGCGCGAGGCGCGCGGCGAACGCAGCATGGTCGAGGTGGCGGCGGCGGCCGGCGTCTCGGCGGAGACGCTGCGGAAGATCGAGACGGGCCGGGCACCCACGCCGTCCTTCTTCACCATCGCGGCGCTGGCCTTCGCGCTCGACCTGTCCATGGACGAACTGGCGGCCGCGTGCGCGCTCCCGGAGGACGGCGAGGCGCTCTCCGCCTGACGCCCCTCGCGCGACCGCGCGGCCGGCGAGCGGGGCCGTGCGTGATCCTGGCCGGCATCCTCCTCTTCTCCGCGGCGGACCCGACGTGGCGGCGCCACGGACGGCGGCGCACCGAACGGCAGCGGCCCGCCCTGCGCGGGGCGCAGGGCGGGCCGTCGTCGTGGCGGCGTCGGGCCGCGGCGGTTCAGACGTCGGGTCCGGGCCGATCAGGCTTTCGGCCGCGGTGGTGCGGGCGTTCGGCCGGGGCCGTCCGGGCGCTTCGGCCGCGGCGGGTTCAGCCGACCGAGCTGTTGTAGCTCTCGATCGCCGGCTGGAGCTCCTTCGCCGCGTCGGCCAGGGCCTGCTGGGCCGGCTTGGTGCCCGCGATGGTCTGCTCGATCGCGGTCTCCACGCCCTTGCGGGCCTGCGGCATCACGCCGAGCAGGCAGCCGGCCGTGGCCGGGGTCGGCTTGGTGGCCTTCAGCTGGTCGATCGCGGTCTGGAACTGCGGGTACTTGGCCACCCACTCCTTGTCCTTGGGGTCATCCAGGGACTTGGTGTTGACCGGGAAGTAGCCGGTGCCGGTGTGCCAGACGGCCTGCTGCTCGGGGGCGGAGACGAACTTCTCGAACTCCCAGGCGGCGCGCTTCTCGGCGTCCGAGTGGCCGGGACCGCTGATCCACAGCGAGGCGCCGCCGATCACCGGGCCGCCCTGGTCGGCGGCGGTGACCTTCGGGAAGGCCGCGGTGCCGACGCCGAACTTCGCGGCCTCGGTGTAGCCGCGCAGCACGCCGGTGGACTCCAGGTGCATCGCGACCGTACCGGCCTTGAACGCGGCCTGGGCGTCGTCGGTGGTGCGGCCGGTGTTGGCCGCGTAGCCGCCCTTGACCAGGTCGGCCCACCACTGGACGATCTGGGCGCCCTGGGCGGAGTCGAAGACGACCTTGCCCGCCTTGTTGCCGCGGCCGTTGTCGTTGTCGCAGTACATGGTGCCGGACTCGGCGAGCAGCTGCTCGACGAACCAGCCGTAGATGGCGGCGCCGAAGCCGTACCGGACGGTCTTGCCGTCGGCGTCCTTCTTGGTCAGCTTCTTGGCCAGCTCGCCCAGCTCGGCCAGGTCCTTGGGGGCCTGCGCCGGGTCGAGGCCGGCCTCCTTGAAGGCGTCGGTGTTCAGGTAGAGCAGCGGCATCGAGGAGTTGAACGGCATCGACTGGAGCTTGCCGCCGACCGAGTAGTAGTTGCGGATGTTGGCGTCCAGGTCGTCCAGCGAGTAGCCGTCCTTGTCGGCGAAGGCCTGAGCCGGGACGGTCTGCCTGGAGTCGATCATGAACCGGGTGCCGATGTCGTAGACCTGCGCCAGGGCGGGGGTGCCCTTCTGCTGCACCGCGGCCTTGTACTTGGTGACCAGTTCGTCGTACTTGCCCTGGAACTGCGCCTTGACCTCGATCTTGCCCTGGTGGGCGGCGTTGAACTGGCCGACAAGCCCGTTCAGCACCTCGGCGTTCTTGCCGGTCATCGAGTGCCAGAACTCCACGGTGGTGACGCCGGAGGCCTGGTCGAGCGCCTGGGCGCCGGGCGCGCCGGCGTCGGAGGAGCCGCCGGAGCCGGAACCGGAGCCGCTGGAGCTACAGGCGGTCAGGGACAGGCCGGCCACCAGCAGGGCCGCGAGCGCGCGCGCACTCTTCTTCACGAGGGTTCTCTCTCTATCCGGGAAAGCGGGACGTGAACGGGACGACGTGAACGGGACACGGGGCCGAGGCACCGGACCGTGACAGGTGAACGGGACACGGGTCAGCGGACGGCGCCCGCGGTGAGGCCGCGGACAATGAAGCGCTGGCCGAAGACCACCAGGGCGAGGGTGGGCAGCAGGGAGAGCACGACACCGGCCAGGATCAGCCCGGGGTCGGCCATCTCGGCGTCGCGCAGCGAGGTCAGACCGATCTGGAGGGTCTGCATGTTCGCCGTACGGGTGATGATCAGCGGCCAGAAGTACTGGTTCCAGGCCGACAGGAAGACGTAGATCGACAGCGCCGCGAGGGCCGGCTTGTTGAGCGGGACGACGATCCGCCACAGGAAGCGCCAGTGGCCGGCCCCGTCGATCCGGGCCGCGTCGCGCAGTTCGCCGGGCAGCTGGCGGAAGGCCTGGCGCAGCATGAAGGTGCCGAAGCCGGAGGCCAGGAAGGGCAGCACCAGGCCGAAGTAGGTGTTGCCGAGCCCCCAGCCGGACAGCGTCAGGTAGTTGGGGATGATGATGGCCTCCCACGGGACCATCAGCGTGGCCAGGAACACCCCGAACACCACGGCCCGCGCCTTCATCGGCAGGAACACGAACGCGTACGCGGCGAGGACCGAGGTGAACAGCTGGGCGAGGGTGATGACCGTCGCCACGATCGCCGAGTTGGCGTACTGGCGGGCCAGCGGGATGGCGTCCACGGCGCCGGAGAAGTTCCGTCCGGTGACCGAGTGCGGCACCAGGGCCGGCGGGTAGGAGGAGAGTTCGGACGGGCCCATGAAGGCGCCGGCGATCGCGTAGTAGACCGGGAAGGCCACGGTGACGACGGCGACGGCGAGCAGCAGGTAGACGGCGGCGCGGCCGAGCAGGTCGCGCGGGGAGCGTCCGGCGAGGGTCCGGGCGCGCGGGCGGGGCGCCTCGGCCCGCGTCCGGGGCTCGGTGGTCAGGGTGGTCATGCGTAGTGCACCTTCCGCTCCAGGACGCCGAACTGGACGGCCGTGCAGGCGAGGACGACCACGAGCAGCACCACGGCCTGGGCGCTCGCGGTGCCGAAGTCGCTGGAGCCGTAGGCGAAGGCCTTCTCGTAGACGGAGTAGACGAGGGTCCGGGTGGAGCCGTCCGGCCCGCCCTTGGTGAGGATGTGGATCTGGCCGAAGCTCTGCAGTGCGTGGACGGTGGAGACCACGGTCAGGAAGAACAGGTTTGGGCCGAGCATCGGGATGGTGATCGAGCGGGCCAGCCGCAGGCCGGAGGCGCCGTCGATGCGGGCCGCCTCGACGACCTCCCCCGGGATCGAGCCGATGCCCGCGGAAAGCACCAGCACGTTGTAGCCGAGGTTCATCCACACCGTGGTGACGGCCACCGAGAGCAGGGCGTAGCGGGAGTCGGTCAGCCAGCCGACCGGTCCGAGGCCGAGGTGCGAGAGCAGGCCGTTGAGCACGCCGCTGGCGGGGTTGAAGAACACCGCGAACACCACCGAGGCGCTGGCCACCGAGAACGCGAAGGGCAGTGCGAACGCCGAGCGCAGCAGTCGCACGCCGCGGATCCGGTTCTCCAGCAGCAGCACCAGCACCAGCGCGCCGAGCACCCCGGGCACCACGGTGAGCAGCGTGAACAGCGCCGTGGTGGTCAGGGTCCGGCCGAAGTCGGCCGAGGCGAAGAGGTCGGTGTAGTGCTTCGTCCCCACGTAGCGGGAGGGCGCGCCGAAGAGGTCGTTGGCGTGCCCGCTCAGGTAGATCGTCCGTCCCAGCGGGTAGCCGATGAAGAGGACGAAGACCACCAGGGAGGGCAGCAGGAAGGCCCAGGCGAGCCCGTGTTCGCCCCAGCGCCCTCCCCGGTGTGGGGAGCGGCGGCCCGGGAGGGGCCCGGTGTGCGGTGCGGTCGGCATCTGTCGCGCGTCCGCCTTTCGTGATGTCGGTTCCGGCCGAAACCGTGTCTTGCCCGAACGACGGCGTGGAAACCCCGTGGTGATCAGCGGGTGTCGCCGGGATTACGCGTTCGCGTCAGATCCGGCCGGTCGCGCCCGGACGGGCGGCGGAGGGGCTACGAACGGGCTGCGGCCGGGCGGCGTACGGGCAGTCGAGCGGTTCACCCGCGCTGTCGGAGGGGTGGCGTACGGTGCGCGGGTGGACGAAACGGAATTCGACATCCCGGCGGCAATGGCCGAAAGTGTGCGCTCCCGCGCGGGTGCCTGGGCGCTCGTCAGGGGCTTCGCCGCCTACTGGGGCGAGCCGCTGGGGCCGGGCGACGGCTTCACGGACGCGGAGCTGGACGCGGCCGAGCGGCGGCTCGGCCTGCGGCTGCCGGTGGCGCTGCGCGAGGCCTACCGGCTGTTCGGCCGCCGGGCGGATCTGACCAGCAGCCAGGACGTGCTGCTGACGCCGGACGAGCTCCACGTGCTGGACGGCGCCCTGGTGTACCGGGCGGAGAACCAGGCCTGCGCGCACTGGGGCGTCCTGCTGGACGACCTCGGCCGGGAGGACCCGCCGACGGTGGGCCGGCTCGACCTGGCGGACAAGTCGCAGGAGCGGTGGGAGCCCTGGGAGGAGCGCTTCTCGACGGCGGCCGCGGCGATGGCGATGACGGAGAAGCTGCTGGAGGACCACGAGCTGACCGACTTCCTCCACCTGGACGAGGACCTGCCGGACGGCCTGCGGGAGTTGCCCGCGCTCGGGCGCAACCTCCGCTGGTACCAGGGGCCGGAGGTGCTGGTCGGGGTGGCCGAGGGGGCCTGGATGGTGGCCCGGGCACGCACCCCGCAGGCGCTGGAGGCGCTCTACGAGGCGGTGCCCGGGGACTGGATGGGCGAGTAGCCGACGCTCGCCGGGCTCGGCCGGAGGCGGCGGTCAGGCCGAGGAGCCGCCGTCCAGGACGAGGTCGCTGCCGACGGTGTAGCCCGCCTCCTCCGAGGCCAGGTACAGCACCGCGGCGGCCACCTCCTCGGTCGCGCCGACCCGGCCGACCGGGACCTCGGCCTTCATCCGCTCGGCCTTGGTGTCGGCGTCCTCGCCCGGCCGGGAGGACATCGGGGTGTCCACCGCGCCCGGGCTGACGGTGTTGATCCGCACGCCCTCGGCGATGTGGTCGAGGGCGGCGGCCCGGGTCAGCACGGTGACCGCGGCCTTGCTGGCGGCGTAGGCGCCGACGCCCGCGAGCCGCTTGTGGGCGCCGAGGTTGGACGAGACGTTGACGATCGCGCCGCCGCCGTGGGCCCGCATGTGGGCGATCTGCGCCTGCATGGCGAGCAGGGTGCCGGTGACGTTGACACCGATCACCCGCTGCCACTCGGCCTCGTCGATGTCGGCGACCGGGCCTGCGGCGCCGAACACTCCGGCGTTGTTGACGGCGACGTCCAGGCCGCCGAACCGCTCGACGGCCTCCCGGACCAGCCGGGCGGCGTCCTGGGCGCTGGTCACGTCGCCGGTGAGCGCGACCGCCTTGCCGCCGGCCCGTTCGATCAGCTCGACCGTCCCGGCGAGCGGGCCGGCGGTGCGGCCGACGACGGCGACCCGGGCGCCCTCGCGGGCGAAGGCGAGCGCGATGGCCCGGCCGATGCCGCTGCCGCCGCCGGTGACCAGGACGGACTTGTCGGCGAAACGCGTGGTCATGAGGTGAACTCCTTGATGCGGTCGGTGTGTTCGGATGCGGTGGGGCTGGTGGTCCGGGGCAGGGCGGCGACCGCGACGGCGGTGAGCGCCAGCCCGGCGGCGGCCGCCGCGAAGGCCGCGGCGTAGCCGCCGACGACGGTCGGGCGGGTGGCGGCGAGCGCCATCAGGGCGGCCAGGCCGGCGGTGGGGCCGAGTTCCATGGCCGTGTTGAACACTCCCGCGGCCAGCCCGGTGCGCTCGGGCGGCACCCCGCCGGTGGCGAGCACGGCCGCACCGGCGAAGGCCGCGGCGGCGCCGGCGGGCAGCAGGAGCAGTCCGGGCAGCAGTCCGAGGGCGTAGCCGCCGTCGGGGGTCAGCCCGGCCAGCAGTCCGAGTCCGGCGGCCGCCACGGCGAGGCCGCCGGCGGTGACCGCGACCGGGCCGTAGCGGACGCTCAGCGGCCCGGCCAGCCGACCGGAGAGCAGCAGGACGGCCGCGTACGGCAGGAACGCGGCGGAGGTGGCCGCGGCGCTCCAGCCGCGCTGCTGCTGGAGGTGGAGCGAGAGCAGGACGAAGGTGAGCGCGGTGCCGGCGGCGGTGGCCATGACGGCGGCGAGCGCGGTGGTCCGGCGCCGGTCGGCGAGGAAGCCGGGCGGCAGCAGCGGGTCGGCGGTGCGGCGTTCGGCGACGACGAAGGCGAGCAGCAGCACGGCCCCGGCGATCAGTGGGCCGTACGTCCCGGGGCTGCGCCAGCCGTTTTCGGTGGAGGCCACCAGGGCGTGACTCGCCGCGCAGACACCGGCGGTGGCGAGGGCTGCGCCGCGCAGGTCCAGCGCCGGGCGGGGGCCGGCCGGGACGGCGGCGGGCAGCGCCGCGGAGCGCAGGAGGCCGGCCAGGGCGACCAGCACGGGCACCGCGAACAGCCAGCGCCAGGAGACCGCGGCGGCGACCGCGCCCGAGAGCACGCTGCCGACGGTCGCGCCGAGCACCGACAGGCCGCCCCAGGTGGCCATCGCCCGGCGGTAGGCGGCCGGCCCGGGGTGCAGCGCCCGGACCACCGCGACCGCCGCCGGGGCGGTGAGGGCGGCGCCGACGCCCTGGACGAAGCGGCTCGCCAGCAGGACGGGGTAGCCGGGCGCCAGGGCGCAGGCGATCGAGGCGGCGGCGAGCAGCGCCAGTCCGGCGCGGAGCACCGGGCGTCCGCCGTGACGGTCCGCCAGTCTTCCGCCGAGCAGCAGCAGGGAGCTGAAGGAGAGCCCGTAGGCGGCGCTGAGCAGCAGCACCCCGGACGGGCCGAGCCCGAACTCCCGCGCCACCAGCGGCAGCGGCACGGTCAGGATCGTGATCGTGAAGATCAGCACCGCCTGGACGACGCCGAGCAGTGCGAAGCCGTACCGGCCGGTAGTGATGGCGGCCATGTGAAACCCTCCCCCCTATAAAGACCGTTCGATCCAGAATGAGCCCGGCAAAGGACGCCGGCCCGCACCGGCCGGCGTCAGTCCAGCAGCGCCAGCGCCTGCTCGGCGGCGTCCCGCGCCCGGGGCGCGCCGTCGGCGGTCTTGGCCACCACCCGGATGCCCTGGAGCAGCACGACCAGCATCCGGGCGAGCGCCCGCGGATCCCGCCCGGCGGGCAGTTCGCCCTGCGCGGCGGCCCGTACCAGGGCGGCGGTGAGCAGCGTCTCCAGCCGGTCGAGGCTCGCCTCCACCCGGCGGGACGCGGCCGGGTCGTGCGGGGCCAGCTCCACCGCCGTGTTGGTGACGAAGCAGCCGCGCCGACGGTCGCCTTCGTCCGTCTCGGCGTACCGGCGGACCAGCGCCCTGACCGCCGGCAGCGCCGGACCTGGCTGGGAGAGGTCGAGCAGCCGCTCCGAGTCGCTCTGCTCGCAGTAGCGCTCCAGCGCCCGCAGGTACAGCTCCCGCTTGCTGCCGAAGGTCGCGTAGATGCTCGCCCGGGCGATGCCGAGCCGCTCGACCAGGTCGGCCATCGAGGTCGCCTCGTAGCCGCGCTGCCAGAACAGCTCCAGGGCCGCCTGCAGCGCCGCGTCCGGATCGAATTCCTTCGTTCGCGCCATGCCGGGAACGGTAGCCCTTTCCAGATCGATCGGTCAAGAAAGAGCAAGCATTGGTCCAGACCTGATCTCTGACGGAGCATTGCCAAGTGGACTAGACCAAAGCTAGCCTTACCGCTCCCCCCATCCACCTCCTTCCCCCACAGGAGGCGTTTCGCATGCCCGCACACCGTCCCCACCACCCCCGGCAGGCCATCGACGCCGCCAGACCCGTCGTGCTGACGGCCTTTCGGGTCGTCGTCGGCCTGCTCTTCGCCTGCCACGGCGTCGCCTCGCTGTTCGGCGTGTTCGGCGGCGCCTCCAAGGGCGGCGGCACCGTCCCGCTCGGCCAGTGGCCCAGCTGGTGGGCCGC
Organism: Kitasatospora sp. NPDC058444; assembly: GCF_042721415.1. Classification (NCBI taxonomy): domain Bacteria; kingdom Bacillati; phylum Actinomycetota; class Actinomycetes; order Kitasatosporales; family Streptomycetaceae; genus Kitasatospora; species Kitasatospora sp. NPDC058444. Next base: position 17,152 of record NZ_JBHXLL010000025.1, on the reverse strand, counting down.
GCTGATCAACCTGGTCGGCGGCACCCTGGTGCTGCTCGGCGCCGGCACCAGGGTGGCCGCCCTGCTCTGCTCCGGCGCGATGGCCTACGCCTACTTCACCGTCCACCAGCCCCGCGCGCTGCTGCCCCTGCAGAACGGGGGCGATTCCCCGGTGCTGTTCTGCTTCGCCTTCCTGGCCATCGCGGTGCTCGGCGCCGGCCCGTACGCCCTGGACCGCCTGCTCACCCGCCGGCCGCCGGCCGCCGCGGTCGAACCGGCGGCCCGGCCGACGTCGGCGGTCTGACGACCGGACGCCGACGCGCTGACCGACGTCGATCCTCCGACCGATGTCAACGGCCCGACGGGCCGCCCGCGGCCAGGTGGCGCTCGACCGAGGCGACCTTGGCGGTGAGGCCGTCGGTGACCCCGGCCCGGTCGTCGATCTTGATGACCGTGCTCACCCGGTCGCTGTACGCCTTCACCGCCTCGATCGCCGCCCTGATCACCGGCATCACCTCGTCCCACTCCCCCTCGATGCTGGTGAACATCGCGTCCGTGCGGTTGGGCAGCCCGCTCTCCCGCACCACCCGGACGGCGGCGGCCACCGCCTCCCCCACGTCCTCGCCGATCCCCAGCGGGGTCACCGAAAAAGCTGCGATCACGGCTCTGCGCTCCTTGCACGTCGACAGCACTGGTCGCCGGTCCGGGCCGACCGACCCGAACCAGCGACCAGGCTAGACGTCAGGCCACGCTCGGCAGCGGCGGTTCGACCGCCAGCGGCGCGGTGGAGCGGGCCCGGTGCTGGGCGGCCCAGGAGACCAGCGCCACCGTGCAGGCGTGGTCCAGGTGGCGCAGCCCGGACCAGTCCAGTTCCACCGGCCGGTCCCCCGGCAGCCGTTCCAGGGCGTCCAGCAGCCGGGGCAGCCGCAGGAAGGTGGCGTTGCCGCTCAGCCGCACCCGGTGCAGCGGCTGCCCGGTGGGCTGCGGCTGCTCCTCCACCGCGATCTGCAGGTGCGAGGTCTGCCACGCGGACTTGGCCACCGCCAGGCCGACGCCGATCAGCACCCCGTCGAACAGGTCGGTGGCGATGATCGCGGCCGCCGTCACCACCAGCACCACCGCCTCACCCAGGTGCCCGCGGCAGAGCGCGACGATCCGGCGCAGCGGCACCAGCTTGGCGCCGGCGTGCACCAGGACGGCGGCCAGCGCGGTGAGCGGGACGAGCCCGAGCGCGCCGGGCAGCAGCGCGGTGAACAGCAGCAGCCAGCCGCCGTGCAGCACCCGCGAGGCCTTGGTGCGCGCGCCGGCCTGGACGTTGGTCGCGCTGCGCACGATCACGGCCGTCATAGGCAGTGCGCCGAGCAGTCCGCAGACGGTGTTGCCGACGCCCTGGGCGGTGAGTTCGCGGTCGTAGTCGGTGCGCGGGCCGTGGTGCATCCGGTCGACGGCGGCGGCGCTGAACAGCGTCTCGGCGGAGGCGATCAGGGTGAAGGCGACGACCGTGCCCAGCCCGGCGGGCCCGGCCAGAGAGGTCAGCGCGGCGCGGTCGGGCAGGTGCACCAGGTCGAGCAGACCGGCCACCCGGACCCGGGCCACCGGCAGGTCGGCGGCCGCGGTGACGGCGGCGGCCAGGCCGACGGCGGCGAGCGGGGCGGGGACGGCGCGGGCGGCGCGCTCCGGCAGGTACTTCCAGCCGACCAGGACCAGCAGCGTGCCGAGGCCGAGGGCGACCGCGCTCGGGTTGGCGCCAGCGGTCAGCACGTCGCCCAGCAGCTCCGGCAGTCCGGCGATCTTCTCCGGTCCGGTGGCGGGGGCGCGGCGGTCGGCGAGTGCGTAGAGCTGGCCGAACACCAGGGTCAGGCCGATGCCGGCCAGCATGCCGTGCACCACCGACGCGGACATCGCCCGGAACCAGCGGCCGAGCCGCAGGGCCCCCATCGCCAGCTGGAGCAGGCCGGTGGCGAGCACCAGCAGGCCGAGCGCGCCGACGCCGAAGCGCTGGACGGCGTCGGCGACCAGGACGGTCAGCCCGGCGGCGGGACCGCTGACCTGGAGGCTGCTGCCGGGCAGCAGGCCGGCCACCAGGCCGCCGACGATCCCGGTGACCAGCCCGAGTTCGGCCGGGACGCCGGAGGCGACGGCCACGCCGACGCAGAGCGGAAGGGCGACCAGGAACACCACCAGTGAGGCGGGCAGGTCATGGCGCCAGGGGACGGCGCGCAGGACGGCGGCCGGAGTGCGGGGCCGGCCCGGCGGGTCGTGCTTGCGGAGGCGGCCCGGCGGGCTGTCGCTCCGGTGGGGCGGCGGGTTCACCCGGTCACCGCCAGGGACCGGGCAGGGGTGCAGCAGCACATGGGGACGTTCCTTCCGCGCGCCCGCCGCAGCGGGCGCGCCGTTGCAGGGGCGGGGAGCACGAGGAAGGGGGAAAGGACCGCGTTGGGGCGGCGACAGCGGTACGGCCGCGGGTCCGGGCGGACCAGAGCGCGGCGGCGGGTGTCGGGTCGGTGCGGCCGGGGGGCGCGTCCCTCGCTCGGGTGCGGCGGACCGGGCACGCTGGTCCTGGACGGGGCCACCGGCGGAGTTCCCTCCGCTCCTCGGCGCTCCCAAACCCCCCTGCCGCGGCCTCAGTTGGACGTCACGGGCCCGGCGTGCCACCGACGGTACCCAGCGCCGCGGGGCCGGCCCACACCCGGCACCGTCCCTTCACCGCCACTGCACACCGGCTGCGCTTCCCGGCGCGGAGCGTCCGCTTCCCCGGGTACAGCAGCGCGACTGCCGTCCGGGTGTGCGAATCCCCGCCGTACGACCGGCCCGCCCGCTCTCCCGTACTTCCACATTCTGTTGAAGTCCTCTTGACGCCCCGACGACCCTCGCCCTACCGTGTTTTCGCATACAGAAACCATTCTTCCGTATGGTGGAATTCGAGAGATGAGCCCTCCGAGCCACTGCGGGCCGACGCAGGAGAGATCCGATGCCCCGTATGACAGCCGCCCGCGCGGCCGTGGAGATCCTCGAACTCGAAGGCGTCGAGGTCGCGTTCGGCGTGCCCGGCGCGGCCATCAACCCGTTCTACGCCGCGCTCGAGGCCGCCGGCGGGATCCGGCACACGCTGGCCCGGCACGTCGAGGGCGCCTCCCACATGGCCGAGGGCTACACCCGCGCCAAGGCCGGCAACATCGGAGTCTGCGTCGGCACCTCGGGCCCGGCCGGCACCGACATGATCACCGGCCTGTACTCGGCGATCGCCGACTCCGTCCCGATCCTCTGCATCACCGGCCAGGCGCCCGTCGCCCGACTGCACAAGGAGGACTTCCAGGCCGTCGACATCGCCGCCATCGCACGGCCCGTCACCAAGGCCGCCACCACCGTGCTGGAGGCCGCGCAGGTCCCCGGCGTGTTCCAGCAGGCCTTCCACCTGATGCGCTCCGGCCGCCCCGGCCCCGTCCTGATCGACCTGCCGATCGACGTCCAGCTGACCGAGATCGACTTCGACCCGGAGGCCTACCAGCCGCTGCCGGTCTACAAGCCGGCCGCCAACCGCACCCAGATCGAGAAGGCCGTCGCGCTGCTCCAGCGGTCCGAGCGCCCCCTGATCGTCGCCGGCGGCGGCGTCGTCAACGCCGACGCCGCCGATCTGCTGCTGGAGTTCGCCGAACTCACCGGCGTCCCGGTGGTCCCGACGCTGATGGGCTGGGGCGTCGTCCCGGACGACCACGAGCTGAACGCCGGCATGGTCGGCCTCCAGACCTCGCACCGCTACGGCAACGAGAACTTCCTCGCCTCCGACTTCGTCCTCGGCATCGGCAACCGCTGGGCCAACCGCCACACCGGCGGCCTGGACGTCTACACCGCGGGCCGCACCTTCGTCCACGTCGACATCGAGCCCACCCAGCTCGGCCGGATCTTCGCCCCGGACCTCGGCATCGCCTCCGACGCCGGGGCCGCGCTGGAGCTGTTCGTCGAGGTGGCGCGCGAGCTGCGGGCCGCCGGCACCCTCAAGGACCGCAGCTCCTGGGCCGCCTCCACCCAGGAGCGCAAGGCCCGGCTGCAGCGCCGCACCCACTTCGACGACGTGCCGCTCAAGCCGCAGCGCGTGTACGAGGAGATGAACCGGGCCTTCGGGCCGGAGACCCGCTACGTCACGACCATCGGCCTGTCCCAGATCGCCGGCGCGCAGCTGCTGCACGTCTACCGGCCGCGGCACTGGATCAACTGCGGCCAGGCCGGCCCGCTCGGCTGGACCATCCCGGCCGCACTGGGCGTCGCCACCGCCGACCCCGAGGGGCAGGTCGTCGCGCTCTCCGGCGACTACGACTTCCAGTTCATGATCGAGGAGTTGGCGGTCGGCGCCCAGCACCGCATCCCGTACGTCCACGTGCTGGTGAACAACTCCTACCTGGGACTGATCCGCCAGGCGCAGCGAGCCTTCGACATCGACTTCCAGGTGAACCTGGAGTTCGAGAACGTCAACGCGCCGGAGCTGGGCGTCTACGGCGTCGACCACGTCAAGGTCGTCGAGGGGCTGGGCTGCAAGGCGATCCGGGTCACCGAGCCGGCCGGCCTGCTGCCCGCCTTCGAGGAGGCCAAGAAGCTGGCCGCCGAGTTCCGCGTCCCGGTCGTGGTCGAGGCGATCCTGGAGCGGGTCACCAACATCTCGATGGCCGCCGCCGACATCGACAAGGTCAACGAGTTCCAGGAGCAGGCCACCCTCCCGGAGCACGCCCCGACGGCGATCAGGCCGCTGGCGCTCTGAGCGGCGCCCTCGACGCGCTCCGAACGCGCGCGGGTCGGTCGCGCGGGGGCCGGTCGCGCGCGGGTCGGTCGCGCGGGGGCCGGTCGCGCGCGGGTCGGTCGCGCGGGGCGGACGACCCGCTCCGCGCGCCCCCTCGCGCCCCCGCACCCGGAACACCGGCACGCCGACGGCGGTTGATCAGGCCACGGCCGCTACCGTGGCCCCGGAAGAGGCCCGGCCCGACGACATTCCGAGAGGACCACCCCCGTGAGCCTGTACGACATCCCGCTGCGCACCCTCGACGGCACGCCCACCTCGCTCGCCGACCACAAGGGCAAGGCGCTGCTGATCGTCAACGTCGCCTCCAAGTGCGGCCTGACCCCGCAGTACGAGGGCCTGGAGCGGCTCCAGCAGCGGTACGCCGGGCGCGGCTTCACCGTGCTGGGCTTCCCCTGCAACCAGTTCGCCGGGCAGGAGCCGGGCAGCGCCGAGGAGATCCGCACCTTCTGCTCCACCACCTACGGCGTCACCTTCCCGCTGTTCGAGAAGATCGACGTCAACGGCGAGGACCGCCACCCCCTCTACGCCAAGCTCACCGAGACCGCCGACGCCGAGGGCCAGGCCGGCGACATCGCCTGGAACTTCGAGAAGTTCCTGCTCTCCCCCGACGGCACCGTCGTGGCCCGCCTGCGCCCGCCCGTCGACCCGGAGTCCCCGGAGCTGATCACCGCCCTCGAAACCATCCTCCCGGCCTGACGCCCTCCCGCCGCAGGCCCGGACCGCCCAGCGGTCCGGGCCTGCGTCACAGCAACAGCCGGGTGCCCGGGGGGAGTTCGCCAGCGCGGGCGGCGTCGCGCAGGTGGGCGAGGAGGGTGTCGCGGAGGGCCTCGGCCGCGCGGGTGAGGGGGACTTCGTGGCCGTGCGCGACGGCGATGGTGCGGCCGAGGCCGGGCCCGGCGAAGGCGGTGACCGCGAGGCCGGAGCGGGCGGCCACCATGCCGGGGACGACGGCGGGCCCCAGGCCGGCCCGGACGAAGCCCAGCACCGCGTCCATCTCGCCGCCCTCCACCGCGAACTCGGGCTCGAACCCGGCCGCCCGGCAGGCCGACAGGGTCGCCTCGCGGACGTCGTAGCCCTCCCGGAACATCACCAGCGGCCGGCCCTTCAGCTCCGTCACCCGGACCTTGCGCCGGGCCCGCCGCTCGGCGGCGACCAGCACCAGTTCCTCGTGCAGCAGCTCGGTGACCGCCAGCGCGGGCTCCGGCTCCCCGCTCGGCCGGGTGATGATCAGCGCGAGGTCCAGTTCCCCCGCCGCCAGCCAGCCGACCAGGTCGCGCGAGCCGCCCTCGCGGACCACCAGCGTCACCCCCGGGTAGCGGTCCCGGAAGACCCGCAGCACGTCCGGCACCAGGCTGGTGCACAGGCTCGGCGGCGCTCCCAGCCGGACCCGGCCGCGGCGCAGCTGGACCGTCTCCTGCACGGCCAGCCGGGCGCTCTCGGTGTCCGCGAGGATGCGCCGGGCCAGCGGCAGCAGGGCGTCCCCGGCGTCGGTCAGCGCGATGTTGCCCCGGGTGCGGTGGAACAGTTCGGCGCCCAACTCCCGCTCCAGCGACCGGATCTGCTGCGAGAGTGACGGCTGGGCGACGTGTGCCGCCTCGGCGGCCCGGGTGAAGTGCCGGGTCTCGGCGACGGCCAGGAAGTAGCGGAGTTGCTGGAGCTGCACAGGGCCAGGATAGGCCGCTTCGATAGTCACTGCCTATCGTGACAAGCCGCATCATGTCTTGGACGTACCCAAGGCTCCGTCCCTACCGTTGCAGCCATGACAACCGCGACTCGGACGGCCCGGCATCCGTCCACCCTGGCGACCCTGTGGCGGTCGACCGTCGGCAAGAAGGCGGTCATGGCCGTCACCGGACTGGCCATGCTGCTGTACCTGGTCGCGCACATGCTGGGGAACCTCAAGGTGTTCTTCGGCCCGGACGACATCAACGGCTACGCGGCCTGGCTGCGCACCATCGGACAGCCCTTCCTGGGCCACGAGTGGTTCCTGTGGATCGCCCGGGCCGGCCTGCTGGCCGCCGTGGTGCTGCACGGCGTCTCCGCGTACCAGCTGAGCCGCCGCGACCTCGCGGCCCGCCCGAGCGGGTACGTCCACCGGCGGCGCCGGGCGAGCTACGCGACGAGGACCATGCGCTGGGGCGGGGTGATCCTGGCGCTGTTCATCGTCTGGCACGTCCTGGACCTCACCACGCTGACCGTGAACCCGGCCGCCGAGCACGGCCACCCGTACCAGAACATCGTGGCCTCCTTCGGCCGCTGGTACGTCGACGTGTTCTACGTCGTCGCGATGCTGGCCGTCGGCCTGCACATCCGGCACGGGTTCTGGAGCGCCGCGCAGACCCTCGGGGCCAACAACGCCCGCCGCGACCGGGCGCTCAAGCTGATCGCGAACGGCCTGGCCCTGGTGCTGACGGCCGGGTTCCTGTCCGTCCCCGTGGCCGTGATGACCGGAGTGGTGAAGTGAGCAGCAGTGGTGAAGTGAGCGGCAGCGGTGACGTGAGCGGCACGGACGCGAGCTACCTGGAGTACACCCTCGGCGAGCCGGTCGCCGACGCCAAGGCCCCCGCCGGGCCGATCGAACAGCGGTGGGACCAGCGGCGGTTCGACGCCAAGCTGGTCAACCCGGCCAACCGGCGCAAGCACACCGTGATCGTGGTCGGCACCGGCCTGGCCGGCGGCGCGGCCGGCGCCACCCTGGCCGAACAGGGCTACCACGTCGTCCAGTTCTGCTTCCAGGACTCCCCCAGGCGGGCCCACTCGATCGCCGCCCAGGGCGGCATCAACGCGGCCAAGAACTACCGCAACGACGGCGACTCGATCCGCCGGCTGTTCTACGACACCGTCAAGGGCGGCGACTTCCGCGCCCGCGAGTCCAACGTGCACCGGCTGGCCCAGGTGTCGGTGGAGATCATCGACCAGTGCGTGGCCCAGGGCGTGCCCTTCGCCCGTGAGTACGGCGGCCTGCTGGACACCCGGTCCTTCGGTGGCGTCCAGGTCTCCCGGACCTTCTACGCCCGCGGCCAGACCGGCCAGCAGCTGCTGCTCGGCGCCTACCAGGCGCTCTCCCGGCAGATCGCCGCCGGGAACGTGGAGCTGCACCCGCGCACCGAGATGCTCGACCTGCTGGTGGTCGACGGCCGGGCCCGCGGCATCGTCGCCCGCGACCTCGTCACCGGCGAGATCCGCAGCCACACCGCGGACGCCGTGGTGCTCGCCAGCGGCGGCTACGGCAACGTGTTCTACCTCTCCACCAACGCCAAGAACTCCAACGCCACCGCGATCTGGCGGGCGCACCGGCGCGGCGCGTACTTCGCCAACCCGTGCTTCACCCAGATCCACCCGACCTGCATCCCGCGCTCCGGCGACCACCAGTCCAAGCTCACCCTGATGAGCGAGTCGCTGCGCAACGACGGCCGGATCTGGGTGCCCAAGGCGAAGGGCGACGACCGGCCGCCCGGGCAGATCCCGGAGGAGGAACGGGACTACTACCTGGAGCGGATCTACCCGTCCTTCGGCAACCTGGTGCCGCGCGACATCGCCTCCCGGGCCGCCAAGAACGTCTGTGACGAGGGCCGCGGCGTCGGCCCCGGCGGCCAGGGCGTCTACCTGGACTTCGCCGACGCGATCCGCCGGATGGGCCGGGACGCCGTCGAGGCCAAGTACGGCAACCTCTTCGAGATGTACGAGCGGATCACCGCCGAGGACCCGTACCGGGTGCCGATGCGGATCTACCCGGCGATCCACTACACGATGGGCGGGCTCTGGGTCGACTACGACCTGCAGACCACCGTCCCGGGCCTGTTCGCCATCGGGGAGGCCAACTTCTCCGACCACGGCGCCAACCGGCTCGGCGCCAGCGCCCTGATGCAGGGCCTGGCCGACGGCTACTTCGTGCTGCCACCGACCGTCAACGACTACCTGGCCCGCCACCCGCTGCCGGCCGTGCCCGCCGACCACCCGGTGCTCGCCGAGGTGGAGGCCGAGGTCGAGGACCGGCTCAACCTGATCCTCGCGGTGAACGGCGACCGCACCCCGGACTCCTTCCACCGCGAACTCGGCGGACTCCTGTGGGACGAGTGCGGAATGGCCCGCGACGAGGCCGGACTCCGGCGGGCACTGGAGCGGATCCCGCTGCTGCGCGAGGAGTTCTGGCGCCGGATCAAGGTGCCCGGCACCGGGCAGGAGCTCAACCAGTCGCTGGAGAAGGCCAACCGGCTCGTCGACTACTTCGAACTGGCCGAGCTGATGTGCCTGGACGCGCTGCACCGCGCCGAGTCCTGCGGCGGCCACTTCCGCACCGAGAGCCAGACCCCCGACGGCGAGGCCGCCCGCCGCGACGAGGACTTCTCCTACGCCGCCGCCTGGGAGTTCACCGGAACCGGCGCGGCCCCCGTCCTCCACCGCGAGGAACTCGACTTCGAGTACGTCCACCCCACCCAGCGGAGCTACGCATGAACCTCACCCTGCGCATCTGGCGCCAGGCGGGCCCGGACGCACCCGGCTCGATGACCACCTACCAGGTCGGCGGGATCAGCCCGGACATGTCCTTCCTGGAGATGCTGGACACCCTCAACGAGGAGCTGATCACCCGCGGCGACCAGCCGGTCGCCTTCGACCACGACTGCCGCGAGGGCATCTGCGGCGCCTGCGGCATGGTCATCAACGGCCAGGCGCACGGCCCCGAGCGCACCACCACCTGCCAGCTGCACATGCGGCACTTCCGGGACGGCGACACCATCGACGTCGAGCCCTGGCGGGCGGCGGCGTTCCCGGTGGTCAAGGACCTGGTGGTGGACCGCTCGGCCTTCGACCGGATCATCGGTTCCGGCGGCTACATCACCGCCCCCACCGGCAGCGCCCCCGAGGCGCACGCCACGCCCGTCCCCAAGGAGGTCGCCGACACCGCCTTCGAGCACGCCGAGTGCATCGGCTGCGGCGCCTGCGTGGCGGCCTGCCCGAACGGCTCGGCGATGCTCTTCACCTCCGCCAAGGTGGTGCACCTCAACGTGCTGCCGCAGGGCGCGCCGGAGCGGGCCGCCCGGGTGCGGAACATGGTCTCGGCCATGGACGCCGAGGGCTTCGGCGGCTGCACCAACACCGGTGAGTGCGCCACCGCCTGCCCCAAGGGCATCCCGCTGCCCAGCATCGCGGCGATGAACCGGGAGTTCCTGCGGGCCGCCCGCGGCTGACGGCTCCCCCTCCGCGGTCGGCCCCTCGCTCTGGTGCTCAGGCGGGGGGCCGACACCCGTGGCGGCACGGGGCGCGCGGCGGCGATCCGCGCTACCCGTACGGGTGGTGGATCCCCGCGGGCGGTGCTTCCTGACGGAGAATCGCGCTACGGTGGTGCTCCGCAACGGAAGGACGGCATATGCCCGAGGTTCAGTCCTGTGCCGGATGCGGAGGGTCCGGGGGGACCCAGAAGACCGAGGCAACGGTCGAACTGGACGAGGAAGGAAGCATGGTGCCCAGCGTCCACACCTTCTGGTCGCCCTGCGGTCGGTGCCACGGATCCGGGACGGTGATCGTCGGATGAGGTTCGTCTTCGAGTGCGTCGAGTGCGGTGGGCACTACCTGCCGCCCGAGGAGATGGTGTACCCGGACGGGCCGGCCTCGCCGGTCTGGTGCACCGCCTGCCAGAGCGCCAAGCACACGGCCGGTGTCCGGGAGGACCCGCTGCTCGCCCGGGTCGCCCTGGCCGCCGCCCGGGCCGCGCTGGCCGGGCGGGCCGGGGAGGCGGCCGAGCAGCCGGCCCGCGCCGACGTCCGCCCGTCCCGCCCGCCGCTGTCCCGCCGGGCCCGCTCCGGCCCGGGCGTGGTCCGGGGCAAGCTGAGCTGACGGACCGCGGTCGGCGGGGCCAGGGCATACGAACCGACGATATGTCAGTTACCGGGTACGGCAATGAACTTGTGCAGACCCGGACCGTGCTGGCACATTGTCCTCCCCTGCACGACAGTATTGGGGGACATGGCCATGCAGCCGACCGATCCTACCGATTCGACCCGGGCCGGCCAGACCGGCTCCTTCCCGTTCGTTCCGCCGCCTCCGCCCGGCGGGCCGCCGACACCGGCCCCGTTCGGGCCGCCCCCGCCCACCGCCCCGCCGCCGGCCTTCGCGAGCGGTCCCAGCGGCACCCCGACCACCACCCGCGTCGCGGTCACCAACCGCATTCTCTGGATCGGGCAGGCCGCGTACCCGCTGGCCAACGTGGCCCGGGTCGGCACCTCCCTGATCGTGCCCGGCCGGCGCCGCGCGCTCCTGCGGCTGCTCGCCTTCGCCCTGGTCGTCTTCCTGCCCGTGTTCGTGATCGCGCAGGCCGCCGACAGCTCGTCCTCGGAGTCCGGGTCCGGCACGCTGGTCCTCGTCGCGGTGATCCTCGTGGCGGTCTACTTCCTGATCTTCACCTGGCCGGTGCTGCGCCGGCCCGACCTGTACGTGCTGGCCGTGGACACGGCCGGCCCGCCGACCGCGGTGCTGGCCTGGCTCACCGCGGAGCCGGCGTTCGAACTGCAGGCCACCATCACCCGCGCGATCGAGAACCCGCAGGCCGAGTTCCAGCAGGTCGTCCAGACCATCAGCGTGGACCTGCGGCAGTACCAGTTCGGCGACAGCGTCAACATCTACGGCGGCCAGGGAAACACGGGAGTCAGCAAGTGAACGACAACGAGCGTCCGGACGTCCAGTACGGCGACCGGGTCACCATGCACGGCGGCAGCAACAACATCGGCATCCAGCACAACAACGGCCCGGCCGCCGACCAGGCCCTGCCGCCGGAGGTCGCCGCGCTGTTCGCCCGGCTCGCCGCTGTGGTCACCGACCTGGCCCGGGACAGCCGGCTCCAGGCGGCGGACCGGCAGAGCCTCGCGGAGGCCCTGCCGGTGCTGACCAGCCCCGCCGCGGAGGAGCCGAGGAGCCGGCGCAACACCCTGCTCCTGCTGGCCGGTGTGGCCCAGAGCCTCGGCGAGGCCGCGGCGCCCGCGCTGGGGCTGGCGAACCAGCTCCTCGCCCTGCTCAGCGGCTGAGCGGTCGGCCGGGGCCGGGCGTACCGAGGCCGGGCGTACCGAGGCCGGCCGGGGTCCGGAGCCGGGCGGCGGGCTACGCCGCCCGGCTCGTCTCGGCGAGGAAGCGTTCCACCTGGTCGGCGACGGTGTCCGGGGCGTCCTCGGGGCTGTAGTGGCCGACGCCGGGGAGCCGGAGGATCCGGCCGCGGGGGAAGGCCTCGGCGAACAGGGGCAGGAAGTGGTGGGCGGCGAGCGTGCGGTCGGCTGCGCCCCAGAGGGCGAGGGCGGGCAGGGCGGCGAGCGCCGCGCGGGCCTCCGGGCTCGGGGCCTCGAAGGTGTGCGCCCCGGTCGCGAAGCCCTCGGCCCAGCCGATCGCGCCCGCGGCCTCCGCGCGGGAGGGGAAGGCCGCGCCGTAGGCGGCCAGCCAGGTGTCGGTGATCAGGGCGTTGTTCTCGAAGCCGTTGAGCTTCAGGGTGCTGAGGATGGTGTAGCCGAGTTCGCCGAGGACGGTGTCCAGACTGCCGTCGGCGTGCGCCCGGGCGATCCAGCCGAACCACGGGGACTCGGCCGCGTTGGCGGCGAGCGCCGCGCCGAGACCGGGCTGTCCGAACGGCGTGGGCCCGTTGAGGCTCACCACCCGGGTGATCAGCTCCGGGCGGCGGGCGGCCAGGCCCATGCCGACCGGACCGCCGAAGTCGTGCAGGACCAGGGTGAGTTCACGCAGGTCGAGGTCGAGGACCAGTGCCTCCAGGTTGTCGACGTGGTCCTGCAGCCGGTAGGTCCGGTCCGCCGGGGTGGCGCTCTTGCCGAAGCCCATGTGGTCGGGGACGACCACCCGGTGGGTCGGGGCCAGGCGGCGGATCAGGTCGCGGAAGAGGTAGCCCCAGGTGGGTTCACCGTGTAGGCAGAGCACCACCGGCCCGGCGCCCTCGTCCACGTAGTGCATGGGGAAGCCGGCGGCCGTGCTGAAGTGCGGTCGGTACGGGAAGGTGCCGTCGAAGGTCTCGTGGGCGGCGATCATGGCGTGGCTCGCTCCAAAGTGGTAGCAAATTAAAACCGCAAGGCCGAGGTTAGGGCCTTGCGGTTTTCTTACGCAACCACGCTGGTCAGGGCGGTTCCCCGGGAGGCCTCAGAACAGCGCCTCCTGGGTGTCCGGCTCCGGCGGACGCAGTCGCTCGCGCAGGGTCAGGCCCTCGGAGCCGCGGCCGGTGACCGGGCCGAGCGCCCAGCCGGTGAGCAGCCGGGTGTCCAGCAGCAGGGGGCCGGAGCCGTCCGCCTGGTCCAGGAAGAGGTGCCGGCCCACCGGCGGCCGCAGCCGGCCCGCGAGGACCGCGCCGTCGGCCAGTCCGGCGATCTCCCGGTACGCCTGCGGGGCTCCGTCGGCCAGACCGTAGCGCTCGACGTGGTCGACCACCGGGCGGTCGGCGAGCAGCTCCACGGCATGGCCGTCCAGCAACCGGTGCGCCTGGGCGCGGGCCTCGGCGAGCACCGTACGGCGGTGCGGGGCGTCGCCGTGCGACCACCACTGCTCGGTCTTGAGGCGGGACTTGTACCGCTCGCGGGCCAGGCCCGAGGCGGCGACGGTGAGTTCGGCGCGCCGGACGGCCGGCAGGGCGCCGCGGGCGGTGAACGCGTAGGCCAGCGCGCCCTGTTCGAGCAGTCGGCTGTCGCCGCGCTGCTCGGCCGTCAGGCCGACCTTGAGCAGGCCCTCGCCGAACCAGGCGAGGTAGAGCAGATAGGTGCGGCCGTCGTCGAGGATCTGGTCCCGGGCGAGGGCGAGGCCGCGGTCCACGCTCTGGCACGCCGGGCACTGCGTCGCGCCTCCCGCCGGATCGATCACCGCGTGGTGCGGGCAGGGCGTGCGCTCCGTCGCCCCGACCAGCCAGGCTCCGACGCAGCGGCGCGGACCGCCCAGCAGCCAGCCGACCTCCGCCCCCGGCTCCACGGCGCGCTCGTGCACCTGGGCGCCGCGCGCGGCCCCGAGCACGGCGCGGCCGTCCCGCCAGCTCAGGCCGGTGGAGATCCAGCCGGCCGGGCGCGCCTGCGACTGCGGGTGAGGCGGGTGCTGCGGGGGGATCGTCACGGTTCTCCTTGCCGTCGGTAGCAGACGACCCTACCCGGCACCACCGACAGAGCGGGCCGCCCGGCGGCGGCCGCGAACGGCGTTCGCGCAGGCCAGGGCCCGGAGACCGGACGTCCGGTCGAGCCGCCCTCGACGGACCATCGAGTCGACGTGACCGCGTCAAGCCGCACGGCTAGCGTCCTCACCAGCACCTCCCCCACGAACGATCCGCTCCGGGAAGGGAACAACCATGCGCATCCTCCAGCGTGCCGCCGCCGTCACCGGCTCTCTCGCCTTCGCCGCCTCGGGCCTGGTCCTGGCCGCCGCGCCGGCCTCGGCCACCACGACCGCGCTGAGCTGCAACGCGCCGTCCTACTTCACCGGCAGCGGCGGCCACGCCGGCGCCTCGATCCGCTGCGTCGGCTCGGCCTTCACCGGCCGGATCGTCTGCTACAAGCCGGGCTACGGCAACTACACCCACTACGGCACCCGCGCCGAGTCCGGCGGCACCTCGACCACCTGGTGCGACCTCGGCGCGACCATCCAGAAGGCCGACGCCGTCTCCTCCTGACCCTGCGACAGCACGGGCCGGGTGACCGTGGGCCTGTCCGGCGACACACCGCCGGACAGGCCCACGTCGGCTTTCCGCCACCCCGGCCGCCGCACCCTCCGGAGCCGCCACCCCGCCCGAAAGTCCCGCAGGTCACCGGCGCTTGGCCCGGCGGGGTGTTCACGTTCTATTGTGGCGGGCGCGGTCGGCGGCGCGGCCGGGAGGCGGCGCCGCGGCGGCCGCCCGATGGTCGGCGCGAAGCGAATGGGGTGGACGGACGGTGTCGGGGCGGCGGAGCAGCGGGGTGCTGGCGATCTGGGCGGAGGCGCAGCGACAGCAGCAGCGCCGGGAGGAGGCCCGGTGGCGCGCCGAAGAGGCGGAGCTACGCCGCCGGGAGCGGGAGCAGCGCGAGGCGCAGAAGGCGGCGGCCCGCGACGAGCGCGAGGCGCAGCGCGCCCACCAGCAGTCGCGGGAGGCGGAGGTGGCCCGGCGGACGGCCGAACTGGACGCCCGGGTCGCGGAGTTGAGGGGGCTGCTGGCCGCCGGGCTGGCCGCACCGGCCTTCGGTCCGCAGGCCCTGCTGGCGCCCCGGGCGGTGCCGTCGTTCGATCCCGGTCCGCTGGGCGAGCCGGTGCCGATGCCGGACCAGTCCTCGGACCGGTACTTCGTGCCGCCGCCGGACCAGGTCCAGGCCCGCAACCCGGGTGTGCGGCGGCAGTACGAGCAGTACCTGGCGCAGGCCCGGGCCCGGTTCGAGCAGGACTGGTACGCCGCCCAGGCCCGGGAGGCCGACCGGCAGCAGCGGCTGGCCGCCTACCACCGGGAGTACCTGACCTGGGTCGAGCAGTCCCGCCGGCAGCAGGAGGAACTGGCCGCGGGGACCGAGGAGTTGCTGCGCCGGCTGCGGGCGGGTGAGCCGGAGGCGGTGCAGGAGTACTTCACGGCGGGCCTGTACGCCTCGGCGGCCTGGCCGGAGGGCTTCCCGCACCGGCTGGTGGCGGCGTTCGACGCCGGGAGCCGCCAGCTGGTGGTGGACTGGGAGCTGCCGGGGCCGGACGTGGTGCCGGCCGCCGCCCGGGTGCGGTACGTGAAGTCGGACGACCGCGAGGCCGAGGTGGCCCGCCCGGCGACGGAGCGCAAGGCGCTGTACCGGGAGGTGCTGGCGCAGTCCGCGCTGCGGGTGGCGGCGGAGCTGTTCCGGGCGGACCGGGACGGGCTGCTGGACTCGGTGGTGCTGAACGGCTTCGTCCTCGGCATCGACCCGGCGACCGGCCGGGAGGCCGAGCGCTTCGTCTCCACCCTGACCGCGACGCGGGCCGGTTTCGCGGGCCTGGCGCTGGACCGGGTGGCGCCGGTGGAGTGCTTCCAGGGCCTGGGCGGCCGGCTGTCGGCGCGCCCGGAGCGGCTGGACGAGGTGCGCCCGGACCGGCGGCCGCAGAGCGTCGGCGGGAGCCTGGCCGGGCACGGCGGCGAGGACGAGCCGGACCTGTTCGAGATGGACCCGCTGGACTTCGAGGACCTGATCGCCGAGCTGTTCCGGCTGCGCGGCTTCGAGGTGATGACCACGGCCCGCAGCGGCGACGTCGGGGTGGACGTGGTGGCCGTGGACCTGGACCCGGTGACCGGCGGCAAGATCGTGGTCCAGGCGAAGCGCTACCGGAAGACCGTCCCGCCGACGGCGGTGCGCGACCTGGAGTCCACCGTCCGCCACCACGGCGCGAACAAGGGCATCCTGGTCACCACCGCGGGCTTCGGCCGCGGCTCGTACAGCTACATCGAGGGCAAGCCGCTGACCCTGGTGACCGGGCCGGAGCTGGTCGCGCTGCTCGCCGAGCAGGGCCTGCGCGGGCGCCTCGGCGACGGCACCGCGAGGGGCACTGGCGCCGGCGGCGCGACCGGCGCCACCGACGCCGCCGCCGCGAACGGCGGCCCCCGTGCGACCGGCGAGACCGCCCTCACGGTGAGCTGGCAGAGCCGGACGGCCGGCGGGGACGCGGTGGAGCTGGACGTCACCGCCTTCCTGTGCGCCGGCGGCCGGGTGCTGAGCGACGAGCACTTCGTGTTCTTCAACAGCCCGCAGGACCCGGACGGCGCCGTCCGGCTGCATCCGACCCACTCGGTGCCGGGTGAGCCGACCCGGGCGGCCCGGTTGGCGCTGGACCTGCACCGGCTGCCGGCCGCCGTCGAGGAGGTGGTGGTCGCCGTGTCCACCGAGGAGGAGGATCACCCGGCGCTGCCGCTCGGCTACGTGCACGGGCTGGCTCTCGCCGCCGGGTACGGGCCGGGCGCGGGCGGTCCGGACACCTGGGCGGGCCCGACCGGCGGGGTGCCGGACAGCGCGATGGTGCTCGGGGCGTTCCGCCGGGCCGCCGGCGGCTGGGAGTTCAGCCCGTCCGGGCGGGCGGTGACGAACGGCCTGGCCGGGCTGGCGGCGGCCTTCGGGGTGGCGGTCGAGTAGGCCGGGGCCGTCGGACGGGCCCTTGGTCCTCAGGGACCGGGTCATACCTGAGGAGGAGATCGCCCCCGCCACCCCGCCGGGTGGGCGGGGGCCGACCGTCCGCGCGGCATACACATCGCGCTCGAACAGCTTGGGATGATGTTACGGAGTTAAACATTCCGTTAGCCCATTCCAGGAGTCCACGTGACCTTCCCCGCAACCGCCGTCCACACCGGGCGGGCGGCCGCCCGCGCCACCGGCCTGAACAAGGTCTACGGGGAGGGGGAGACCCGCGTCGTCGCCCTCGACAACGTCAGCGTCGTCTTCCCCCAGG